>CAJXNT010000005.1 GCA_913057225.1 uncultured Mycoplasmatota bacterium
GGAATCTTATCCACGGTTTCGGTGAGTTCTAAATTGGCTTCTAAGTAGGCATCGTAGGTGCCCACATCTTTCCAATAATCCTCAAAGGTATAGGCGGCCAAGCGCTTCTTCTCGGCCAAAAAGCCCGGAATGATGTGTTTTCCAAAGTCTAAATCAGTGTGATCAAAACGCTCTAAGGCATCGATGAGCACCGACTTTTTAAAGACATAAATGCCCATCGAGGCCAGATTGGAATCGGCCACTTTGGGTTTTTCTAAGAACTGAGTGATGATGCCTTCCGCATTGGTTTCTAAAATGCCAAACCGAGAGATGTCGGCTTTGGGCACCGGCTGTACGGCCACGGTGACATCTGCGTTTAATCGTTGATGCTCCGCGAGCATCAACCGGTAATCCATTTTATAAATGTGATCGCCCGAAAGAATTAAGACGGTGTCTTTGGGGGAACGCTTTAAGATCTCTAAGTTTTGTTTGAGGGCATCGGCGGTGCCTTTATACCACTCTTTGTGAGGTTGCATCAAAGAAAGACGTGTGTCTCTTCGGTCTAAATCCCACGGTTTTCCCGAGCCGATGTGCTCGTTTAAAGAAAGCGGTAAATATTGCGTCAAAATGCCAATGTCATAAATCCCAGAATTGGTGCAATTGCTGAGCGTAAAATCGATGATCCGGTATTTCCCGGCAAAGGGGACCGCCGGTTTGACCCGCTTTTCTGAAAGCAAATCCAGTCTTGAACCTCTTCCGCCCGCTAAAATAAATGCTTGCACATTATCCACGCTTCATCACCTCGTGATAGAGTTTGACATAATCATTCGCGGACTGCGTCCAAGAGAAGTCTTGGGCCATCGCCCGTTTTTGCAACATCTTAAAGGTGTCACTTTCCCCGTGGACACTGATGGCGAGGAGTAAGGCTTGTTTGAGGTCTTCCGCATCAAAGGTATCAAAACCAAAGCCGGTGCCTTCTAAGGTGTATTCATTAAACGGCTCCACGGTGTCTTTCAGCCCCCCGGTTTTATGCACCACAGGCAAGGTGCCATAACGCATCGCAATGAGTTGCGAAAGCCCACACGGTTCAAAGCGTGAGGGCATTAAGAAAAGGTCAGACCCCGCATACACTTGACGGGCCAGGCCATCGGAATAACCAAAATAAACCCCCAAGTGATCGGGCATTTGGTCATGGAAATCTTGGAACGTGTCTTCGTAATACGGATCCCCACTGCCCAGCAAGACAAAATTGATCAGGCCTTTTTCGACCATCGGTGGAATCACATCGGCAACCAAATTAAAGCCTTTGGATTCGGTAATACGCGAGACCATTCCCACCAAAGGAAGGTTCGCATTTTTCAGCCCAAACTGTTCCATGAGGGCTTTTTTATTGGCTTTTTTACCGCTCACCATTTTACTGGCGTCATACGGTTTTTGAATGGCGTCATCGGTGGCGGGGTTAAACGTTTCCAGATCGATCCCATTGATGATGCCTGAAAAACTCTCCCCGCGCATTTTTAAGACCCCTTGCATGCCATAAGCAAAATACGCATATTGCAAATTGTCTTTGTAGGTGGGCGACACGGTGGTCACTTGATCGGCCGTCATGATGCCCGTTTTCAGAAAATTAATCACATCATCAAATTCCAAAAGGTCGGAATAGTCGGTGTTCAAATGGCTCATCAACGCTTTGGAAAACCGACCTTGATAGGCAATGTTATGAATGGTGAAGATGGTTTTGACCGACTGTAAGTCCCTGTATTTGCGGTCGTATTTCATGAGATACGGGATGAGTCCGGTTTGCCAGTCATTCAGATGCACGATCGCTTGCGAGGGCAGGACTTCTTGCAAGGTCCGAATGACCCCGTGGGCAAAATAACCATAGCGCTCGCCATCGTCATAATCGCCGTAAAGATGGGGCCGCAATCCAAAATAGTATTCATTGTCAATGAAATAGACATTCACCCCACCTTGAGACAGTCTTTGGATGCCGATGTATTTATCGTCGTGGTGGACTTTAATGGTTCCCGTGTAAACGGTGGTTAAGGCTTTTTCATATTGCGTTTTAATCGCTTGGTGCTTCGGCATGATTAACGAGACTTCATGGCCCATCTGCGCCAATGTTTTGGGTAAACTGCCGAGCACATCGGCCAGTCCACCGGTTTTCGCAAAGGGGGTGGCTTCAGATCCAACAAACGTAATTTTCATGGCGTCACCTCATGCCTTTAGTATAACGCTTTCATCGGCAAAAAAAAAGAAACCCGAAGGTTTCTTTTGACCGATAATCTTAGGATAAATCTTTGAGTCCTTAAAGATTCTTTATGCGTCTGAAAAAGCTTTAAGACGGGAGAAAAACAAGACGCCCACGAGCATCATTAAGCCCGCACTGGGCAACATGTAAGACCCGTTATACAGCAATGAATAGAGGGCGGCGGGGGTGCCTTCTGGGGCGAAGGCCCCAAACAGTAAAACCCCGCTTAAGTAATGCATGAAAAACCGCAAGAACGACCCGAGGAAGATGCCGCTCATGAACACCCAGCGGTTGTCTGGGGCCAGTTTGAATACAAACCCGGCAGCACCGGCCAGGCCAAATGCCAATAAGTAATCCAGGAAAAGGCTTTGCCATACGCCATACAGTTGAAACCCGGAAAGCATCAAGTTGATGAATCCAAACAAGGTGCCGCCTAAAATGCCAATCCACGGCCCTTCTTTGTACGCCAAGATGAAAATGGGAATCAACGACAATGAGATTCGTCCGCCTTGCGGCAAACTGGGTAAAAACATAAAAACCACTTCGATGGCCGCGGCTAAAGCCAGCGACACGCCAATAAATGCAATGCGTTTGGTGCTTAATGTGTGAGTCAAACCATCACGCTCCTTTAATAAAAAAGTCCCCACGGCGTGAGGACAAACAATTATTAAAGATTCATCCTACGCTGGCATTATCCAGATCAGGTATGGTCTGTTCTAGTATCAAGAACACTCTCAGCCTAGTTCTCTAAGCTCCCTGATTTATCGGTAATTAAATTGTATCACAGATTTTTCTAAAGCCCAATTTTTTTAAGAATCAAGGCGGGGGTGTCTCGCTTCGCATCGGTGATATGAAACGCGCCGAGGATGGCCGCTTCATCGAACGATCCACGGGCATACACTTCCACCAACGGCTCACCTTTTTCCAAAGCATCCCCTACCCGTTTTAAAACTTTTAAGCCGACAAGCGGATCAATGGCATCGTCTTTTTTCGCACGCCCGGCGCCTAAATGCATGGCCGCCAACCCTAATTCAAGGGCTTCAATCGATTGAATGACGCCTTTTTCAGGGGCTCTCACCAACACGGGTTCGAGATTGGGGGTGTCTATAAATGCGTTTAAATCGCCGCCTTGCGCCTGAACGAACGCTTCAAACTTCGGATACGCTTCCCCACTTTCCAGGACGCGAGCGGCTTCTTTCGTGGCCGCTTCCAAGGATGAAAAAAGGTTTGCTTTATAGGTGATGGCGCCCGCCAGTTCAATCAGGAGTTCCTTAAAATCATCGGGGCCTTCACCTTTGAGTGCGGCCATCGCCTCGATGACTTCAAGCCGGTTGCCAATGGCTTCTCCAAGCGGTTCATCCATATGCGTTAAAAACGCACTGACGGCTTTTCCATAGCGGTTTCCGATGCCAACCATGAGCGTGGCTAACGTCTCAGCTTCGGCCTTCGTTTTCATGAAGGCCCCATCGCCCACTTTCACATCGAGGACAATGACATCGGCGCCCGAGGCCAGTTTTTTGGCCATGATGGAAGACGCAATCAGCGGAATCGATGGGACGGTTCCCGTGACGTCTCTGAGGGCATATAAAATCTTATCGGCGGGGGCGACATCGGCCGTTTGACCGGCCACCGCACAGCCCAAGGCATTCACTTGGGCTTTGAAGGCTTCGGGGGTCAAACTGGTGTTGAACCCGGGAATGCTTTCAAGTTTATCAATGGTCCCGCCCGTATGGCCGAGACCTCGGCCCGATAGCTTGGCCATTTTACCGCCCATCGTCGCCACCAAAGGGGCGAGGGCGAGGGTGGTTTTATCGCCAACTCCACCGGTGGAATGTTTGTCGACTTTGATGCCATCGATGCCAGCTAAGTCAATTTGCTCGCCACTTTCCAACATGGCTTTGGTGAGATAAAACGCTTCTTCTTCGTTCATCGGTTGAAAATAGACGGCCATCAGCCACGCACTGATTTGATAGTCGGGGATGTCCCCCGCGGTCAACCCTTTCACAATAAACTGAATTTCAGCCTCTGTGTGGGCGTGCCCATCGCGTTTTTTTTCAATCAATTCGACCATTCGCATGGGTTAAACACCTCGGTTCTGATATTCATCCAATTTCGATTGGATGAGCGCTCGGATATGGTTTGATAGTTCATTGGACGTCATGGTTTGCACGGTTTCTTTTGGAATGATGGGGAAATAATGCACATAGATATGTTGCCTCTTCAGGGGCCACTGTTTCCAGGCGTTGATGGTGTTATAAATGACGCCCACCAGGACGGGAGCTCCCGGTTTGATGGCCAACTTTAACGCCCCCGGTTTAAACGGCAGCATGCTATTTTTCTTCGAACGGGTGCCTTCAGGATAAATCCCCACCGACATGCCCGATTCAAACACCTTGATGCCTTCAAGCAGAGCTTTCACGGCTTCTCGGTCTTTTTCCCGGTGCATTGGAACATGGCCCATCAACCGGGCGATGGGCCCGATGATGATCCACCGGAAAATGGCCTCTTTGGCAATGAAAATCAGCGGATTGGGCAGTAAGACTTTATGGATGATGGTGTCATAATTGGATTGATGATTGCCGACAAACACAAACGGATCATCTTGAGGGATGTGTTTGAGGCCACTGGCATGCACATGAAACCTTAAGAGACGAATGACCAAAACCAAAAAGCCATCCAAAAATTTATGATGGAGAATGTTGTCTCGTTCAATGCCGGGTCTTAATGCCCCATATAGATGCAGCCATGAGGCAAAGATGACAAGGTTCAAACCGAAGCCTACGGGAATGCTTAAAACTAAGGCCAATAAGGCGGCCCACCAAGTGAGCTGCCAAGCCAGCAAGGTCGCGATAACGATCCACGCCAGCCACGTCAGAAAAAAGAGAAAACTAATCATGGGAAGTCCTTTCGTATACGGCAAATCGTAACGGCCCAGAGATCCGGGATTCCAGCGACTTAAAATCGCCAGGATTCCATGCCGGGTAAAAGGTGTCACCGTCATAGGCCGCATCGATGTGAGTGATGTAAAGGCGGTCAGCCCGTGCCAGGGTGGCTTCATAAATCGAAGCGCCCCCAATGATGTAAATGTCGTCTTGGGCCGTGTTCAAATAGGCATCTAAATCACGCACCACGTGAACGCGGTCATCCACCAGTGTCTTTGACACCACCACATTGGTCCGGTTCGGCAAAGGTTTTTGCAAGCGGTCTAAAATGGATTGATAGGTTTTGCGGCCCATCAGTACGGTTTTGCCTTGGGTTAACGCTTTAAAATACTGTAAGTCTTCTTTGTAATGCCAAGGCAATGTGCCATTCTGGCCAATCAACCGATTTTCATCATACGCCACCACATGGGCAATCATTTAAACACTGACCTTCGCCCGAATGGCGGGATGAGGATCGTAGTTTTCCAGCGTAAAATCCTCATACTTAAAATCGCGAATATCGGTCACATCGGGGTTCAATCGTAAGGTTGGAAGGGGACGTTCATCCCGACTTAAAAGCGTCTTCACGGCATCGAAATGATCGTTATAAATGTGCCCATCGCCGATCGTGTGAATGAACGTTTTGGCTTTGAGGTTGGTCACTTGTGCCACCATCATCAACAATGCGCTATACGAGGCAATGTTAAACGGCACGCCCAAGAAGGCATCGGCGGAGCGTTGATACATCTGCAATGAAAGTTCACCACCCGCCACATAAAATTGAAACATCATGTGACAGGGGGGTAAGGCCATTTGATCAATGAGCGGGGGATTCCAAGCATTGACAATCAAGCGTCTTGAGGCGGGTTTAAGTTTGATATCTTCGATCACCTGTAACAATTGATCAACGGTTTTTTCTCGCCCTTCAAAGGCGCGCCACTGCTTGCCATACACGGGTCCGAGTTCGCCGTGTTTTTTCGCAAACGCATCGTCGGTTTTAATTTTTTCAATGAATTCAGCCATGGATTCGCCTTGGTAATCGGCACTTTGCTGATAGGTTTGATAGGGCCATTCATTCCAGATACGCACCCCATTTTGAACGAGGGGCTGGATGTTGGTTTCACCGGCGATGAACCATAAAAGTTCTAAGATGATGCTTTTAAAATGGGTTTTCTTTGTGGTTAAAAGGGGAAACCCATCGTCTAAATCAAAGCGCATTTGATCGCCAAAAATCGACCGAGTGCCCGTGCCGGTTCGGTCGCTTTTGGCGGTGCCATGATCGATAATATTTTGTAAAAACTGATGATATTGTTTCATGGATTCACCTCGAGATTATTATAGCATAATCTCGGGGTGATTTAGGCGGGGACTTGTTCCTTTTTCGGCTCGTTTTCCAGCTTAATAAAACTCATCCGTTCGGCGATGATTTCAGGGTAGGAAAAACTCTTTTCATCTTCGTAATGAAAGGTCTTTTGCGCCACGCGGCCGCGGACGCCGATGATCGATCCTTTCTTGCAATAATTCACCGCATTTTCCGCAATGCCTCGCCACAGCGTGACCCGGATAAAATCGGAGTCATAGGTGTGCGTCTCACTGTTTTTGAAGGGGCGTTTGAGCGCGAGCATGATCGTCGATACGCTTTCGCCTGTGTCTAATTTTCTCAGTTCGGGTTCGAAGACCACGCGGCCCACGAGGGTGACATGATTTACCATTGGTGCCTCCTTTTTTACTTGCAGTGTAGTGCGTCTAGCAAGAAGGCGCAAATCGAATAAAACGCTCTTTTTGAACGGCGGCATGCAAAGACCGTCGACACCGGCCATTTGGCATAAAAAAACCGCCTGATTTTTATCAAGCGGCTTGGAAAATCCATGAAAAACACAAGTTATTTGAAATGTTAAAAACTGACCTCGACGTCGGCCCGTTTTTCGGTGTCGGCTTCAAAGAATTCTTTTTTCGCCAGGGCGATCATGCCCGCCACGATGCTGGTGGGGAATGTCACGATGCGTTGATTGATGGTCGAGACATTGCTGTTATAGAGCCGGCGAGCCGCTTGCAAGTGTTCTTCCACTTCGTTGATGGAATTTTGCAAATTGATGAAGACTTTGTCGGCTTTTAAATCGGGGTAATTTTCGACCGCCACATTGATGCCACTTTGGACTTCATTGAGGCGACTTTGGAACTCTTGTTTTTGCTCCATGCTGAGTTGATCGGGGAGGCCTTTTCGCCACTTAGTGACTTTTTCAAAGAGTTCGGCTTCGTGCTTAGCATAGCCTTTGGTGGCCCCTACGAGTTTTGATAACGCATCAAAGCGTTTGGTGAGGGCAACATCGATGCCAGAGTCCGCCTCTTCGACTTTCACCTCTAAGCGGCGCAGTGCGTTCATGGTGCTGATGTACCACAGGCCAATCGCTAAGACGAGCCCGAGTAATACAAGTAATACGATTACAAATGGATTCATTAGGCAATCTCCTTAAATATATTTTGGTTGAGCTTCAGCTCATGAATGACATCTTGAATCAATTTAAAATCATCTTTAAATGCCTCAATGCGACGTTCATCGAGGGGTCTAAACATTTGCACTTCCAGTAAACTGCGGTTGTTGTCAATGGCCAGATACATTTTGTTATCGATGAACGCAAATCCGATGTTGCCTGGATGGTCTTGTTCGATTTTCATCATCCGCTCCATCATCTGCGGGGTGATGAGATAAAAGGCGGTATGGTCATTGGTGGTGTAGGTTTTATAAATTTTGTTGAACTTGACCGATTCCATCTTAATTTTTTTAAAGGGCCGTTTACTGCGAGGTCTTTCCGTTTCTAAGACTTGCAAGGCCCCATTGAAATTTTTATTGAAATCCACCGCGTAAAATTGGCCCGTGAAAAACGGCACATAATACGTCCGCGTTCCATTTTTTGTATGCTCCACCCGGCGTTCTTCCAGTTTGATGTCACACATTTCAAACTGCACCCCATCTAATGAACCCCGAATGTAATCTTCGGCGTGAAAGCGGTCGGCGTGGCGCATGAATTCACATTGATAGACTTCGTTTAAAGCGAGGCCACGGTTTGGCTCATACACCCCGTTTTCAACCCATTCGCCAATCTTTTCCTTTAAGAAGGTGGTTTTAAAGGTGCGCACCATCTTAGAAAATGCGACCGACCCTATGATGATGAGGATGACGCCCGCGAGAAAGATGATTCCCGCTAGGATTTGAATGACTTGACTATTGAGGCCCACGAGTAAAAATAAGGCGACCGCAAGCACGGCGAGGGGGCCGCCGATGAGAATCTTTTTCTCGGCGGCTTTTTTCGTCTCTTGATACGGTTTTAATGCATCCATGGATTCCTCCTTAAGCTCATCATATGTCTTATTGGGGCGATATTCAAGTTTTTTTACGCGGCGTTAACAATACGTCATGCACCAATGCACTTTGCAGCGTTTTGTCTAAAGCGTTCACCACATCGGGTAACGTCACGGCCATTTGCATCGCCAACAAGTCGTGAGGCGTCAAGCCTTCACTGAGATATCGTGCTCGATTTCTGACGGTCCCTTCCAAGGAATCCAGCCCATAAATGAACGCGCCAATGTTGGCTTTTTTTTGCATCTCAAAACGGGGTTCATCCAGCAAGCCGCTGGGATCATTCAATAAGGTTTGAAAGGCCGCTTGGGTTTTAACGACATCTTTCACTTGCGACGATAAAAAGACGATGGCCACTTCCGGATAAAGCGATAAATCGTAATCAAAGCCATCGTTGATGACGCCCGATTCTTGCATCTGTTCGACCCAAGGACTGGTCGCATCAAAGAGCATATCCAGCCCAATTTCTAAGGCCAAGTAAAACGCATACCGCTCACGGCTGGACGCAAACGGCAGATCCATCCGCATCCCCCGCAGCCAATAATCGGCATACACATCCCCTTCAACGGTGCGGGTGTTTGAGGTGATTTTGGGGGGCAGCGCGCCTTGGATGGGCACTGGGCTCAAGGCCGTTTTTTCCGGCAGGACCACCGCTTCATTGAGATGCTTGACGAGGGCGTCAAAATCGCCATCGCCACTGATGATGAGGGTGGCGGCTTCCGGTTGATAGAAGGCTTCGTGAATGGTTTTCAAGGTGTCATAATCCATGGCTTGAATGCTCTTATCGTCGCCTAAAATGTCATCGGCAAAGGGATGACCTTGGTAAAGCGTGGTTAAAAGCGTGTGGTATTGCGGATAAAATGGGTGATCTTGAGACGTTTTCCATTCTTCCAAAATGATGCCTTTTTCCGCTTCCACACCCGCTTCGGTGAAGTTGGGGAAAAAGGCTAAATTAAGCAGGGAAAGGACATTCGGGATGAGAATGTCGGTGGCTTCAAACAAGTAACTGGTTTGAAAAGGCGAGGTGAACGCATTGACGTTGGCCCCTTGTTCGGCAAACACTTGCGTCAGCTCCGACCCATCGTCTTCAAAACATTTGTGTTCTAAAAAGTGGGCGGCGCCACTGGGGAAGGCGACGTCTTTTTGGCCGTCATGATAGATTCGGTGCAGCCCCCCAATGGGAAATGTGAGCATCGCATAGTTCTTTTGATAGCCCGGGCGTTTGATGTAGATCAGCTTCAGCCGACCTTGAATCAGGGCGGTTCTTTCTTCGAGATGGAATTCGGTCATGCCAGCGCTCCGTATTGAAAGGATGTGATGGCTTCTAAGCGGTTGGCCACCCGAGTGATGGCGGCTTTATCCACGGCCTCAATGGTCTTGATTAAGGCGCTTTTTTCAAAGGGCTCGTCCATGTATGCGGCGTAAAAGGCCCGCCGAGTGAGCGCGCTTTTCGCATCGTGATTGCGCTTGATGGTTTCGATCCGACTTTGTTTGGCCAGCGCCAAGCGTTGATCCGGATAATCCCCGGTTTTCAGGGCCGTTAAAATCGTCTTGATTTCGCGGTGGTAATTCGCTTGATTTTCCGGAGAAATGGCACCATTGATCAACAATAAGCCGTACTGTGAAAGCAAACTTGATCCCACCGAATAGGCCATATTATGGGTTTCACGAATGGTTTTAAAAAGCATCGATTCACTGTCGCCCCCAAGCAATTGATTGAGCACCATGAGCGGCACATAATCGTCGTCTTGATGCGTCAGATGCGTGGCGTATAAATCATACATGAGGGTCTGTTTCATCGCATCTTCTTGGGGTTCAATCAAAGTCGGGGTGTACGCGTATTTAAGCGGCGCATCAAAAGAAAGTGAAGCGCGGGGGTGAGGCAATGCGTTTAAAAAGTGTTCCGCGTCTGGAAACGGGCCTTTTCCCAGTCGAATGAGCACACGGGGCGCTTTGATCAACGTGTCATACGCCGCTTGAACATCGGCTAACGTCACGGCGTCAATCGCCTCTTCCGTGGTGACTTGCGGGGAAAAATACGGATGATCATGGAGCAATTTTTGCGTGAGATGGTGGGCCGCTTTAAAGCCTTTAGAGGCGCGTTTGGTCGCCCACTCATCTTTGAGAAATACTTTTTCTTGGGCCAGCCCTTTTTCATCCAGCAAGGGGTAACTCAGGGCCGTGAATAGCGCCTTGGACGCCTCGTCATAAAGCGCCGGATGGTCCACCATGTCGGGGGCCACATGCCGCATTTTAAAGGAAAACTCAAAGCGATCTTGAAAGGTCGAAAGTCCGGTGCCCAGTTGCAGATGAAAAAGCGATTCGAGATGGGCATTCCAAGCGGGCTTAGAGGGGTAGGCTTGGTTTTTGGCACTGAGCATGCCCGAAAGCAAGCGATAGGTGACCATCTTTTCAACATCGAGCGTTATGAAAAAGCGCAGTGACCACTGCGCCGATAAGAATTGAGGGGTCGTGAGGGTAATCGCGTCACCCCGAGGGCTTTTTTGATGGTGATACGTGGGAGTTAAACGGCTTGCGATAACGCCACCTCCATCATTTGGGTGAATGCGTTTTGACGTTCTTCAGCGGTCGTGGCTTCATGCGTCACCAGCGAATCCGATACCGTCAGTAAGCACGCGGCGTGTTTGCCCAGCACGTGGGCATTGTGAAAGAGGGCATAGGATTCCATTTCCACCGCAATCACGCCTTTTTCTTCATGCAACCGTTTAAAGTGTTGGGTGTCTTGGCGGTAAAAGACATCGGACGAATGGATGATGCCTTTTTTGATGGGAATGTTCAAATCTTTGGCCGCCGCTTCTAAGGCCTCATTCACGGAGGGACTGGGCGCTAAGATATCGGGGGCATCTTGGCCCGATTGCACGGACGCATACGTGGATTCTGAATAGGATCCGGTGGCTAAAATCACGTCGTATAAATCGAGGGCATCGGTGTAAGCGCCGCACGAGCCAATGCGAATGATCGTGTCCACATCGTACATCTTAAAGAGTTCATAGGAATAAATCCCAATCGAGGGCATGCCCATGCCCGAGCCCATGACACTGATGGCTTTGCCTTTGTAGGTTCCGGTGTAGCCAAACATGTTGCGCACGGCATTAAATTGGGTGACATTTTCTAAATACGTTTCGGCAATCATTTTCGCTCTTAAGGGATCGCCTGGCATTAATACCACCGGAGCGATATCGCTTTTTTCTGCAGAAATATGAGGGGTTGACATAAAGGCCTCCTAATAAGAATTTTTCGACTGAGTGCCGGTGACAATGGCGACGCCGTTGCTGGTGCCTATGCGGGTGGCGCCCGCGTCAATCATGGCTTGAGCATCGGCGAGATTCCGGACCCCGCCGGAGGCTTTCACGCCTTTGCCTTTCGCGACCGATGCCATGAGACGCACCGCATTCACGCTGGCGCCCCCTGGGCCAAAGCCGGTCGACGTTTTCACAAAATCGGCCCCGGCCGCAAACGCCGTTTGCGACGCTTTGATGATCGTGGCATCTTCCAGCATGGCCGTTTCTAAAATGACTTTAAGCACGTTCTCTTGGGTCAAGGCTTTCAAGGTTTTTACTTCCTCATAGAGCCGGTCAAAATCACCTTCCATAAGCGCCCCAATGGGCGCGACCATATCGATTTCATCGGCGCCATGGTTGAGCGCATCTTCGGTTTCAAAGGCTTTGGTGGCGAGGGTGTTCGCCCCTAAGGGAAAGCCCACCACCGTGCACACCAGCACGTCAGAAGCTTCAAGTGCCTTCGCCGCATGGGCCACAAAGGCCGGGTGGATGCAGACACTTTTAAAGCCATGCGTGGTGGCTTCTTGAATCAACGCATCGATCTCTTTTAACGTGCCTTCGGGTTTTAAATAAGTGTGATCAATCATTTTCGCAATGTTCATAAATCCTCCTAAAACGTGATGGATTCAAATCGTTTTAAATAAAATTGAAAGAGCGGGCCAATGAGCGCAATAAAGCCCAGCGTGCCCACATTGATGGCACCGAGATCATTAAACCATAGGAGCGAAAGCGTCCCCGATAAGACCATGGGAAAAAGCTCAATCAACATGCGGGCGGGAAAGACTTGGCGGAATTTAAGCACATCTTTCACCAGCAAAGTCATCTCTTCAAAGACGCCCGCGGGATAGCGGGTAATGACGAGAATCGCCCCACCGAGGGGCACAAGGCTTAAGCCCGCGAGATACGGGATCAAGCGCCAAAAACCCACGGGGGCGAAGTCTCTAAAAATCACCAAATCAAAGAGATCAATGAACACACCGACAAATAAAATCGGCACAATCATTAAGATGAGGCGGATGTCTTTTCGCATCCAGGTCGTCCAAAGGGTGAGTAAACTCGTGATGAGAATCGCGCTCACCCCAATGGTGAGCGGCTCTATGCGCCGGGCCAAGACGATAAAGACCGTATCCCAAGGGCCCGTGCCCAGCGTGCTTTTGATGACCATGACCACGCCAAAGGCGATGGTGACGGTGCCCAGCAGATAAAAAAGCAGTTCTTTGAGATTAAACTTTGACATCAAATAGAGGCCTCATCCACGAAAGTTGCACCGAAAGAATGAATGGCAAAACCACGGCCAAAATGACCGAGCCGACATTGACCGCGCCAAATCCCACGCCGGCTAAAAAGCCAAAGCCACTGGCCAAAACAATCGCCAGCATCTCCACAAACAGCCGCGGGAAAAAGATTTTTTCGGTGTGAAATATATGCATGACCATCATCATAAACTCATCAAAGATGGCCGCCGGATAATGCGTCAAAATGATCAAACTTAAGCCGGCGGTTAAGACAAATACGCCGCCAAAAAAGACGGCAAATCGGACGGCGAGGCCTTGATAAAAATAATCGCCATAAATCAAGATGTCCCAAAAATCAATGCCGATCGCAATCAAGATGATCGACACCGAAATAAGAATGTATTTGACCTCTTTGCGGTACAGCATGATCATCAAAACAAGCAAGCCTTGCACCAAAAACGAGGCGGTGCCTAAGGTGATGCCCGTGAGGGCCGAAAGGTTCGCATTCACCGTGTCCCAGGCCCCCGCCCCGATGTTGGTACGGAGCAGTGTGACCACGCCGAATGACACCATAAAGGCCCCCAGCACATATTGCAAGGGGCGTCTGATATTATTCGCCATGGAGATCTTCTAACACATGCGCACAGCGTGCGCAGAGGCCTTCTTCATTGAGCTCTGCGTGATGCCAGCAACGTTCGCATTTCGCCCCGGGATGGGGGGTAACTAAAGTGTTGAATTCGCCTTCTTTTACAGCTACGGAAGAGACGATAAAGAATTTTTCTAAGGCGGGAATCCGGCCTAGCGCTTGCATGTCTTCGGCGCTGACGGTGAGTTCAAGCGCCGCTTCTAAGCTTTTCCCGATGGTCTTGGCGTTGCGCGCTTCTTCTAAGGCTTTCAAGACGGCATCGCGAATTTCTAGTAACCGATTAAAATCCGCAGCTAAAGCATCATCTTCTGGGCCATCATAGGCTTCGATGTTTAAATGATAAACACTCTCTTCTTCGGGGTGTTTGGTATGGGCGTACACTTCTTCCATCGTGAACGGGAGGATCGGGGTGAGCAAGCGCATCAAGGCGTTTAACGCATCATGAATGACCGTTTGCATGGCCCGTCTTCTCGGGTCATTGGCCCGTTCGATGTACAGCATGTCTTTGGCCAGATCGAGGTAAAAGGCGGAAAGTTCTTTATTGATGAAGCCGTTGATCTGGCGCATGACATCGGCATATTCAAACGCTTCATACGCCTGCATGGCTTTTTCCACCACTTCTTTTAAGCGCATTCGCATGTACGTATTGATCGCATCATCGTCGTAGGTTTGGTGCTTCGCGGCTTCAAAATCATGCAAGGTGCCGAGCATGAATCGCAAGGTGTTACGGATTTTGCGGTAATTTTCTGAGACTTGTTTGAGCATCGCTTCGCCGATCCTGACGTCGGCTTGATAGTCCACACTGGCCACCCAGAGTCTTAAAATATCGGCGCCTTTTTGGTTCATCAACTTATTGGGATCAAACCCATTGCGTTGCGATTTGGACATTTTAAAGCCGTTTTCATCGAGGACAAAGCCGTGGGTCAAAACGGTTTTATAAGGCGCTTTGCCCGTGTAGGCCACCCCCGTGGATAAACTGGAATTAAACCACCCACGGTATTGATCGGCGCCTTCTAAATAAAGATCGGCCGGATAGGGCATGCCAAAATCGGTCATCCCCCCTTTATGGGCGGTGCCGGAATCAAACCAGACATCCAAGATGTCGGTTTCTTTGCGGAAGCTTCCCCCTGGACTTCCCGGATGCGTAAATCCATCGGGCAGTAAATCTTTCGCGTCCCATTCAAACCAAATGTTTGAGCCATGTTCAGCAAAGAGTTCGCTGACGTGGCGAATGAGCGCGGGGTCTAAAAGGGCGGTGTCGTCTTCCGCGTAAAACACCGGAATCGGAACGCCCCAAGAGCGCTGCCTGGAAATGCACCAACTGGCACGGTCTTTGACCATGTTTTCCATGCGAGTTTCGCCCCACGAGGGGACCCACTGGATGTCATGAATTTCTTGGATCATGGCTTCTTTTAACGATTCAATCGACGCAAACCACTGATGCGTGGCCCGGAAAATGACGGGTTTTTTCGTGCGCCAATCATGCGGGTACGGGTGATGAATCCAAACCAATTTGAGTAAATGACCGGACGCGTCTAAATCGAGGGCGATTTGTTTGGACGCATCATCCACAAAGAGCCCATCATACGGGCCACTTTCTTCGGTCATTTTGCCTTGACCGTCCACCGGACAGAAGACTTCGAGGCCATTTTGTTGGCCAATGATGAAGTCATCTTCCCCGTGTCCGGGGGCGATGTGAACCAATCCGGTCCCACTTTCTAAGGTGACGTGATGGCCGAGCACGACCGGTGATTTCCGGTCATACAGCGGGTGCGTATATTCCATGCCCGTAAGTTCTTTACCCGGCAGTTTTTCTAGCACAGTGAGTGAGGTTTCAAAGACATTTTCCAAGGTTTCAATGAGGCCTTCGGCGACGATCAACGCCTCGCCGTCTTTTTCCACTAAGGCATAGGTGAATTCAGGATCCACCGCGATCGCTAAGTTCGCGGGAATGGTCCATGGGGTGGTGGTCCAAATGAGAAAACTAAAGGGACGGCCAAAGCGCGCTTCATCCAGCGCCGGCATTTTCACATAGATGGACGGGGATTTTTTCTCATGGTATTCAATCTCCGCTTCGGCGAGCGCTGTTTCTGAAGACGGGGACCAATAGACCGGCTTGAGCCCTTTAAAGATCAGGCCCTTTTCCACCATCGACGCAAAGACATCGAGCTGCGAGGCTTCGTAGCGTTTTTGCAAGGTGATGTAAGGATTTTCCCATTCGGCTAAGACGCCCAGACGTTTAAACTGAGCCATTTGTTGCGAAACTTGCTCGCGGGCATAAACATCACAGGCGGCTCTAAATTCGGCCACACTCATGGCTTTACGGTCCACGTTTCCACCTTTGGTGAGGGCCGATTCAATGGGTAAGCCGTGCGTGTCCCACCCCGGCACAAAGCGGGCGTAATAGCCGCGCATGTTGCGTTCACGAATGACGATATCTTTGAGAACTTTATTTAAGGCGTGGCCAATGTGAATGTCCCCGTTGGCATACGGCGGCCCATCGACAAAGACGTACGGGGCATTGCCCTCGTTTTTTTTGAGTCGTTTTTGATAGACCTTTTGAGCGTCCCACGCCTCAATGCGGGTGGGTTCATTCTGCGCGAGATTTCCGCGCATTGGAAAATCCGTATGGGGCATGTGCAACGTATCTTTAAATGACATATGAACTCCTTCCATGAAAAAACGCCCTCAAAAAAGGACGTACCACCTTTTTAGTGGAGATTCGGTATCGGGAATCACCCGGATTAGTGTCTTTGAGTGATGGCTGGAATCGTCGTTGTCAAGTTTTCACCGACCACTTGATCTCTGCTGTCTGGGCGAATCCATGCGGGCTCAAAGTTAAAGCGAATTGACAAAGGCTTGAAAGGCCGAGAGGCCAAATTGGTAAAAGACAAACCCTAAGATGGGGGTAAAGTCGAGTTGACCAAAGACTAAGAGGCCCCGAAAAAACCGTAAGTATGGTTGCGTGAGCCTGAGCAGGGATTGATACCAACTGCTGCTTCTAAGGTCGGGAAACCACGACAGTAAGATGGTCGCGATTAACATATAATAATACACTTGGAGTAAGACTAAGACAAATTCAAAGACGACTCTCATGCCTCAGACTCCTTGTTGTCTTCGATGAAGCCCCGCAAGGCTTTATCTTTTAAGTCTTTTTTCGACGCAAACACGAAGATTTTTTCTGAAAGCATCTCCACCATGCCATCGATGGCATAGACAATGCCACTTAAAAAGACGATGAAATGATTGGCCGCTTCCGCGTCGGTCTTTTCAAAATTCAACACCAACGGCGTCCCTTTTAAGAGCGCATCGGAAAACTGATACACATCGGCCTTCGAATCGACTTTGATGAAGCGGGCTCGATTGAGCGCATTTTTTTTATTAAAGGGCATTTATTCCTCCAGAAGAATTCGGCCGAGTCGCAGATGGGTCGTGCCTTTTTCTAAGGCGATGTCGTAATCATCACTCATGCCCATGGAAAGCTGACTCAGACTGGAAAATTCCTTTTGCAGTGTGTTTTTAAGCGATACTAAGGTGTCAAATTGCGCGGCAATCCGGGAACGATCCGGGGTCGCTTCGGCCATCCCCATCACCCCAATGGGATGAATCATGGGCGCTTGCTTTAAGGCCTTAATGACGGGGTCTAGATCTTCCGGTGAAAAGCCGTGCTTTGACGGTTCTTTGGAAATATTAAACTGGATAAACGCATCGATCGGGGTGCTTCTTAAATGATTAACCGTCTCGATGAGTTTGACCCGGTCTATGGTGTGAAGGACATCCACCTCATGAATCACTTTTTTCACTTTTTTGGATTGCAACGTGCCAATGAAATGCCACGTCACAGACGCCTTAAGCGCGCGTTTTTTTTCTAAAAAAGCGTCCACGCGGTTTTCCCCAAAATCATGAATGCCGGCCGCCACATACGGCTTCATTTCCTCAGCCGTGAGGTATTTGCTGGCCATGATGAGGGTCACATCCGGGTGGTCTTTTTTAAGCGTTTGAATCAGGGACTGGTTCATTTAAACCGCGAACGCAGCCATGAAGGGATGTTGGTTTTACCGGGTTTTTCTTCAGATTCTTTTTTGCTGGATTTAACGGGGGCTTCTTGCGGAGTCTCTTGCGGGTCCACTTGCGTTTCTTTATTAAAGTTATAATCCGTGGCCCCAATCGCGTCGAGTTCGATTTTACGCGTCTCATCAAACCCGGCCGCAATCACGGTGACGATGACTTCATCGTTGAGATCCATGTTGATGGTGGTGCCATAAATCACATTGATTTCGGTGTCGGAGGCCGCTTGAATGGCCTCAATGGCTTCGGTGACTTCCCACAGGGCGATGTTGGTGTCACTGGCAACGTTCACGATGGCGTCGGTGGCGCCGTTGATGTTGGCATCGAGCAACGGTGAATGAATGGCTTTTTTGGCCGCTTCAATGGCCCGCTCATCGCCGGAAGCGATGCCGATGCCCATGAGGGCGGTCCCTTTGTCTTTCATGACGGTTTTAACGTCGGCGAAATCGACATTGATGAGCCCGGGCACGGTGATGATTTCCGCGATGCCTTGGACGCCTTGTCTTAATACGTTATCCGCTTCTCTAAACGCTTCTAACATGGAAGTTGAACGGTCCACCACGTGCAGTAACCGGTCGTTGGGCACGATGATGAGTGTGTCCACATAGGGTTTCAGTGAATCCAGACCTTCCAGCGCGGTCGCCACGCGGCGACGGCCCTCAAATTTAAATGGTTTGGTGACAATCCCAACGGTGAGACAGCCCATTTCTCGGGCGAGTTTTGCAATCACAGGCGCGGCCCCGGTTCCAGTGCCGCCGCCCATGCCGGCGGTGATAAATACCATGTCGGTATCGGCCAGCATTTCTTTCAAGTCATCTTCACTCTCAATGGCCGCCCGGCGGCCAATATCCGGATCGGCTCCGGCCCCAAGGCCGCGGGTTAAAAGCTTCCCAATTTGCATCCGAGTTTCGGCTTTGGAGAGTCTTAAAACTTGCGCATCGGTGTTAATGGCCACGAATTCGACCCCTTGCACTTCGTTTTCAATCATGCGGTTGACTGCGTTGCCACCGCCGCCCCCCACACCAATGACTTTGATGACAGGTTTTTGATTAAAATGGTCGTTCGATTCGAACATATGTGCCTCCTGAAACCATTTCAGGTCCTTAGGTTATTTTATCATATTTCAAGGGGTCTTTTTAAGGGTCTCATAGGTTTTTAGAAAATCGGATTTGAAGGCCTTAAACGTGCCCTCTTGGATGGCATCCCGCATGCCTTGCATGAGCGTTTTTAAAAAGAATAAATTGTGGTAACTCACAAGCCTCGCGCCGAGGGTTTCGCCCGCCTTATAAAGATGGCGAATGTAACTTCTGGAATACTTGGCACAAACCGGACACGCACACGCTTCATCGAGCGGGTCAGAGTCATTTTCAAACGTCTTGTTTTTAATGGTAATCGGGCCTAAATGGGTATACGCGACCCCGTGTCTGGCAATCCGGGTGGGATTGACACAATCAAACATATCAATGCCGGCTTCAACGCCCGCCAGTAAATCTTCAGGCGTCCCCACGCCCATCAAATACCGGGGTTTATCGGCCGGCATTTCCGGCGCAATTTGATACAACGCCTCATACATATCGGCGCGGGATTCCCCCACCGACAGACCGCCAATGGCGTAGCCGTCAAAGTCCATGGCCACCAACGCGTTCAGGGAATGCCGTCTTAAGTCCATGTGTGGCCCCCCTTGGATGATGCCAAAAAGCGCCTGATCGGCTCGTTGGTGCGCGGCTTTACCGCGTTTGGCCCAACGCAATGTGCGTTCTAAGCTTTCTTTGTGGTATTCATAGGGCGCATCAAACGGTGGGCATTCATCAAAACTCATGATGATATCCGCCCCTAAATCATTTTGGATTTGAATGCTTTTTTCGGGGGTGAGGACCAATTGTTCTCCGCTTTTGTGATGCTTAAAATGGACCCCTTCTTCGTAGATTTTACGGGCATTTTTTAAGGAAAAGACTTGGTACCCGCCACTGTCGGTTAACACGAGGCCTGGCCACTGCATGAATTGATGCAGACCGCCTTGCGCTTTGACAATGGCTTCGCCCGGTTGCAACCAGAGATGATACGTATTGGATAGGATCAATCCTTCGCTGACCGCGGCGACTTCTTCGACATCGAGCGTTTTCACCGTCGCTTGCGTGCCGACCGGCATAAAGACCGGGGTGGGAACGGTCTGATTTTTAACGTGGATTTCACCGCGGCGCGCATGGCCATCGGTGGCTTGAATGGTGAGTTTTAACATAGTCCCTCATTTCATTAACGCCCCTTATTATACACCACGGGTTTCACGGATTCATAGGCATCAGATCATTTATTAATAATCGTAATTATAATTTTTCTATTTTTAAATATATTTACAATAAGATTAATATTTTTAATATTTATATTGATTTTATTTATTTTTTGAGGTAATGTAAGCGTAAGGAGGTCCAGCATGCGATATCCCGCCCTGGAAGATTTACACTCGGGAAAAATCACGCAAGCGGAAGCCTACACCCGTTGGCACACGCAGCAACACGCGCTCAAAAAAGCACGGTTTGTCAAATTGCGCATTTTTCTCAAAGATCAAAAAGCCATCAGCATGGGACTCAATACGCTCTTTGCGCTCCCACTTCCCATCGCGCTCGCGAAACCCTTCATCCGGCGCATTAAAGATCCCCAAATCCGGGCCATGGCCGATCTCATTCAGTATGCCAAAGGCACCCGGATTGATGTTCAATCGAAAGAGGCGATGATCCGCATCGCCATCATCTAAGGAGGCTGTATGCAACGTCATGTGTTGGGGCATTGCCCCGTGTGTGAAAGCGATCTGCATGTGAGCAAGCTCGCGTGTCCTTCGTGTCACACCGAAATTCACGGAGATTTTATTCTCTCCAAGTTCAATTATTTATCCAAAGAAAACCTCTACTTCATTGAAATTTTCATGAAAAACAAAGGCAACATCAAAAAGGTCGAAAAAGAACTGGGCATTTCTTATCCCACCGTCAAGAAACAACTGGATGAGATCATCGTCGAGCTCGGCTACACCCCGGAAGAAGATTTCAAAGAACCCAAAGCCGCCTCTCACCAAGAGCTGTTAGAAAAACTTGCACGGGGCGAAGTATCTAAAGAAGACGTCTTACATCAATTAGGAGATTCCCATGAATGAAAAAATGAAGATTTTAGAAATGGTTGAAAACGGCCAAATATCCCCCGAGGAAGCGGCCAAACTCTTAAAAGCACTGGACACCCCCTTCAATAGTCCGACGGCGCCTAAAGCGCCCAAAAAACAAACCTTAAGAATGTTTAAGGTTTACGTGCTCAGTCATGATGGGGATAAAGTCAACGTGCAAATCCCGTTAGAATTCGCCAAACTGGCGATGGCCAAAGGGGCCGGAAAAAACATTGTTTTTAACAATTCAAAACTGGGCAATTTAGACATCGATTTAGACTGGGACATGATTCAAGATCTCATTGAGCAAGGCGCCACCGGCAACTTAGTGGACATTGAAACGAACGATGGTGACATCGTTAAAGTTTCCATCGAATAATGCGTGCCCTGCTCAAACTTCCCAATTACCGGTTACTGTTTGCGGGAGATCTAGTCAGTCAAATCGGAAGTGCGCTTTACAGTTTTGGCATCAGCTGGTTCATCCTCACGCTCACAGGATCAACCTTTCAAGCCGGGCTTTATCTCGGATTTACAGGGGCCATTCAAATTCTTTTGGTCCCCTTCTTAAGTGTGTACGCCGATCGTTGGCACAAAGGGCGTATCCTATCGATCACCGATTTTATTCGAGGCATTGCTATTTTGATCGCGGGGACCCTTCTATGGCGATTCTCTGATCCGACCATCATTTTACCCACGCTTTACATCACGGCGTTTATCATTGCGGTGAACCACGCCTTATTTGTGCCCGCCATTCAATCGATTTTGCCGGAGATTGTGCCCAACCATCTCTTGCAACAAGCCTACTCAATGAACAGTTTCATCAGCAGCATTCAACAATTGGTGGGGGTATTACTCGCCGGCATTTTGTACGCGCTCTTAGGCATTGTGGGCATTTTTGTGATTAATGGGGTGAGCTTCATTGTTTCGGGATTTTCGGAACTTTTCATTCGCTTAAACCATCAAAAATCGACCCAAGAAAATACGTTCAAAGAATATTTGAAAGACTTAAAAGGCGGGCTGGATTACGCTCGAAAAAAAGAGGGATTATTGGGCATTTTTTCGTTAATTATTCTTCTTAATTTTGCGGTGGCCCCTATTTTTTCCAACGTGCATCCTTACTTGTTCAATTTGGTCCTGGAAAAAACGCCCATTCATTTATCCTTTCTCTCGGTGTCCTTTAGTGTTGGCGCGTTGCTCGGCGGGCTCATGGTAGGCACCATCGGCTTAAAATATTCCATCAAAAAAGCCATGCGGTTTGGCCTGATGCTTTTTTATGCTTTGTTGATGGTTCATCATGTCTTGATCAGTGTCTTGGTCACAGAAGGCATTCCCTATCCGTGGTTCTATGGCCTCATGTTAGGCGTCATCTTCGTGCTCGCGATTGCCAATATGTGGATCAACATTCCCTTTAACACGGGTCTCACCCGAAGCATCGACGCCGCTTACCGCGGCCGCGTCATGGGGCTTCTTAATACCATGGCGCAAGGCTTGATTCCGATTGCGATATTCATCATGGGATTCTTGCTGGATGTTTTGTATCTTCCCTTTGTGCTCGCCATTATGGGGATCATCGGGTTGATGCCAGTGCTTATCTTCTTAGCTTCAAAACCGGTCAATCATTTACTCAACTCACTTAAAAACGCGCCTGCCTAGGCGCGTTTTTTTATTCAATGAACATGGCATCCCCGAAACTAAAGAATCGGTATTTTTCTTCCACGGCGTGCTGATACGCCTCTAAGATGAGCGCTTTTGAAGCAAAGGCACTCACCAACATTAAAAGCGTGGATTCCGGGAGATGAAAATTGGTGAACAAGGCGTCCACGGCTTTGAAGGTAAACCCTGGATAGATAAAGAGCTCGGACACATCATGGGTCGCTTCAAACGTGGCGCGTTTCGTCATTTCGGTTTCTAAGGTGCGCATCACCGTCGTTCCCACCGCGACAATCCGGCGGTTTTCGCGTTTGGCCGCATTCAGAAGTGCCGCTGTTTCTTCGGTGATTTGATAGGATTCTTCGTGCATTTTATGCGCCGTCACATCTTCCACCTTGACGGGGCGAAACGTCCCCAGGCCCACATGCAGCGTAATGGCGGTGATGATGACGCCTTTTTGCGCGAGCTCATCGAGAAATTCTAACGTGAAGTGAAGGCCCGCCGTGGGCGCGGCGGAGCTGCCTTTTTCTTTCGCATACACCGTCTGGTAGCGATCCTTTTCTTCGAGCTTTTCATGAATATAAGGCGGCAAAGGCATTTCGCCGAGTTCATCCAAAAGGACATAAAAATCACCGTCATAGGTGAGGTCAAATTCTCGAATGCCTTCGTCCATCACCTTGGTGCAAGTGAGAATGAGGCGACCATCGCCGATGATGATGCGCGTGCCCACATCCACTTTTCGGGCTTTTTTCACCAACGCTTGGTAATGTTTGAGCCCCAAAGGTTTGAGCAATAACACTTCAAGCATGGCCCCAGTATCTTCTTTGACCCCATACAACCGGGCCGGAATGACCGCGGAGTCATTGAGCACTAAAAGATCGCCCGGGTTTAAAAAGGTTTTCAAATCTTTAAACGTGTGATCGCTGTAAGTGCCTGTTTGGCGGTCAATCCGCATCAAGCGGGACTGTGTCCGATCTTTCAAGGGTACTTGCGCAATCAACGATTCGGGTAATTCATACGTGAAGTCTTTGGTTTTCATTAGAACAACCCCGATTGGTACGGTTTTTTCAGGTGCTTGTAGGCTTTATCGGTGGCTACGCGCCCTCTGGAGGTGCGGGCGATGAAGCCCAGTTTAAGTAAATACGGTTCATACACATCTTCTAAGGTGGTCACATCTTCACTCATACCGGAGGCCAAATTGTCGATGCCCACCGGCCCCCCTTTATGGTGATCAATCAGGGTTTCCAGATATAAATAATCTTTTTGATCGAGTCCAAACGGATCGATGTTTAGCTTGGATAACGCTTGGTCGGTGATCGCTGGGTCGATGACACCATCGTTTAAAACATCGGCAAAATCCCGAATGCGGCGGAACAGGCGGTTGACAATCCGGGGCGTACCGCGGGAGCGACGGCCGATTTCCGCGATGCTTTTGGGATCAATCGGCGTTTGATAGAGTTCAGCGGTGCGCCGGCCAATCATTTCGAGCGCCGGATGATCATAAAAATCAAGCTTATGGACGACGCCAAACCGGTCTCTGAGCGGACCGGTTAAATCGCCATAGCGGGTGGTCGCCCCGACCAAGGTAAACGGGGGTAAATCCACGCGGATGGCGCGTGAGGTTTCATCTTTTCCGACAATCAAATCAATTGCAAAGTCTTCCATCGCTGGATAAAGCACTTCTTCGACCACTTTCGGCAAGCGGTGAATCTCATCAATGAATAACACATCGCCCGGATTTAAGGCGGTGAGTAAGACGGCCAAATCCCCGGATTTCTCAATGGATGGCCCCGACGTAATTTTGATTTGAACGTCCATTTCATGGGCGAGAATATTCGCGAGTGTGGTTTTTCCAAGGCCCGGCGGACCATAAAAAAGGACGTGATCCAAACTTTCTTTACGCTTCTTGGAAGCCCGAATAAAAATATCGAGCATTTCTTTCACATCGTCTTGCCCGATGAATTCTTTCAATGATTTGGGTCTTAAACTAAACGGCTCATCGTCATACGATGTGCGTTCGGCTGACATTAAACGTTCATCCATATCCTTCTCCTCATCACAAGCATTATACACGCTTCATGGGGCAATTTAAAAGTCATCCCCTTAACATGACTTTAATTGTTTAAGCGCACTGAATGTGATAAAATTAGAGCAATAATTGTGTCGTTCAATGCATTGATTTTGGAGGGTTTTATGGCAAGTAGTCAAGACAATAATTACAGCACATTACAAAGTCAACTACAATCGGCTGAAAAGCACTATCAAAACCGCGCATATGCGCTTTCTGAAGCGGTGCAAAAAGCCAACAAAGCCTATCAGAAAAAGCTGGCGGATGTGGACAAAGCCTACAAGAAAGCGGAAGCCGATCACACGAAAGCCAAACAAGCGCTTGCCAAAAAATACGCCACTGAGACCAAAGCACTGACGCAAAAAGGCATCGAAAACACCCAGAAAAAAGAAGCCAGCGTCAAAACTTATAAAGCCCGCTGGTCGTCCCAGCAAAAAACCATCAAAGAAGGCTTTAAAGACTCGTTGGATGTGAAAAAGCAAGAACTTGCGGCCATCGAGAAAGAGAAAAAAGCGCAAGAAAAAGTGCTGGATGATGAATACCAAAAAGCCAAAGCCCAATTACAATCCATTAAAACCGAAACGACTGAAATCTTCTTAAACGCCCAAGAGCCATTCAACAATTCCTTAAAATACTACATTAAACGGCTCAAAGATGCGGCCAAAGACGACCAAAAATACCTTAAACAAGAACTCACGGCTTTATCCAAAGACTTAAGTGCCCTTGAGAAAAAAGAAAGCCAAATCTTGAAGGCACTCGATGCCAAGACCCATGATCGCAAAGAGCGTTTAAGCGCCCACCTGGATGATTACAGTAAAGACCTCAAAGCCATTGCCGCTAAAATCAAAAGCGTCTTCACTCGGTCGACGAAAAAAATCGATGCTTCCATTGAATCGTTCAACGATTCGATTAAATCCGGCGTTCGGACCATCAAAGCCACCCAAAAGAAAATTGAAACGCGCATCGAACAGCTGGATGCTCAAGAAAAAGCATTCATTGATGCGCCTGGGGTCACCCTGGATACTCCCACGCTCAAACTCATCGTTAAAGACCTCACCCAAACCAATGATTTAAGGCATGACGCCTACCAAGAAATGTATCAATCGCTGTTTGGGTTTATGGATGAGCTTACGGGGTATGTCCGCACGCTTCGCGATGATTATAAATCCACCGTGCATGGGCTCATGGACCAACATCTCAGCGTTTACACTCGCTTGATGGATGAAGCACAATTGCTTTTAGACACCCAAGCTTGGGAGGATGCACCTCAAAAAATGGCCCAGCACTTGCGTGTGGGGGCTTTAAAATCCGAGCTCATTAAACACGTTGAATCGTTGCTCGCTCCGTTTGTTACGATGCAGAAAAAATGGCATGCAAGCATGCTTAGAGTCTACAAAGAATCCACCGATATTTATCAGGAATTGGACGAAATTCAAGCTTTCTTTGATGCCTTTGATGAAGAAAAGGCGTTGGCGTTTGAAAACGAACAAATCCACGTCAGTAAAAAAAGTGCGCAACTCACCATCGAAATTGATACCGCGAAAAAACGGTACGAAGTTGACATGCTCGACGCCGATCAATCGGTGCTTTTTGAAGAGAAAAAACGCGACTACTTAGAAAAAGTGGCGGGCGCCGAAAAGCGTCTTGAACTTTCCCGCCACAAAGCGGATTTTGACGCCAAGAAAAAAGCGTCCCAAAAAGTCATCGATGAAGCCAAGGCTGAATTTGACCTGAAAAAAACCTATTACGCCACCGAAAAATCCTTGCTTAAAGATAAGCACGCCTACTTAGAAGCGCGTGAAAAAGAAGCTTATGAACTGAAACGCTTAGAAAACGAAAAAGCCAAAGACAATGCGCTGCATGCGATGAAAGTGCAACAGGCTGCGGAACTGGATGCCCATGACATGCGGATTCGCAAGGCCCAAAACGAACTTTCCCAACGCAAAGAAGCGAAACGGCAACTCGAACAAGATTTCCATCAAGCGAACGCGGCCGATCAACAAGCAGCCTTGCTCAAACTTAAGCAAGAAAAAGATGCGATTGACCTTGAGATTAAACGCATTGATTTCGAAGAAGACACCGAATTCAGGGACATTGAAACCGCCAAGAATAACGAAATCATGGTCCCTAAAAACCGGCTCAAAGAATTTGATAAAGCATTGAAGCGTCGCTATCAATCCATCAATAAACCGTACAAAGCCTTACTTAAAACCTTCGATCAATTAAGCATGCTCTTGGAAGATCCCGCGATTTCTTACGACAAAGTCGTGGCGGTCGCCTCGCCGGAATTTAAAGATGCCATCGCTGCCACGCTTGAAGGGGATTATGAAACGCTTCGTTGGACCCGGGAATATTACAGCGAACTCGAAGTCTCGAGAATTAAACGCTCAGGCATCAGCCAGCGCAAGCAAACCGCGGAAATCCGCAGACATGAACAATCCGAGCAAAAATACCTTGAAAGTTTAGACGTCTACTTAAAAGATACGAAACTCGAAGTCTCCGGGATTTTTGAACGCTTCCACAGCAAAATTGACAGCCGGTCTTTACTCAAACCTAAAGAGTTGATTCGACATGCGAAACAGCTTTATGATGATGCCTTGGCCTTGGTGGAAAGCCAAACCAATTCGGTCCTGAATGAAATTCAGTCCTTATTCGACTATATCCGTGAACAGGATGAGGCATTCATTCAAGAAATCGAACACGGTGCAGAATATGCCCGGGCCTCCATCAAAGCGAAATACGATGAAAAACGGGCCGTTTATTTGGACCAAACCGCGGATGTTGATGCGCGGATATCGGCTTTAAAAAATGCGCCCACGCGCCAATTGGATGAAGCGCAACAGGCCAGCCTTTCTGAACGCGATGAACAGATTAATGCCCAACAAGAGCGCATCCAAGCGTTAGAGCATGAACGCTTACAAATCGTAGAGCGTTTTAAAACCGATCAAAAAACACTCGATAATGATTATCAGCAAAAGCTCGATCAAATTCAGTTTGAAGAAGTCAGGCGCCTCGATGATCTTTCCGCCGAAATGCAGCAAGAGGCGGAACGGATCGAGGCCAAACTTGAACAAGCTAAGCAAATCCTAGCGGCCATTAAATCCACCGAAAACGATACGATCGACCATCACAAACAAGTGTATGAGTACCAAGCGGCCACGGCCGAGCGCGCTTACGAGGATAAAGTCCGGAAATTGGATGAAGGCATTGAAGAAGCCAAACGCGAACAAGCCCGTAAGAAAATTGAAATTGAACGCACGCTCAATGCAAGCATCGATACCATCCAAAAAGAAATCGCTTCGAAAGAAACGCAGCTCGATGCCGCCTTGGAAAAAGTGAACCGCGAATACGACACCCTCTACTTCGATAAACAAACTCGGATGCAACACCTCAACGAACGGCTTGAGAGTTTACGGAAGAAACTCATCCACAGTAAAGAAGACTATCTGAATGCGTTCAAAGATGATCTGGCCACCGTGCCCTCATTGGATGACGCCATTCAGGTGAAAGCGAATGCCTCCGAAGCGGTCAAAGCCTTCGCGGCCCATCGCGATGAAATCAGCCGTTGGATTGATGAAAAAAAACGTAGCTTCCAAGAAAGTCTTTAAGGTAGGAGGGACCCGATGAAAAACGCGATTGCCAAACAAACCGAAATCAATCAAGAATTGACCACGCTCATCGATGAAGATCTCAAGCAAGAACAAGAACTCCTCAAATCCCTCATCAAAGAAATTCTTGAGGCGAACGAGAAAATTAAGAATGCGCATTTTGAGCGGGTTCAAGACACCGAAGAAAAACTCAAAGTTTTAAACGCCGAAGTCCGACGCATTCGTCGCACCATCAAAAAACAAGACGATACGGTGACCAAAAAGCGCTTAGAACTTCTTGCCGAAACGAAACAAGAATACTTTGAGGCCCTCTCAGACATGCGGCTTTCCGATGCCAAAGAGCATTTTGCCAATCCGCTGCGGAAGCACTTAGCCGACCTCAAGCGGTCTTTTGCACAAGCCTTCAAAGACACGCCGGCCAATCTCAAACACCTTGAAGCTCCGGTTGAACGCTATTTCGATGCGCTGGATGCGTTGCTTGAGTCCGATCAAAATATCTCGCAAGTGGTCCTCGATGAATCGCATCAGCAACTGGGTCGCGCCACCGATAGCATTCAAGACGCTCTAGATCCTCTGACGCCCTTTGCCGATGACGTATTTAAAACTTTTAAAGACAAACTCGAAACCTTGCTGAGCTTTTTTGATACGTCTGAGCTTGACGATTTAATCGATGACATTCAAGCGACCAAAACCGCCGATCAAGGCGCCCTCACCGATCAGAAAAAAGCCATCGATGAGGCCTTGGCCGATGAATTTGACCGGCTCAATGAGGCGTATGTGGCCGACTGGGATGCAGCTTTAAATGACGCATTCAGCGCGGCTGCTGTCACGCTTTCAGACACCGATCAAGCCACATTGGATGCTTTGAAACCTTTAAAAGCGGCCTTTATCGCCACGCGGCCACAGGATGCAGCCTTTAAACCCAACGCGCAAGCGCTCAAAAAAGCACTCAAATCCTGGCGGCGTTCTCCGGCCGGTAAAGTGGCCAAAAAGATTGACAAGGCATTCATCAAAGCCGCCAAAACCGTTGAAAGCGACAAACACCAAAAAGAAGCGGAACACCTCGAACAATCTTATGAAATCCGCATGCAACAAAAAGAGCGTGACATTCAAGCGCTCATTGACATCAGTTCACTGAAAATGCGCACCCTTCTGACCTATCTTGAAAACCAAGAAGAAACCCTGCTTTCCACGTTTGCCTATATGGAAGAGCTTTTAAACACAGGGTATGATTTGGAAATGGCCCTCATTGATTTGGACCATACCATTCAAATGGCGCGCTTCCAAGCTGAAAAACGCGACCAAGAACTCCGTCTTCAAAAAACGGAAGTGTTAGACCGCTACGCTCGGATCATCCAGCGTTTAGAAGTGGAATCGCTCGATCAATTGGAAGCCCAGCATGTGCATTTCAAAGCGACTGAAATTTCCCTTAATACCACGTTGGAAAAAGAACGGTTGGAAATCAACCGGCTCTATGGCCTGCACAAAATCCTTTCGCAGCGCGTGCATTTCCTCGGCAAGAGTAAAGTCAAACGGATGGACGAGCTGAAAGAGCTCAAATTCCAATTATTCCAAGACGAAGCCGACATTGCGCTGGCAGAAAAAGAATATGACATTCAAGTGTTGAAGGCGCAATCGCTTCACGACCATGAAAAAGCCATCAACAAGGTGCAATCCGAACGCATTGACGCGGGCGTTCGCGTCAATAAAGCGATGGTGCAAGCGACCGTTAAGCGCCAAGTCAACTTTGCCGAACAGCAAATCAAGTTCGCCGAAGCCGAATACGCGGCGCGCATGGAACACATCGATTACACGCTCAAACAAGAACTTTCCTATGCCGAAGAAACCCTTGGCTACCACGAGAAAAACTACGCGACGAAAAAAGCGGAGATGGAACAAGAATACGAATCGCAAAAACACTCCATCGCCCAAAAGAAAAAATTGTTTGAACATTCGCCCCTGTTGAAAAAAGTCCTGATTGAAGAAAAAGAAATCGATGAGGCCTATGCCGAGCGGGTGGCCGCCTTTGAAGCTCAACTCGCCGAAGACATCAACATCAAACGCTACCGTGCCCAAATTCAAAAAGCCCACGATCATGCGGAAAAAGCGCGTCAAGATGCGCTAAACTTGCGCGATAAAGACATCGAAAGTTTCACCGCGCTTAAAGAGGAATCCTTGGCCCGTCTGGCCAACGTTGAAAAAATGATGGCCGGCCCTGAACTCCTCGCCTATCAAGACGGAAACCCGAACGATCAAGCCAACGAGCGCCTGCAAACCATGCTCAAGACGGCGGAAGATTTCTTACACGAAAAAATCGCCGAGCCGAAAGCCAGGTTGGAAACCATCAAGCCTCGGATATTGGAGCTGGAAAAAGGCGATGTGAATGCGGCCACCATCCAAGAACTGACGCGGCAAGAACAAAACCTTAATGAATCCTACCGAGAACGCATTCAAACGGTATCCCAAAACGCTTCGCAGCAAAAAGACTTGCTGTATACGCATCATGAAGAAGCCAAAGCGAAATCCGTGACCATCATTGAAGCCATCGACCGTGAGCTGGAAGCCCCCATTGAAGCTGATAAAGCGTCGCATCAAGCACTTCAAGCTTCCATTGAACGTCAAGAAAACGCCTTGGAAGTAGCCCATGAACAGTGGCGGTCGGAACGCTTAATGAAGAAAAATGAACGGCTCAACGCGCTCAACCGGACGCAAACCGCCATCAAAAACCGGTTGATTGATACGTCTGTGAAAACCCGCATGAAAGTGGAAAAGATCGAAAACCTCCAAAACAAAGCCATCTCAGAATCGTATGCGGCCCTTCACAAGCAGTTTAAAAAAGATCGTAAAGCCCTGTAAAAAAAGCCCTCAGATGAGGGCTTTTATTTGGCTGAAAAAGGACGACCCATGGGCGGTTTTTGCGACCCCATAAAGATCGCTGATCGTGGCGCCTAGTGAACTGAAAGAGCGAATATCGCCGAGCGCTTTCGACGACTTAAAGGCTTTTGAGTGGATGAGTAACGGCACGTATTCACGGGTATGATCGGTGCCGGTGTGAGTGGGATCGTTGCCGTGATCGGCGGTGATGATGAGTAAATCATCCTCACGCATCCCTTCGATGAAGGCACCCAGTTGCCGGTCAAAGGTTTCTAAGGCTTGGTGATACCCGAGCGGATCGCGCCGGTGGCCATACAAAGCGTCAAAATCGACCAGATTCAAAAACGCAAGGCCGTGAAAATCACGTTTAAGTGCGTCCGTAAAATTGGCCATGCCTTCATCGTTGGAGGCTTGCCGCTGGCTTTCGGTGATGCCTTCGCCATCATAAATGTCGGAAATTTTCCCAAAGGCTAAGACATCATGCCCCGCGTCTTTAAGAAAATCAAGGGTGGTTTTGGCGAAGGGTTTGAGCGCATAATCATGTCGGTTGGCCGTTCGTGTAAAGCCCTCGGCTTCCGAACCGATGAAAGGCCTTGCGATGATCCGCCCCAGTTTATACGGGCCTTCAAGCGTCAGCTCTCGTGCGATTTCACACGCTTGATAGAGTTCTTTGAGGGGGACCACGTCTTCGTGGGCGGCAATTTGTAAGACACTGTCGGCGCTTGTGTAGACGATCAAATCGCCGGTTTTCACATGCGCGGGCCCGAGTTCTTTGATGATTTCCGTGCCCGAGGCGGCTTTATTGCCGATGATCTTACGGCCCCACTTCGCTTCCAACGTACGGATGAGATCATCGGGAAATCCGGTTTCTGTGAAAGTTTGAAAAGGGACATCAATTTGCAGGCCCATCAGTTCCCAGTGGCCAGTCATCGTATCCTTGCCGGCGCTGGTTTCTTCCATCCGGCCGTAAGCGGCTTGCACCGCATTTTTTTCAACGCCGGGAATGGCACTGAGATGGCCCAGTCCAAGGCGTGATAGATGCGGTAAATGGATGCGGCCTTTGGCTTCGGCACTGTGTCTTAAGGTATGCGTGCCTGAATCGTTAAATTGGGCGGCATCGGGGGCTTCGCCGATGCCCACTGAATCCATGACAATGAGGAAGGTGCGGGGAAAAATCATTGGGTCTCCTTTAATCGGGTGGGATGATATTGATCGTAAATGGCTTGGATATGGGTGCTGGAAATATGGGTATATATTTCGGTGGTTGAGACATCCGCATGCCCCAACATCTCTTGGACGTAGCGTAGATCCACACCGCGTTCTAAGAGGTGTGTGGCAAATGAATGTCTTAAGGTGTGCGGACTCACGGTCTGCGACACGCCCGCTTTCAGCGCGAGGGTTTTAAGCACTTTAAAAAACCCCACGCGCGAGATCGGCCGGCCATGTCGGTTTAAAAAGACATAGGCACTGGGCGCTTTAGCCAGGGCCAATCGGCCGTGCGATAAATAGCGTTTTAAAGCTTCAATGGCATACGCCGAAAGGGGCACAACGCGGCGTTTTTGGCCTTTCCCAATCACATCCACGCGGGCGTCATTGAGATGCAGTTGATTGGTGGTGAGTTCACACAGTTCACTGATTCTAAGGCCCGATCCATACAGCAACTCGACCATCGCTTTATTGCGTTCATCGAGGGGAGATTCCCCGTCGGTGGCCGCTAAAATGGCTTGAATATCACGCATCGATAAGACACTCGGGAGATGCGATGTTTGTTTGGGCTTGGCGATGCGGGCGATGAGATTTTCTTTCAATATTTTTTCTCGCACTAAGTACTGATGAAACTGACTCATGGACGAGAGCTTTCGCGATAACGTGGAGGCTTGGTAATGCTTTTTGCGTAACGTCATGATGTAATTGGATACGTCTTTGCGGGTGATGTCTTCGGGATCATCAATGCCACGGATGGTTTCTAAGTACGTCACATACGCCTGACAATCCCGTAAATAAGCGTTCAGCGTATTGGCTGAAAGCCCTGAAGATGCTTTAAGGTCGTATTCAAATTCTTTGAGGAGCGTCTTCATCATCCAAACAATCCATCCACACATTATTGGCAAAAAACAAGCCTTTATCGGTCAGTTGTAAGCGATCGTTTTCGATCGTAATGAGGCCTTCTTCTAAGCGATCATTGAGCCCTTTAAAGCGAGTTAAAGGGTGCACGCCAAAGCGTTGAATAAAGCTCTGGACGCTGATGCCTTCTTTCATTCTCAGCCCCATTAACAGTGTATCATGAATGGGTTCATAGGGATATGGAAGACGAGCATCCAAGCCTTTTTCAAGCATCGCTTCGGTGTATTTTTTGACCGAGCGAATGTTTTCATAGCGCGTATCCCCCAACCGGCCATGGGCGCCGGCACCGAGGCCTAAATAGGCTTCGTTGCGCCAGTAGATGGGATTATGCACCGAGCGCATCCCTGGCCGTGCGAAACTGGAAATCTCATAGTGATCATACCCTTCTTCTTGCATTCGCTGGATGATGTGGCCATACATATCGGCCACCGTGTCATCATCGGGCAGTTGCAGCAACCCTTGTTTGATCTGATGTTTGAGTCGGGTGTTGTCTTCTAATATGAGCGCGTAGATGGAGTAATGCGCGGCCTTCACCGCAATGAACCGTTCCAAATCCTTTTTAAAACTTTCCATGGTTTGCGTGGGCAGGCCAAACATGATATCGAGGCTGTAATGGTTGAGGCCGGTCGCGTCTAAAATTTGCAACGCCTGAATGACATCTTTATGGCGGTGATCGCGGTTAATGAGGGTGAGTAAAGCATCGTTAAACGTTTGTACGCCCAAGCTTACCCGGGTGACGCCGTAGGCTTTCATCAAACGCGCTTTTTCCTGGGTTAAGCTCATCGGATTGGCTTCGATGGTAAATTCTTTTAGGTCCGCCACGGGCACGTAGGTATGGATGGTTTTAAGCAGTGTTTCAAAATCCTCATCATCCAGCGCCGTGGGCGTGCCGCCTCCGATATAAACGGTATCGGTGGTTTTCAGTAACGCCTCAGACAACTGCATTTCGTAAAAAAGCGCCTTTAAATAGGCGCGTTTTTTTTCGGGTTTCGCGATTTCTTTCGCAAAGTCACAGTAGGTGCATAGTTTGTCGCAAAAAGGAATGTGGATGTAGGTGCCAAACACTATAATTTCACCTTCGGATTAAAGTATAAAAGGATGCCTGCAAACAGACTGAATAAGACGGCGATGATGCCTAAGACCATCCAGGTCGACGCATCCGAAACCGGCGCTAGACCGACCAATAAGATGACGGGGAAGCCAAACAAAATGGCCGTTGACGACCCCACAACCAAATCGGAGGCGGCGGGGGTTTTAAATTCTGGGTCGAGTTCCCGAATGAGGATGACCCCCGTGGACGCCGTGCCTGTGAGCATGCCAAACATGCCGAGGGTGGCTTCGTTTTTGTATTCCGGATAAATCCGGTGGGCCATAAAGGTCATATAAAGCGCGGTGACCATCCCCACAATGAGGCCCAAAGAAAGGAGTAACGCCCAGTAACGCGCGACATCTTCCAAGCGGATGGCCACGATGGACGCCACGATCATAATGTCAAAGACAAACCCGCTGATGCGGTTGAGTAAAAAGTTGTTGGGGTATTGACGGGTCATCAGTTTATTTTTTCTAAAGAGTAAGAATATTTGTTTGAGCAATAAGGCAAAGAGCATCCCAATGATGAAGTTAAACCCCCAAAGCAGTGGGGCCACGGTATTAATGCCAAAATCACCGGCCACGCCGGTCCCGAGCCAATTCGTCACGCCGCGGATGACGCCGTAGGTGACCAAATACACAAACAAGACAATGACCACTTGAATGGTGAATTTATCAATGCTTTCCGCCAGGGGGATTTCATCGGGGGAAGAATTCAGTTGCGGCGATTTAAACGTATCCACCGCCACTTCCTGACGTTTGACATGGCCTTTTTTGGCCAAATAGTTCAAATAGACCACCCCAAATATGGCGGCCCATAAAAAGCCAAATGAAGCGATCGCAAGCCCGAAGCTGGCGCCGCCAGCAAAGCCATACGAATTTTCATAGACGGTGCCGATGTTGAGGGCTTGACCCGGTCCTTGCCCAAAGCCCATGGGGAATAAGATGCCACTGCTTCTGAATAAATCGGGCATGAAGGTATACGATAGTGCCAGCGTGATGGAAAGGCCGACCAAGCCTTGAATGAGATAGGTCGAGACAATCAAGAGGCCCGAAAAAAGACTTTGACCCCGTTTCAATTGAAAACGCGCTTTTTCACTGACTTTCAGTCCAAGCGCAATAAACCCTAAGGCAATCGCATGATAGGTGATCATGGAAAAATAAAGATTCAGCGACGTGACCTCACTTTCATCCACGAAAGGGGCCCACACAAACTCTTTTAACAGCAACCCAATAAAGCCCGCAATGACGGCGGTGGGGAGGAGTGAGCGTCTTAAAAAGGGCACTTTTCGGCGTAAGGTATTGCCGAGGAGTAAAAGCACCGCGATGATGCCGAAATAAAAGATGGCGGTCCATGAATCGGGGCGGGTGAAATCAAACATAGGACGTCTCCTTTTGTAAAATCTTAATCATCGATACGTATTTCAAGGCACTGCGTTTTTCATCGCTGAGTAGGTAATAGGTTTTCGCCGTCGGGCGGTGATAAATGATCAACCCATTGCGGTGTTGAACGGCGGGATCCACGTCTAAAGGATCAAACGTTTCATTCACCTTAGAACCCTTGAGTATGAGGGCGGATTTTGACAGATGGATCGACACCACGTCCAATTTTTTCTTGGGCTTTAAATCCCGGATTTCATACAAGGATTCCCCGGCGTCATGAAACAATTCATCGGTGTCGCTTCGAGAGGCCACCAAACTTTTAAAAACGGCAATTTGATCGTCAAACCAGGGCAGCGTCGTGGTGAAGTACCGGCCTTCAAAGTGAGCCTCAAAGCGGCCATAATCATTGACACTGACATCAAACGCACATTGCGTACAGGTGATGTGGTCGCCTTTTGAAAATAAGGTTTCAAGCTTATGACAATGCGGGCACACCACATACGCACTTTCGAAATTGATGGCTTTATTTTTTCCTTTAAAAGGCGTATCGGTGAATCGTTCAAAGTCGTTGACATAAAGCGTCGACATGATTTCACCGTAGAGACTGTCGAGGTCCAGCTGAGCAATTTCTTCCACGGTCATGATGCGTTTGACCGACCCATGCATGAAGCCTTTGCGCCCGTGTTTCGCCCACCGTGGGTGCGATAAATGCCCGCCTTCAATCGTATGAAATACGACCTTGACTTTGGCTTTTTTGACGAGTTTCGCGATGGCGATGTCAATCGGCATTTGGCCGCCCGAAAAACTGGTGTTGCCTTCGGGATAAAGGGCCACATGTTGGCCTTCCCTCAAGGTTTTTAAAATCGCTTTGGTGCTTCTTAAATCACTGCGGAATTTATTGATGGGAATGGGTGCCACGAGGTAATCGAGCACTTTTGACCAGACCCGGAGATTGTAAATCATCGTGGAGGCGACATAATAAATGGGGCGCTTGAAACTAAACGCCATGAACACCGGATCGAGGGCTTGCGTGTGATTGCCCAAAATGAGATACGGTTCGTCCGTTTCTTCAAATCGATCGAAGGTGTAATGATATTTGAGGCGTGCATACCATTCGAACACTTTTCTGAAAATGGCAAAGGTCACGCGATGGCGGAATCGATAGCGCATGCTCGGTCTCCTAAAGCGATGTTTCATAAATTATAGCATGTTTCTTTCAAAAATTAGATGAAGAATCCGTTAATCTTCCAAGGAAAGCACGCTTAAGAATGCCTCTTGCGGCACGTCCACTTTTCCGACCGTTTTCATCCGTTTCTTGCCTTCTTTTTGTTTTTCTAACAGTTTTTTCTTCCGTGAGATGTCCCCGCCATAACATTTCGCGATGACGTTTTTACGCATCGCTTTGATGGTGGAACGGGCAATGATTTTACCTCCAATGGCGGCTTGAATGGGGACTTCAAACATTTGTCTGGGAATCAGTTCTTTGAGTTTATCGGCCATCTTCTTCCCGCGGGTGTAGGCGAAATCACGGTGGACAATGGACGATAAAGCATCGACGATCTCCCCGTTAATGAGGATGTCCATTTTCACAAGTTGGGAGGGGATGTACCGCTCAAACACATAATCAAAGGAGGCATAGCCTTTGGAGGTTGATTTCAACTTATCAAAGAAATCATAGACGATTTCTAAGAGCGGGAGCTCATAGGTGATCTCAACGCGTGCATCGGATAAATAATCCATTTTCACGTAGGTGCCGCGTTTTTTCTGGCAGAGTTCCATCACGTTTCCGACGTAATCTTTGGGCGTCATCAAGGTCGCTTTCATCAGCGGTTCTTCGATGCGGGCAATTTTCGATGGGTCGGGCAAGAGCGAGGGGTTATCCACCGTTTCCATCGTGCCATCGTTCAAATAGACATGATACGACACCGAGGGTGCGGTGGCTAAGATTCCTAAATTAAATTCGCGTTCTAAGCGTTCTTGGACAATTTCCAAGTGCAGCATGCCCAAAAAGCCGACACGGAAGCCAAAGCCGAGTGCACCGGACGTTTCCGGTTCGAAAATGAGCGAGGCATCGTTCAGATGAAGTTTTCCGAGCGCATCTTTGAGCGCGGTGTAATCGTTGGAGTCTAATGGGTACAGCCCACAATAGACCATCGGGTTTAACGGCCGGTACCCGGGGAGTGGCGTGGGGGTTGGCTGCGTTTTGGAGGTAATCGTATCGCCCACGCGCACATCGTCGGGGTCTTTGATGTTGGCAATGCAATAGCCGACATCCCCTGGAACGAGCAGTTCCACCGGTTTGGCGGTGGGGGTGTTCACGCCCACTTCTAAGACTTCAAAGGTGGCACCGGAGGCGACCATTTTAATCTGATCGCCTTTTTTCAAGGTGCCATCCACCACGCGAATGGAGGGGATGACGCCCCGATATGGATCGTAGTACGAATCAAATATGAGGGCGCGTAAACTGGCCTCAGGATCTCCTTCAGGGGAAGGGACGTGTTCGATGATGGCGTCTAAAATGGATTCAATCCCAATGCCTTCTTTGGCGGATACCAGGGGCGCCTCGGACGCATCCAGGGCCAACATATTTTCGATGTCGGCTTTGACGCCTTCAATGTTGGCGGAAGGAAGATCAATCTTATTAATGACGGGGATGATTTCTAAGTTGTTATCGTAGGCTAAATAGACGTTGGCCAGCGTTTGGGCTTCAATGCCTTGGGCCGCGTCCACGACTAAAATGGCGCCTTCACAGGCAGCCAGTGACCGGGAGACTTCATAGGTAAAATCGACGTGGCCCGGCGTATCAATCAAATGAAAAATGTACGTGTCATCGCCTTTTTGATAGTTTAATTGCACGGCGTTGAGTTTGATCGTGATGCCTCGCTCACGCTCGATGTCCATCGAGTCTAAAAGCTGGGCTTTCATCTCTCGCTTGGTGACACTTTTGGTGAGTTCTAAGATGCGGTCTGCGAGGGTGGATTTCCCGTGATCGATATGCGCAATGATGGAAAAGTTACGAATGCGACGCATCCGTTCCTGGATTTGTTTTAAGTCCAAACGAGCACATCCTTTCTTGATTATTATATCAAATAAACCGGGGCATTTCGGGTAAAAAAAGAGACCCCAAAGAGGTCTCTTTTCCTGCATTGCATAAGCCATGTTCTGTACCCTTTAAAAAGGGTGGCAACCATTTATCTGTACGAAATCGTACCTCGGCGTTAAGTTCAGTTTCTCACGCCAAGTGCCCCTACCAAAATTTGGGTTTCTAGCTTGCGGGGTTTACCCGTTCCACCTCTTTTATTGCTAAAAGAGCTCGTCTCTGTGGCACTTTTAAAGATACTCAAGACTTAAAAAGCCTTTTTCTCAGCCGTCACCCTCTCGGGTGCATAGAGTTATGGTTTCCTCTATCACAATCACTACAGGCGATCGCAGCCTGTGCTAGCATGGACTTTCCTAACCATTGCTGGCTCGGTTGCCTGCAATGCAGGTGAATTAATCTTTTTTCGCGGGCTTTGGGGCCGGTTTTTCGGGCCGCGGCAACAACGCTTTGTGGGAAAGGTCGATGCGGCCTCTCTCATCAATGCCAATGACTTTGACTTTTAAGGTTTGACCCATTTTCACCACGTCTTCCACGTTGGCCACGCGGTGATGCGCAAGTTTAGAGACATGGCATAGCCCATCGGTGCCGGGCCAAAGTTCTACGAAGCAGCCGAATTTTTCAATGCGGACGACTTTGCCGTCATACACTTCCCCAATTTTCGCCACCTTCACGATTTCTTCGATGATGCCCATCGCTTTGTCAATCGGTTCATAGCGAGGATGCATCAAGGTGACGCGGCCGTCTTGTTCGATGTCAATTTTAATGTTGTCGCATTTATCAATGATGTCATTGATGGATTTTCCACCCGGTCCAATGACATCGCGGATTTTATCGGGTTCAATGAACATGATTTTCACTTTCGGTGCGTACTCAGAAAGTTGCGGACGGGGCGCATCGATGGCGGAAAGCATGTTATTTAAAATGTGCAACCGGCCTTCACGCGCTTGGGCGAGGGCTTCTTCTAAGATTTCTTTCGATAAGCCTTCAATTTTAATGTCCATTTGTAAGGCGGTAATGCCGTTGGCGGTTCCGGCCACTTTGAAGTCCATATCCCCAAGGTGATCTTCCAACCCTTGGATGTCGGACAACACGCGGTGGGTGGTGCCATCGCTGATTAAGCCCATCGCAATCCCCGCCACTGGGGCTTTAATGGGAACCCCGGCCGCCATCAGGCTCATGCAGCCCGCACAAATGGAGGCTTGGGAGGTGGAGCCGTTGGATTCTAAGATTTCCGAAACAATGCGGATCGTGTAGGGGAAATCTTCTTCCGATGGAAGGACTTGTCTTAAGGCCCGTTCACCGAGGGCGCCATGGCCAATTTCGCGGCGGCCTGGGGCGCCGTAGCGTCCGTTTTCACCGACGCTGTAAGGCGGAAAATTATAGTGCAGCATGAAGCGTTTATATTCTTCCCCTTCGGCCAGTCCATCAATGATTTGATGTTCTCTTAAGGCGCCAAGGGTCGTGATCGACAACGCTTGGGTCTCGCCGCGGGTAAATAGCGCCGATCCATGCGTCCGGGTCAAAATATCGACCTGCGAATCCAACGGACGAATGTCGGTGAGGCCACGCCCATCGGGGCGTTTTTCATCGGCAATGATGAGGCGTCTCACTTCTTTTTTCACTTCACCGTCGACCAATTTTTTGATTTGCTTGAGGGCGTCATTGAGCGCTTCTTCCGAAAGGTCCGGATGCGCCGCTTGATAAGCATCGGCGAGTTCGTCTAAAATGGCCCCAATCGCATCGCCACGGTCATGACGGCCATTGATGGCGGATGCTTTTTGGATGGCATCCAGCGCTTGCGCATGGACAAATTGCACCAAGTCTTCAGGATCTTCTTGGGGGATAAACTCTGCTTTTTCAGGTTGAATGGCTTCGATGATCTCTTCTTGGAAGGCCACCAATTTTTTGATCCATTCATGCCCAAACATGATGGCGTCCACCATGTCGGCTTCACTCGCTTCTAAGGCGCCCGCTTCGACCATGTTGATGGCATGTTTGGTGCCCGCCACATAGAGGTCGATGTCGGAGAGTTCTTTTTCATCGGTGGTGGGGTTTAAGATGAACTGCCCATCCACACGACCCACTTCCACCCCGGCAATGGGGCCTGAAAATGGCGCTTGCGTGAGGCTGAGTGACATCGAGCTTCCGAACATGGCCGTGGCGCTCGGTGAGCGATCCACGTTCCCACTTAACACAGTATTAATGATTTGAATGTCATGTTTGTACCCTTTAGGAAAAAGCGGCCGGATGGGACGGTCAATGAGCCTTGCACTGAGGGTTTCGGTCTCACTGGGGCGTCCTTCGCGTTTGAAGAATCCTCCGGGAATTTTTCCTGCGGCGTATTGTTTTTCAGTGTAAATGATCATCAATGGGAAAAAATCCAATTGACTTTCGGTTTTCGAAACTTGGCTGACACTCAACACAGCGGTATCGTCATAACGAACGAGCACTGCGGCGCTGGCTTGCTTGGCCAGTTCACCAAATTCGACACTGAGGCTTTTACCATCTAAGTCCATGGTAAAGACTCTTTTTTCTGACATATTGTCTCCTCTTTTTTTTAGTTTTCCAATTCCTTATTGTAGCACACAGGGCGCATTTAAACCACCCGCCCGAAGACAAACAAAAAGCATGCATCGCATGCTTATTTGCGAAGGCCGCGGTAGCCTCCATAGATGGGACGAATGTCGTTGATGGTGATCACCACGCCGGGGTCGAGCGCTTTCAGTGCGTTGATGGTGGGTGTGATTTTCTTCCGGTGGATGTGAAGCGAGAGAATGTGGCGTTTCCCATCCCGTCCTTCACCTTGGGTGACGGTGACAGCGTAGCCTTGGTTTCGCATGCCCTCGGCGATCTGTTTACCTTCTGGGGCTGGGACGATGGCGGTGAGATTCAGCGTGCCAAGCGCAAGTTTTTCTTCCAGCATCGACCCCACGTAATTGCCCGAAGCAAACGCGGCGCCATAAATCACGATTTTCAAGGGGTCACTCATCAAATCATCCAAAACCAACGTGACCACAAAGACCCAAAGCATGACTTCAAAAAAGGCAATGAGCGCGCCTTTGGCCCGCTCCCCTTTGGTGACAATGACAATGCGGAGCGTTGAAATGGTCACTTCGATGAACTTGAGCGCAAAAATAATCAGGTACATCCATCCGGTGGGCACGCCACCAAAGTCTAGATTCATGGGGATTTCACCTCAGATTTTTTCGCGTTCTTCGGCGTTTGATTTTTGACTTGATAATATTCTACGGCGGAGCGAATGGTGCCGGTCAGAGGAATGGCGAGAATGATGCCGATGACGCCAAATAAATACCCAAAGAATAACAGCGATGACAGCACGAGCAAAGGATGCATTTTGGTTTCTTTGCCCATGATGTAAGGTTGCAGTAAGTTGTTTTGTAAGAAGTTGACCACAAACACAATCACCAAGACGGCTAACGGCGCAAAGTCGCCAAACGCAATCGTCTCATCCGTGAGCGTGTAAAGCATGGGTAAGAGGGTGCCAATCACGGGGCCGATGTAGGGAATGATGTCTAACACCCCAAGTAAGAATCCAAAGAGGATGCTGCGGCCGCCAAAGCCCATGATGAAAAAGATGATGGTGAACACCACCACCATGATGGCAATCGAGGTAAAGCGGCCATTAAAGTATTGTTTAATGACCGTATCGGCGCGTGAGGTGAGCTGTTCGGTATCGTGTTCCATATGGTCGGGCAACACCCGGATGAGTGCGGCCTTAATTTTCGATCCATCCCGCAATAAGAAAAATAAAAAAACGGGCGTTAAGACCACCGCAATGAGCACATTCGTGATGCTTTGGAACGCCCCATAAATGTCTACGGTGACATCGGATAAGGCGTCAAAATCGAGATAAGGCATCACAAAATCATAGATGTCCGATAGACCCGGATTGTCATTGATTTCAGCCTGAATGGCCGCGAGGATGATGGGCCAGTCATTTTCAATAAAGAGCAAGGCCTGCGTGTAAATGACATCGCCCGCGGTCACGATAAAGACCGCCACCACGATTAATAGCAAGAGCACAATGATCAAGCTGCGAGCGGTTTTATTCTCAATCTTTAATTTCGTGAGAAACTGCGAAAGGGGCGCCACGAGATAGACGATAAATACGGCCACTGAAAAGGGAATAAAAATGGCGTAAAATGCCCCAAAAAACCGCCCAAAAAGCGCGGGGAAGACGAGGTTAATCATGAAGATCGTCCCCAGCGTCAGTAGCATGATGATGGCGGTTTTGATCCAGAGCGATTGCCAAGGTTTAAAGGTCATAATAAACTCCTAAAAAAAGAAAAAAGAAACCTCAGAGGAAGTTTCTTTTAGCGTCTTAGTCCGAGGCGTTGAATGAGTGATTGGTAACGCGCTTCATCGGTCTTCATTAAGTAGTTCAGTAAGTTCCGGCGATGGCCGACTTTTTTCAGTAGACCCCGACGTGAATGAAAGTCATGTTGGTGAACCGATAAATGATTGTTCAGTTCGATGATTTCTTCGGTAAGCAGCGCCACTTGAACTTCGGTGGAGCCTGAGTCGCCGTCTTTACGGCCATAGGCTTTCACGATTTCAGCACGCTTTTCTTTGGTCAATGCCATGTGAGTTCCTCCTTTTAATTTTATCAAACCGGTCGCCACGTAAATCTCATGGAGGTGGGATAAACCTCGCCACCGGCGCAAGGCTTATTATAGCACAAATAATGGGGATGGCAAGGCGTTTTTTATCGGGTCTAAAATCGCTTGGGATGCGATCGCATCCTCATCGATTTGAGCGATGAGATCGGCCACGGCCTCAAACTTCTTCTCCCCTCTTAACCACTGGATGAAATACGTGGTGATCACCTCGCCATAAATGGTCTCATCGAAATCAAAGAGATAACTTTCCACACTCAGTGGATGCGACGCATTCAGCGTAGGATTATGCCCCACACTGGTCATCGAGGGATACAAGGTTTTGCCCACTTGGGTCATCGTCGCGTAGACCCCTTGCTTGGGAGTGATGACATCAATGAGCTTGATGTTGGCGGTGGGATAGCCGATGAGCCGACCCTTTTTCTCACCATGAATCACCTCACCCGTGATGGAAAAATACCGTCCCAGCTGATGGCGCACTTCATCCATGTTGCCGGATTGAATCAATTCACGAATCAAGGTGGAACCAATTTTTTGCGATGAAAACCGCATTTCTTCCATGACATCCACGTGAAAGGTTCCGTGGGATTTCAGTGTCTCCGGGGTGCCTAAACCGCCATGGCCGAAGCGAAAATCAAAGCCACAGACCAGCATATGCACACCGTTTAAATATTCCTTCATGAACGCTTCGGCGCTGAGCTTGGACATGGCTTTATCGAAGGTTAAGACAAACACCCGCTCAATGCCATAGGCTTTTAATAAGGCGATCTTTTTTTCCAGAGGGGTGATGTACTTAAATGAAAGGTCGAAAATGACGCTTTTAGGATGGACATCAAAGGTGATGGCCACCGGCACTTTCCCGAGGGATTTTGCTTGGGTGATGGTGCGTTTGATAAGGGCTTGATGGGCCGCATGAACGCCATCAAAAAAGCCAATGGAGGCCACCATGGTGTCATCGAGCATATGGGGGGTTAAAGGTTCAATCATGGTCAATCTCCTTTAAAAATGCGTAAGGGTTTGTAGGCATGTTCATGCCATTCATACAGTCCCAAAAGGCCCCCAGTGGCCGTGATCACTTGAATGCGCGGGGCGTTTTTCGGAATCGTGAGTGAGCGTCCATGAGCAAGGGCACTGGGGTCAAGCGTCTCAGCGCGGACCGGCTCAAAGTCATCCAAAGCGTCACTCAAGCGGATGATGTGATCCGCGCTTAACGTTTCTAAATCCGTACTTTCTTCCAACGTAAACGCCCCCACCGAAAGTCGCGTGATGAAATGGGTGTGGGCCAATGTGCCGTGATGCATCGCAAGGTCTAAGGCGAGTTTACGCACATATAGACCGCTGCTGGCCGACACAGTAAATGTGGCTTTTGGAAACGGTTCATCCCGCGTGAGTGGGGTGTTCTGCTCAAACGCAGATATGGTTAATTGGCGGGCTGGCACCGTTGGGATGGGGTGGCCTTCACGGGCGTATTCATAGAGTTTTTTTCCCGCCACTTTCACCGCTGAATACGCGGGGGGAACTTGCGAATACGTTCCCACAAAGGCATCACAATCCAGCCAGTCTGGAAGATCGGTTGGGCCTTCACCAATTGGATTCCCCACGTGATCAAGCGTATCCGTTTCTTGGCCAAACGTGACCCCGAAATGATAGGTTTTGGTGGCGGTTTGTAAGTAGGGTAAAAGCTTGGTGCCTTCATTGATGCCCACCAAAAGCACGCCTGAGGCTTCCACATCAAGCGTGCCAGCGTGGCCCACTTTTCTGGTTTCGAAGTGCCGCCGGATGTGATTCACAACATCATGAGAACTGATGCCAACGGGTTTTTTTACATTAAAAATGCCATGAATTGGACTCATCATGGCTTATTATAAATGATAATTTTAGTCTGAAGCGAAAAAAAACACCGTTTCATCGGTGTTTTAGGCGCCTTGGACCCAATTGAGAAGTTGTTCTTTAGGCATGAAGCCTGCTTTACGGTCAGCCACTTCCCCGTCCTTCATGACAAACAAAGTTGGAATGGCTCTGACTTCGTGTGCTTGGGCGACGGCCATATTTTCATCCACATTGAGTTTAACAATGGTGATGTCATCGCGTTCTTTGGCAATTTCTTCTAAAACTGGCGCAATCATCTTGCAAGGGCCACACCAATCGGCATAAAAATCGACAATCACGGTGCCGCTTTGCGTGTCTTGCTGAAACGACGCTTCACTGGAATAAACGATGGGCATATAATCCTCCTAAGTTAACTGCATTAATTATACCGCATTCAAGGGGGGCGACAAGCAAAACGCTACTCAAAGTACACCACCGTCACGCCGGCTCCCCCTTCACCGCCTTGACCGGCTCGGTACGATTTTATAAGCGACGATTGGGCTAAGGTTTTTTGCACCATATCGCGAATGGCAAACGTCCCAAATCCATGAATGATGCGGGCAAAGGGTTGCTTGGCCAGCGCGCAATCGTCGAGGTATTTATCCAATAAGGATTCCGCTTCTTCCACTCTTAACCCTCTTAAATCCAGTTCACTGGCCACGCGCTTCTTCGGTGTTTTTGCTTTTGGGGGGGCGGGTTGATGGATTTTCTTGGGGGGATCTATATAGTGAAACTCTGATTCTTTAAGCGTGGATGCCACATTCCCCATCATCACCTGCCACTGACCTTTTTTTAAGGCTTTTTTCAATTGGCCCGTGCGGTTAAATTTCGTGACGTGGACATAATCTCCCGGTTGATAATCATGGGGGTCTTTTTGCGCGGTGGGCGCATCGGTGTCCGCATTAAAAAGCGCTTCTTTGGCCGCGTTGATCTCATGGGGTTTGAGTTGAGCGCTTTTTTTGAGGTCTTCCAAGGCTTGATTAAACGCCGATTCTAAGGCGTCTTTTTCCCGGCGGAACCGGCGATTATATTGATCGGTGAGGGCCTCTTTTTGCGCATTTAAGTCCGCGGTTTTGGCTTCCAAGGATGATTTTAAGGCGTCCACTTCACGCTGCGCAGCGTGCAGAGTGTCTCGTTCACGTTCTAACTGGGCTTTCTTTTGCTCCAACGTTTGAATGAGATCGCTGACGGGGCTTTGCTCATTGTTGAAATAATGGTGGGCCGACGCCAAGATGGGTTCGGGCATGCCGAGCCTTTCCGCAATCAACAACGCATGCGATTCCCCAGGGGTATCGAGATAAAGATGGTACGTGGGATTGAGGGAGTCTTTATCAAACGCCACGCTGGCGTTGATGGCATGCGGATGCTCATACGCATACGCTTTCAGCTCAGGATAATGGGTGGTCACAAAAATATCATGATTCGTGCGGGATAAATGATCCAGCAACGCCCGAGCGAATGCACTGCCCGCTTTCGGGTCGGTGCCACCCCCGACTTCATCCAAGACAATGAGTGATCGTGAGGTTTGCTGGTGGATAATCCGTTGAATGTTGGTCAAATGCGATGAAAAGGTGGACAAGGATTGTTCGATGCTTTGTTCGTCGCCAATGTCGGCGAATATGCCGGAATAAAATGGCAGGTGGGATCCCGGTTTCACCGGAATTAATAACCCAGACTGCGCCATCATGCTTAAAAGCCCCACAGTTTTTAAGACCACGGTTTTTCCGCCGGTATTGGACCCAGAGATGATCACCAAGTGCGTGTCTGGATGAAGGATGATGTCGTTGGGCACAACCGACTTAGGATCAATGAGCGGATGGCGGGCCGCTTCTAAATGCAAGGTATCGGCAAAAGCCACCGGTTCCATATTCATCTCTACCGCATAATCGGCTTTTGCAAAGATGGCATCCAAAGCACCCAAAGATGCATGATTGGCCCGCAAACCTTCATAGTGCGCATGCAAGCTTTGAGAAATGGTGGTTAAAATCCGTTCAATCTCCGTATCAATGGCCGCTTCGACCCGCCGTTTGTCGGCGCTGATTTCTCCGACGATTTCGGGTTCCATGTAGATGGTTTCACCGCTGGCCGAATAATCGACAACGCTGCCTTTGAAACGATTTTTATAAGTTTGTTTGACCGGTACCACGTAGCGACCTTGACGTTCGGTAAAAAAGGATTCACTGAGCATTGAGGCGTGCCGGTCCACGACGCTTTTTAGTTTTTGTGAAAGCCGGTTTTCAAGCACTCTCAACGCATTCTTTTGCGTTTTCAGTTCATTCGACGCATTTTCTTTGAGCCCCTCATCATCGACCAAGGCTTCCAGTTCTTTTTTCAGTGCATCGAGGGGTTCAAGGGATGCCATGTAAGGCTCAAGCGCATTGGCTTCAAGGGTTTCTGGGGGAGATTGCAAGCGTTTTAACACGCTTGATAACTGCGCTAAAAACCGTCTCAAACGCAATAAATCTTGAACGCTTAATACCCGCGCAATCTTGATGTCTTTAAGTTGTGGGTGAATGTCAAAAAAATCCCCAAATGTGGGGGCTTTAGCGGCTAAAATATACGCTTTAGCCGAGGCAATTTCTTGCATGCTTACATGCGCCAATGCGGGTGTATCCAGAGGATGAAGGGTCCGGATTTTTTCGGCGCCTAAAGCGGTTTTTGCCCGCCGTTCAATGTGGCTTAAAACGGCCGGAAATTCAAGTGTTTTTAGGTCCATAAGACCCCCTTAACTTGTTTTATTTTAGCACTATTCGTGGTAAAATAGGGAGAAAGGGTGTGAAAAAAATGAACTACGTCTTAGAGCTTACTTTAGAGCAAATTGAAGCCTTAATTACTTACTACGAACCCCTTGCAGAATCGGTATTTGTGGAAAATACGATGGCCGCCTTTGAAGGCAACCATGTGAACATATCAATTTATCCAACGAAAAAAGTGATGTTCCAAGGTAAAAAAGCCAAACAACACTACGATTATTGGATTGAGCAATTTGACTTAGGCGATGCATCCTCCGATGAAGATGAAAAGCCGCAAGAAACCGCAAAACAAAAAGATACGTTTTATGAGCCTTCAATTGGTTCCGATGAATCCGGGTCGGGCGATTATTTTGGCCCCTTGTGTGTGGCGGCGGTCTATGTGTCGGCCAACGACCAAGAATTTTTATCGCAATTTCCCATTAAAGATTCCAAACAAATGGAAGACAGCACCATTGTCAAAGTGGTGCCGGACATCATCAAGCGCATTCCTTACAGCCTCATGGTATTAAAGAATGGGCAGTACAATCAAATGATTGACAAAGGCTATAACCTCAATGCCCTGAAAGCCTATTTGCACGCGCAAACCCACAAAAAAATCAGTGAAAAAGTGGGGAAAAAAGGCCCCATCGTGGTCGATCAATTTGTCCAACCCGCCAAGTATTATGAATATTTAAACGATCTTGAGGATGTGCCGCAAGTCCAAACGTTTCTTCCCAAGGCGGAAGATCATTACATCTCCGTGGCGCTCGCATCGATGATTGCGCGCTATGCGTTTTTAAATCACCTCACCAAACTTTCCAAGGAATTGAAACTCAAACTGCAAAAAGGCGCCTCACCGATGGTCGATGAACAAGCGGCGCACATCATTAAAACCCATGGTGAACGTCAACTCAAGGAAGTGGCAAAAGTGCATTTTGCCAATACACTCAAAGCCAAGGCCTTAATCAAATAGGCCTTGTTTTTTTAGGAGGATTGTATGTTTTGGACCACGGCTGCCATCGTGCTGGTCTTATTTATGGTCATTGACCTGATTTGGCTGGGATTCATTGGCAAACCACTCTATCAAAAAACGATTGGCCCGTTGCTTAAAAAAGATGTGAACTGGACCGCGGCCCTCATCTTTTACGCGCTGTTTGTGCTCGGACTCACCTTTTTTGCGGTCGATCCGGCCGTCCAGGCGAATCGCCTTACCGATGCGCTTGTCTTAGGGGGCTTTTTTGGCCTTTTAATGTATGCCACGTATGATCTCACCAACCTGGCCACTTTAAAGGATTGGCCGGTATCCATCACGGTGATTGATTTGCTGTGGGGCACCGCCTTAGGCGCTTCAGTCAGCACACTCACACTGCTATTGATGCGTGCGTTTGGATGGGTGTGAGATGATTTATCTGATCGGCGCCATCGTCTTAGTCTTGTTTTTTACTGGCGTTTATGTCCTCGCTTTAGGGCGGAATGATTATTCGACCGTGGATGTTTTCTGGGGCATGGCGCAAGTTGTTTTAGTCAGTGCGCTCATCATCACCTTGAATGATCTCTCGTTTTCACACTACATCTTCTACGGGGCGATTCTTCTTTGGGGACTGAGGCTTTCTTGGTACTTGTACCGTCGGAACTGGCATAAACCGGAAGATTTTCGCTATCAAGCCATGCGCAAAAAATGGGTGAAGGCAGAAAAACTGCAAGCCTATTTGAAAGTTTTCTTACTGCAAAGTGGCTTTGCCTTTCTCATGGGCTTTACGGCGATGAGCCTCGGCAATGAACCGTTCCGTTATCTCGGCGTGTTCATCGTGGGGCTGGGCATCTTTAGCCTCGGGTGGGCGTTTGAGACTTTGGCCGATGAACAAATGATGGCCTTTAAAGCCCGCAAAAAACCTGGTGAGATTATGACCACCGGGGTCTGGAAACTTTCCCGCCATCCCAATTATTTTGGTGAGGTGACGGCGTGGTGGGGCATTGGCCTGATGGCCCTTGCGCATGCGAGTGACTGGGTGGATGGCTTACTTTTCTTGGTGTCTCCGCTCATCATCACCTATTTACTGTTGGGGCTATCGGGGATCCCCCTCTTAGAAAAAAAATACGAAAACGATCCAGCCTATCAAGCCTATAAAAAGAACACCCGTGCCTTTTTCCCTTTCCCCAAAAAATAAGACCAGACAGCTGTCTGGTCTTTTCTATAAGATAACATTGGCAATGGTAAACGATATGATCAAGTAAGAAAGGCCGACCAAAAAGTTATGCCACGCATTTTGGTTATCGGCTTTCACTTCACGTTCAGACATGTATTCATGGTAACTCACCGCCCGAAAGTTGCGCCGGAACACCAGTTTAAAAATGTAGTTCGTGGAGATAAAAATATTGCTGGCCCGGGTCAGGGTGATGAGTCCCCAGAAGAAAAGAATCAGTCCGACAATGAACAATCCATCGGATACCGCTTGAATTCTAGGCACACTGCGGCCGAGTGTGAAAATCCATATCGCAGTGATGGAAAGAGAAATCACAATCAGTTTGACAATGCTTTTGAGGCGATAACTCACTTAAGCTCTTGTTTGTAGGCCGCGATTTCTGCTTGATTGGCGTAAATGAGATGGCCTTTTTTAATTTCGTGCAATTCCGGTAAATCACTGGAGTAATCGTGCACGGTGGGGTCGTACTTGATGCGCTGACGGCCGCGTTCGTATTCCGGATCGGGAAGTGGCACGGCGGACAGTAATGATTTCGTATACGGATGCAGCGGATTTTTGAAGAGTTCATCTTTATCCGCGAGTTCGACGAGTTTACCGTAATACATGACCCCAATCCGGTCGGCAAAGTATTTCACCACCGAAAGGTCATGGGCAATGAATAAAATGGTGATGCCGAAATCTTTTCTCAAATCATTGAGCAAATTGATGACTTGCGCTTGGATGGAGACATCGAGCGCTGAAATCGGCTCATCGGCAATGATGAATTCAGGATTGACAACGAGCGCTCGGGCGATCCCAATCCGCTGGCGCTGGCCGCCTGAGAATTCATGGGGATAGCGGCTGGCATGTTCAGGAAGCAAGCCGACGGTTTCTAAGACGTCATTGACTTTTTCTTGAATGACTTTTTCTTTGCTTTCGCCAGAAATCCGCAACCCTTCCGCGATGATTTCTTTGACGGTCATCCGGGGGTTGAGCGAGGCAATGGGATCTTGGAAGATCATTTGCATCTTATTCAAGACGCCCCGGTCATCTTTAGCGGTGTCTTCTTTACGCTTGGGAATGTCACGTTTTAAGTTTTTAACGACTGCATCCCGCTCAAGCTCAACCGCTTTAATTTTTTCTTGATACGTTTGTTCGATGGACGCTTTTTGGGACGCATCGGCGCCTTCAAGTTCGGCGGCCATTTCGGCTTTTAACTCACGGATGGTTTGGGCGGCCTTGCGTTTTTCTTCTTTGATTTGATTTTTAAGGCCTATCGTGCCAGCGCTGATGCGCTCTCCGAGGAAATAGACTTCGCCATCGGTCGGTTCATAGAGTTTGATGATGGTCCGGCCGGTGGTGGTTTTCCCACACCCGGATTCACCCACCAACCCAAACACTTCGCCTTTTTGAATGTCAAAACTGACATCATCCACGGCTTTGACCACAAGTTTATTGCGGCCGATGCCGGTGGTGAAATGTTGTTTAAGATTGCGTACGCTTAATATTGTCTCTGCCATTAGTTGCGTGCCTCACTTTGCGTCGAATCTTTGGTGCGGTTTTTCATCGCTTTAATGCGGTCTTGAATGACTTGCGGCGGTTTCACTTTCGGCGCATCTTTATGAAGCAGCCAGGTGGCGGCATAATGCGTATCGGAAACTTTGAAATAAGGGGGTTGTTCTTCAAAATCGATGGCCATGGCGTATTCGTTCCGATCGGCAAAAGCATCGCCTTTTGGCGGATAAAGCATGTTGGGCGGTGTGCCTGGGATGCTGAACAACCGGTCTCTGGAAGATAAATCAGGCATCGACGATAAGAGCGCCCAGGTGTAAGGGTGTTTGGGATCGTAGAAAATTTCTTCGCTGGTCCCAATCTCGACAATCTTACCCGCATACATGACCGCCACTCGGTCGGCCATGTTGGCCACAACGCCGAGGTCGTGGGTGATGAAGATGACGGTGAGATTACGTTCTTCTTTGAGGCGATTAATCAATTCTAAGATTTGCGCTTGAATGGTCACATCAAGGGCGGTGGTGGGTTCGTCACAAATCAATAAATCGGGATCGGCCGTGAGGGCAATCGCGATGACGATCCGTTGGCGCATCCCGCCAGAAAATTGAAATGGATATTGTTTTAACCGTTTTTCGGGTTCGGGGATGCCCACTTCACGCATGACTTCTAAGGCCCGTTCACGCGCTTCTTTTTTGGTGACTTGTTTATAGCGGGCGAGTTCTTCTTTCAGCTGAGCAATCTCTTGACGGTACCCTCTTTTTTGATCGGCCGAGGCGGCGTTCATTTTTTCTTTCACCGCTTGAATTTTGCCGGCATATTCTTTCTTTTTGTCGGCCCATTCTTGATCCACTTCGGCTTGCGCGGCTTTTTTGGCGGCCACATACGCCGCTTTGGCCTGTTTAATTTGTGCTTTGAGTTCGGCTTGTTTGGCTTTCGAAGCCGCTTTTAAGGCGGCTGGGTCGCCACCTTCTTCTTTGGCGTTTGCCAGGGCTTCTTTTAAGGCGGCTTGCTCTTTGGCAAGCGCATCTCTTAAATTAAGGTATTTCCGACGTTCGGGATGGGATTTTGCCTTGACTTTATTTTTAAGGTGCTTTCCGTTGATGATCATCCCTTCGGTGATTTGTTTCCCGATTTTCATGATGGGATTCAAACTGGAAAGAGGATCTTGGAAAATCATCCCAAGCTTATTGCCACGCAGTTTGTGAAAATCTTCTTCCCTTATTTTGGTTAAATCTTCATCTTCATAAATGATTGAGCCACTTTCAATGGTGGCGTTTCCGGCTAAAATTCCCATAATCGAGCGGCTGGTCACACTCTTGCCCGAGCCAGATTCACCGACGATGGCGAGGGTTTCTTTTTGATAGAGATCAAAACTGATATCTCGCACCGCTTGGACTTGCCCTTGAGGGGTTTTAAATGAAATGCTTAAATCTTTGACCGATAATTTAATGTCAGGCATTATTCAGACCCCCTTAAGGATGGGTTAAAGGCATCGCGAAGTGCGTTCCCAAATAAGTTAAATGTAATCATCAGAATGGAAATAATGACTGCTGGCCAGATGGTGAGGTAAGGACGACTGATGATTTCAGCTCGGCCATCGGCGAGCAATACGCCAATCGATACTCCAGAAAACTCAATCGGACCGATGTTAAAGGACTGCCCATGGCCAATCCCGAATCCCAGGTAAGAAAGGGTGGATTCGGTGAAAATGACCAGGGGAATAGAGAGAATCGAGGCGGTGATGATGGTGCCGATTCCATTCGGTAAAATGTGCCGGAAAATGAGTCGGTTATCTTTGGCCCCAAGCGTTCTCGAGGCTAAGACATACTCGCGGCCTTTGTACCGGTAAAATTGCGTCCGGGTGACGGAGGCCACTCCAATCCATCCGGAGACAATGAGGACAATAAAGAGCGTGGTAATCCCGGGACCAATGTAGGCCACGGCAATCGCCAAGACCACTAAGAACGGAATTCGTGCAATGATTTCTGAGAAACGTTCCATGAGAATGTCGACTTTACCACCGTAATACCCTGAAATGGCGCCATAAATAATTCCGATGGTGATGTTGACTAAGGCCGCCGAAACCCCGATGAGGAGTGAGGTTCTTAAGGCCACCCAAGCGAGGTTAAACAGGTCGCGCCCTGTGTTGGTCGTTCCCGCAAGATAATACGGCGTATCTTCATACCCCGCATAGAGGCCGTAATTCATAATCAGTTCGTAAGAAACATACTCTTCGCCGTCAACGACCACGGGCTCAGACACGGAGAGAACTTCGCGCACCGGACATCCTTCGGATAAATACCATCCGTTTGGATTGTCAGGATTGTCCACGACGGAGCACGATTGATGGTTTTGCACAATGTCTTCGTATTCCGCTTTCGAGAAGTTGGCAATGCGGTAGTCTCCTAACGCTGCACCATACGCATCAAATTCGAAGCTGGACATGGTAATCGTCGCCTCAAACCGGGTGAGACGTCCGGTGCCATCCAATGTTTCAAATGATGCAAGCGAATAGCCGGAAGCATCCACCAAGGGAGCCTCCGCCCCCTCAAAGGTGAATAATACATTTTCTAACCGCACGTAATCATCGGGTGCAGAGTTTTCAAATAAGAATCTAAGTTCCGTGGAATAGATGAATAAGTCGTCGGGATTTTCAATGGCGTCCAAGACAGAAAACTCAGACACGCCCGCTTCCGTGACTTCTCCAATGCTGACATAATTTCCCGCGCCATCATTCACTAAAACGCTGAACGATGTGCCTTCTGAAATTTGAACTTCAGACGCATCGATGGTGACTGTGGGATTGCCGTCTAAATCTGGGAAAAATGTTCCGGGGGCTTTAAACGTGGATGAACTGTCCGCTTCACGGTTCGCAAAATTGACCAGCCCCCCCATACAGTTTTCGGTGATTTCAGAACACGCGATTTCGTAATTAATGAGGGTGTCCTTATCAATGTATTCTTGCGGATAACGCGTTTGATCGGGCACTCCGAGCCCGGTTTCGGGATCGATGGTTTCTGGGATGATTTGTTGGTTTTCAATGTAAACATTTCCGTCTAAAATTCCAAAATTTTCAAGAATGGGGACCCGGGGCGGTAAGAATGCCATCCGAGGCTCTAAAGTGGTGAAATTCTTGTTGGTAAAGGTGGGAATTAAGATTGATAATGCAATCAGCGTGAATAAAATGGCGGTTGCCACCACGTTGGTTTTGTTTTTCACAAACCGGATCATGGCATCTTTAAAATAGCCTACCGGTTTGGTTTCAAACTTTTTATCAAAGATTTTTTCGTCCCGCTGGACGAATTGGAGTTTGTCTTTATCGACGTTTGGATTCGTATTATTGATGTTCATTATTTTCGAGCCCCCATACGAATTCTAGGATCGACCAGTCCATACGATAAATCCACGAGGAGAATCGCGAATAGACTGATGACCGTGTAAAAGGCCGTGATGCCTAAAATCAAGTTAAAGTCATAGTTGTTTTGGGTCATGGCGCGAATAAAGATTCGCCCCGTGCCTGGAATCGAATAAATAACCTCGATGATGACCGACCCTGACAAGAGCCCCACAAATGAGGCGATGATGCCCGGTACGAGCGGCACCATGGAATTTCGCATCGCATGCCGCAATACGGCTTGCGTTTGAGAAAGCCCTTTGGTACGGGCCAACAGTAAGAATTCAGAGGTTAAAACTTCCGACAGTTCCGCACGCGATGTCCGCGTGAGCGATGCGAGCGCCCCAAACGAAAGCCCCAGCACGGGAAGGACAAAGGCCGTGTAGCGAATGGACCCTGTCACATCGGCAGGGGGGAACTGAACGGGAAGCCAGCCCAGACCATACCCAAAAACAAGCACGAGGAATGTCATCGTGACAAAACTGGGCAGGGAGATCAAAATCATAACCGCCACCGAAATAAAGTTATCCAAGAAACTATCTTTCCTGAGCGCGGCCACAATCCCTAACAAGAACCCAATCGGAATATAGAAAAAGAGCGCGACAATATTCAGCTGGAAAGTGACTGGAATCCGTGAAAGTAAGATATCAAAGACCGGGACATTTGCTTGTACACGCGTAGAGACACCCCAGTTCCATTCAGTCACAATGTTTCGAACCCAATTGAAGTACTGGTTGATGAGCGGGACCGGTTGATAAATGCGGAATTGATCGCCTTCATCCCGATACCATGCGTTGCGAATCAATGTATATTCATCGCTCGCTGCGGGCTCTCTGAGCTCTTGGCGGATGATTTCCACCATCTCAGGATCGCGTTCTAATACGATGGTCATATACCCATCAGACACTTGCCGTGCATAATAAATTTCTCGTTGCTCTTCAATCGTGGGAGGATACTCTGGGGCATTTTTCAGCAAAATGAAGTTAATGGATAAAATCGTCACTAAAATTATGAAAACCCAGACCGTCCGAATCATTGTATATCGTAACATTCACATCATCCTTTATTTAGATTAAAAATTGAAACATTTGATGATTAAATCATGCAAATGATGGTTTAAACAGCAAATATTTCAACACGGTACATTTCATTAAACATAATGAACCAAATGCAAACCCAAAAGTGGGTTTGCATTTGGACGTTCATTACATATGAATCCGTTGAAACGGAGGGTGGATTATTCAGCCACCATACCGTCTTCAAGTTCGACTTCAGACGTCAAGAGACGTTGAATGGCATCGAAGGAGAAGATTTCACGGAGGGTTTCACCGGTGGATGGATTGACATACTCAATTTCAATGTTGGCTTGAGTGGTGTCGAAATCCGGTCCCCAGTTGAGTGTAAATCCTGACGTGTTCAGGGAGTTAAAGGTATCCAAGAAGCCGGCAGCATCAAGCTGTGATCCTGAGATACCACCAAAGCCCATGTCGGTTTCCCCTGGGATGATGAAGTTGAAGTAGTTATTTGGGAACGGTTCAGCTTGGATGACAATGTCAAT
>CAJXNT010000006.1 GCA_913057225.1 uncultured Mycoplasmatota bacterium
TCTTCTTGATGCGACATTTCAGAGATTTCCGATGAGCGCATCGCGTGTAGACGTGAGAACACTTCTTCCATGATGGCACGCTCCGCCTGGGTTAAAAACCCATCGTCAATGGGTTTTTCCGTCCGGTAGTAAAGAATGGAATCATCCTCCACTTCCGTTTTGATGTATGGATTCATGTCGTATTTATAATCATAGCGGTTGGGCACCGGCCCAAACGATAAGCGGACATACCGCGAGCCTGTGAGCGATTTGCCGAGCCGCTTAAACGCTAAAAAATCCCCATAAAACAGGTATTTATTCAGTTTGGTGACGTACATCGGGACGTTTTCACGGTTGGCCATTTCCACAAATTTCGCGGTCACCGCAAAAAAGCGTTCGTTCTCATAGACTTGATTGCCGTTTTCAATGGACACAAACGTTTGAATGTATTGTTCAATTTTTTCTACGGCCCGCTCCGATAACGCCGCTTTGGTTTCTTTGTAATAGGTTTTTAGTTGATCGAGATTATTCAGCTGGCGAATTCTTAAGGAATTGGCTTTCGAAGGAATAAATCCGGATTCATAACGGGCCACGGTGATTTCTCCGAGGCCAATCAGCCGGGCAAAATCGCGTTGGTTGAGTCCGAATTCTTCACGGATTTTTTGAATTTCATAGGTGGTGATGAGGCCATGTTTCGACCGGTACGCGTCATTAAATAAACGTCGCAATTCACGGGTGAGTTTTTGCGGATTTTTCCCGCAATACTCACAAAGATCCACCCCGACATTTAATTGGATGGTCTCCCCTTTGACTTTACGCGAAAGGGGAATCGTGAGTTGGCCGGTGCGTTTGGCATCGTCACATTGTTCACAAAAGGGAAGGTTCATAGACGTCTCCATGATATGGTGCATAGGCTCATTATATCACTTCAGACGGCAAATTTCGCCTTCCCTTTGTATCATATGATTATTTTTTATTTCGTTTTTTTCGGTGCGTGTAATCCCGGTCAATTTCATCGCGCCAGGATTCACTCATCTTCGCGGACATCCGAAATTCATTCATGGCACGGTTGACGCCTCTGAAATTGGTTTTGACCCCTTGCCGGTCGGCATGAAAATGGGCCGCGCGCTCTTTGCGGATGCCGATGCTTTCAGCGGCGGCGGCCGCATCGATGTTGGCGCCTAAGAATAAAAACTCCCAGCCCGCTTCGTGTTGATAGGTGTCGATTAAAGTTTTCACGACCTCATACGAATACTCCTGAGAGGCATTTTCCATGCCATCGGTCATGATCACCACGAGCACATCCGTATGGGGGATTTTTTGCGTACGAATGCGATGGGCCACTTGGGTGATGGTTTTGCCTACGGCATCCAGTAACGCGGTGGTGCCCCGGACAAAATAGCTTTCCCGCGTCAAGGGCGATACCTCCAAAAGCGGCGTATGATCATGGAGCTTCTCATACGCATCGTCAAAGAGCACGGTGGTGATAAATACGTCGCCCTCCACTTCTTTTTGTTGCTCAATGAGGCCATTAAAGCCCCCAATGGTGTCGGCTTCTAAGCCGCGCATCGATCCCGATCGATCGAGAATGAAAATCACTTCTTTGGTCATGATGAACCCTCCTTTTTGACTTCATAATAGAAGGGTTGGGCCAAAAAAAGGTCGCCTCAGAGGCGACATTTAAAGGGTGGATTGATCGTAGAAAAATAGGGTTTCGTTGATCGTGAAAATATCAAAAATCTTCTGGTCAATAAAATGGGTGACAATTTGATCAAATAGAATTGACTCTGAAAGCGTATAGCCCGCTTGACCCAGCAAATCCAAGGTCTCATCCAATGAACATTCTAAGCCAATCGCCAGGGCAATGGCCGTTTTCTTTGACGGGTGATACTGCGGATTGGAGCGTATTTTAGAAAATACTTTGCGGGAAATATTGGCCCGTTTATAGACCGTGACATCATCCAGCCCTCGCGCATCAATCATCTTAAAGAGCAACGGTTGAAATCCCCCTTTCATCTCAAACGGCTCAAAATCGGGCGCTTTTAAGGCGGCGTATTGGGCCTCGATTATCGGCGGGGGTTCAAACACGGGGTAGCGCTCGGGCAACACAAAATGATCGGGTTCATAAACGACAAGCAATACGTCAAGCTCATGGTCTTTTAAAAAGGCCACGATCTCGCGGTGGGCAATTTCTAAGGCCAGGGCTTTAGGAAAGATGTGATTGCCACTGCCCAGCAACGGAAAAGCAATCGATTGCGCATCATCAGCCACGGCTTCCTTCAGACAGTCGGCATAGATCCGGGCCAATTGATCCGCGGCGCCGGGGTTTTCGTAATTGGGGGTGAGGACGTGATAGACCTGACGCGCGGCCAGGTCAAAAGCGGGCGATTTAAAGAGGGCCCCCAAGGTTAAAGCGCCATACTGTTGACGGGCATTTAACAAGGCGGGGCCGGCTTCTGCGTGAAGCGCCGCGTCCACCCCGGTGCCAATGATGGGCGCGGGGTGCGCGGAGTTCACTAAAATATCCGCGGCCACAACCGCTAAATCATCGGCCAATATCGACAGTGGCATAACGCCTCCTTATTTCAATACTTTTTTGATCATCCGCACTTGCTGATCGTCATAGGGAGGGTATAAGAATTTGGGATCGAAGCGGGTGGATTTTTTCATGTAGGTTTTGCGGTGAGAAAAGACTTCAAAGCTCGCTTCCCCGTGGTAGGCCCCAAAGCCTGAGTTGCCGACGCCCCCAAAGGGGAGATTCGGATTGGCCACTTGCATGAGCGTGTCGTTGATCGCCCCATTGCCAAAGGAAAGTTCATGGAAGACTTGGTGCATGATGCGTTCATCTTCGGTGAATAAATACAGGGCCAGGGGTTTGGGAAGGGCTTTGATGCGTTGAATGGCTTCATTGATATTTTTAAAGCTCAAAATCGGCAGAATGGGCCCAAAGATTTCTTCTTGCATGACCGCGTCATTCCAAGACACATCACTCATCACCGTGGGCGACATTTTTAACGGGGCCTCGGTGTCGTATTGGTAAATGACTTTGTCGGGGTTGATGAGCCCGGTCAATCGGTCCAATTGCTTCTTAGAAACGATGTGACCGAGGTGATCGCTTTGCTGGGGATAAAAGACATCCAGCACTTTTTTCAGTTCCGCCTCAAAGGCCTTTTGGACCGACGCATCGACGTAAATATAATCCGGGGCAATGCACGTTTGGCCGGCATTCAAGTATTTTCCATAAACAATGCGACGGGCGGCCACATCCAATTTCGCCGTTTTTTCAATGATGGTGGGGCTTTTTCCGCCGAGTTCTAAAGTCACGGGCGTAAGATGCTTGGCGGCGGCCTCATACACGATTTTACCGACCGTGGTGGAGCCGGTGAAAAAGAGATGATCAAAGGGAAGTTCTAACAGCGATTGCACGGTTTCTTTGCCGCCGGTGACGACGTGTAAGGCTTCCGGCTCAAAGAGTTCATTGAAGCGTTTTTTGAGCAAAGCTTCCGTATGAGGCGTGTGCTCGGACGGTTTTAAAATGACCGTATTGCCCGCCGCGATGGCGCCAATGAGCGGATCCACCAACAACTGAAACGGATAGTTAAACGGTCCAATGATGAGGACCACGCCTTTGGGTTCATACATGGAATAACTTTTCGACCCAAACTGAGCGAGCGGCGTTTTTTCTTTGCGAATTTTCATCCACTTTTTGAGATTTTTCTTCGCCTCACGGACCGTCCTTAAACAAAAACCGACTTCCGTCGCGTATCGTTCAAAGGCCGATTTATGCAGATCTTGAAAAAGCGCTTCTTCAATGGCGTGTTGTTCGTCTTGCATGAAGGTTTCAAGCTTTGAAAGCATGGCGTATCGGTATTCATACGATTTGGTGATGTTGCTGTTAAAGTAGGTCTGTTGACGCTTAAATAGAGCATTCAGATCCATGGGAGCCTCCTAATTAATCAGTTCTAATACCACGATAAACGATAAAAAGAGCGCAAACGTTAAAAGCAGTAAATAAAGCAGTTGAATGGCGTTCATCGCCCCCGTGGGCTTACTTCCCACGTAGGCTTTTCTAAAATCTCTAAATAAGGCCCCCAGACCCACCACCACCACAAACGGATAGGCGGCCGTCCAAATCAAACGGTCTTCAGACAGGGGGATCGCCGCAAACACTAAAATGACAAGCGCGGCCAGGGCGTACACGAGATATTTACTTTCATGACGGGTCATCGGACGTTCCTTTCTTGAGCACAGACTTTTGATAATGCCGGTTGATTTTACTTAACGTATCCTCAAGCGCCTCATGTTTACTCGGGTATTGATCCACATCATAGATGTCAATCTGAGTGACCAACCGGTCTTTTTGCTCTAAATTGGACACCGATACACTGAGCAAGGCAATCGGACGTTCTTCAAAGAGGGTGTCAAAGAGGCGCTCCGCTTCAAACCAAAGTTCATCGAGCGCATCGGTATGAAAGGAAAAACTGAATTGCTTGGACGTTGTTTTAAACGCTTCATCCCGCCACGACACAGCAATCGATTTGGCTTTTAAATCGGCTTCCACGAGCCGCTCTTGGACGCGAAATGTCAACGCTTCTAAGGCATTTAATGCGTCCACATACCCCATTAAAGGTGGATCGTACGTTTTCGATTGGCCAATGGATTGATGCGACCCTTGGCGAGAGGCATCCACAGGGGTGGGATCATGGCCCCACGCTTTTTGCACAAACGATTCGGTGCTATTGCCTAAAAATTTGGACAGTTTATCGGGATCATCATACGTGGCCAAATCGCCAATGGTATGAATGCCTAAGAGTTTAAGGTTCGGCACCGTTTTCTTGCCAATGCCATGCATGGCTTCAATTGGCATCGGCCAAAGCATGGTCTTGACGGTGCGCTTGCGAAAGACGGTGATGCCTTCCGGTTTTTCATAATCCGACGCCATTTTGGCCAAAAAGCGATTGGGCGCGATGCCAATGGAACACGGCAGTGAAAACTGACGTTTGAGATCGGATTGAATTTTTTTTGCCACCGAAAGCGCGTCTTTGCCGTCCAGATAGTCGGTCATGTCCACATACCCTTCATCGATGGATGCGGGTTCAATCTGATCGGTGTAGGTTGCGAGGTAATCAAAGAATTGCTGAGATTTTTCTTTGTATAAGGGGAAGTTCACGGGCAACAGTTTTAACTGCGGGCAAAGCCGTCTGGCTTCACCCACGCTCATGGCCGAAGACACCCCATATTTACGGGCGGCATAATTGGCCGTGGTGAGGACCCCTTTTCCGGAGCTGCCTCCAATCCCCAAGGGAATGTCTTTAAGCGCCGGATTGAGGGCGATTTCGCAGCTGGCGAAAAAAGCATTGAGATCGATATGAAAGATGATGCGGTAGGCTTTATTCAATGCTTTTCAATCCTTTCTTTTTTTTGTATAATACGATTAGTTTTGAGAAAGCAGGTGCCTCATGCCAGAATCCAAAAAGCGGGTGAAAAAGAACAAAAATGTCAACGTAGACCCCGTCTACAAGAACCCCCTCAAAAGCAAATGGGGTAAAATCACCGTCTTAATCCTCGCCATTGCCTTTGTGGCAGGCTTGGTATTAACCACGGTCATCATCATGTTTCAAGCGGTCTTTGGATAAAAGCACTTCGGTGCTTTTTTTATTGCAATAAGGCTTTGGCAGAGAGTCTTTGCTCTTCAGTGAGCGTGCCATCGGATAACATTTCCGCCAAGTTTTCAATGCGTTCATCCGGCGTCAGGGCTTTTAAATACGCCCGGGTGCGACCGGCTTCCACACTTTTTTCAATCAAGATATGGTGGTGCGCTTTCGCCGCCACTTGCGGCAAGTGGGTGATCGCAATCACTTGGATTTCTTCGGTGATCTTTTGCAATAAACGCCCCACCGAGGATGCGACTTTTCCGGAAACGCCCGTATCAATCTCATCAAAGATCAAGGTGGCCACTTGATCTTTTTTCAAGAAAGCGACCTTAATGGCAAGCATGACGCGGGAGAGTTCCCCGCCGGATGCGGCTTTATGCAAACTCTTTAACGGCTCCCCTGGATTCGGGGTGAGTAAGAAATCAATCGCACTGGGCGTTTGGGTTTGCATGGCCTCCAGGGTGATGGGCGCAAACGATATGTCAAAAATCGCATGCTCCAAAGAGAGTTCTTTCAGCGTCTGGGTGACATCGTTGATTTTTTGTTGGGCCACCTCAGTTCGCGCCGATTGTAAGGCTTCAGCGGCCGCCATCAAGTCGGTTTTTTTCGCATTTAAATCGGCGGTGAGCTTCGCTTCAGTGCCGCTGTGATCGGCCAATTGATCCAGTTTATCGTGCAAGGATGATTGCAGCTCAATCAAGCCTTGGACATCGGTTTTATGTTTGCGCATCAAGCGTTCATACTGCACGATTTTGGCCTGTGCGGTCTCCAGTTCAGTGGGATTAAAATCAAGCCCTTGCATCATCTGTCGGACGCTGGTTTCGATATCTTCAAGCTCTAAGAGCGCCGATTCAAATCGCGTGTCGAGGGCGTCCATGGATTTTAAACTGGCGAGTTTGGAAAAGGACCGTCTCAGCGCATTCAAATCGCTCAATGAGCCGCGGTTAAAGGCCTCTTCAATGCTTTTGAGGTGATGATAGATTTGATCATAATTTTCCATCTCACTCACCGTATTTTGAAGCGCTTCATAAGCGTCAATGGATGGAGCAAGTTGATCGAGTTCATCGACTTGAAATTGCATAAACTCCGCTTCTTTTTCCAGTTGGGCGGTATTGGCTTCAAACGCTTCAAGTGCGTCTTTGGCCTGATGATAGGCATCAAATGCGGCGGTGTAGGCCGCGCGTTTTTGCATCAGTTCCGGCGATAACGCATCCAGTAAAAACGGATAAAATTGCGGTCTCAAGAGGGACCGAGTATCCGCTTGCCCGTGTAAATCCGCCAAATAAGGCGCGATCGTCTTGAGCACGGATAGAGGAACCAGCGCGCCATTGATTTTGACGACGTTGCCTTTGTCTTTGTGGATGGTCCGCTCAATGAGGAGGCTGGCATCTTCTAACAATTCTTCATCCAAGAGAGTTTTTAAGGCATCCGGGACAGGTTCAAACACGGCTTGAATCTTCGAATAGCTTTCGCCCGAGCGAATCACGTCCGAACTGGCACGCTCACCCAGTAACAGTTGAAGCGCATCCAAAACAAGGCTTTTACCGGCCCCGGTTTCCCCGGTGAGTACCGTAAAGCCCTGATCAAACGACACTTCAATGTTCTCTAAGATGGCGAGATTTTGAATTTTTAGATGCGTGAGCATAAACACCTCATGGTTCTAAGTGATACATGATTTCTTGGTTGCCTTCTTTGCCTTTGATGGGGGTATACCGGTGATGAATGGTGTATCCGAGTGCGACAACTTGGCGTTCATACGACGTTTGGATTTTTTGATACAGCTTGGGCGATTTTACCACGGGCGACTTCAGTTTTTCACCCGCTTCAAATTGCGGTTTAAAGAGCACGAAGACCCACTTAAATGACGTGATGGTCTTGAGGTGTGCCAAGACTTTAAGGGAAGAAATAAAACTGACATCGATGACGATGAAATCCACGGGGTCTAGATGCGTCAGTTTGAGAATGTGCGTTTTCTCCATGGAGATGACTCGGTCATCGCCTTTCAAGTGCGGCGCTAACTGATCGGTGCCGACATCCACCGCCACCATTTTTATCGCGCCATATTCTAAGGCCACTTCGGTAAACCCACCCGTGGATGCGCCCACATCAAGGCCTGATAGTCCTTTTAAGCTAAGGCCCCATGCATCCAGCGCGCCTTTGAGTTTCAGCGCACTCCTGGAGACATACGAAGGCCCTTGTTGACACGTGATGCGCGCACCTTCATAGGGCGTTGACGCTTTTTTAACAACGGTTCCATCCAGTGAAACATGGCCCGCTTGAATGGCAGCTTGGGCTTTTTGTCTCGACGGATAATACCCCGCTTCTTTTAAGTATTGGTCCAGTCTCATTCCAAATCAGAATCATCAAAGGGAACCGTCTCATCGGTTTCCAACATTTCTTTGAGCACCGCTTTGGCTTCATCGAGTTTTTTCGATGCGGCTTGCGCGATTTTCATGCCTTCTTGGTATTGATCCATGGCTTTATCTAAAGGAAGGTCTCCTTCTTCTAAAGCTTTGACAATGGTTTCTAAGGCTTTGAGTTGTTCTTCAAATGAATGGGCCATTAGCTGTCTCCTTTTTGAGAAATTTCGGCACGCGTCGTGCCATCGGCGAACGTGATGTCCACCGTGTCACCGGCGGTGAGTTCCGCGGCGCGCTTGATGAGTTTTCCGTCTTTTTGAATCAAAGTATACCCTTGCTCAAGACGAGTTTGGGGGGAATTGAGTTTAATGCTTTGCGTCCGGCTTTCCAGTCTAAATTCGAGGGTTTTAAGGTGAGATTCAAAGGCATGATGGAGCGCTTTTTTCTGCGTTTTAAATGTGTCTAACAGTCGTTCCACCCGCTCAATGGGCGTTTGCTTGGATAACCGGTGCGAAAGATGGGTCAACGCTTTTTCAAACGGATCGATCAGTCTTAAAGGATAGCGAAACACCGGATGATTTAATAGATAGGACAATGTCTCTTCTTTCCGGTCTAATCGTTGGCTGAGCGCGCGTTTCAGTTGGGTCTTTGTTTTTTCCAACATGCGCTTGATTTCGTGTTGATCGGGCACGGCCATCTCCGCGGCCCCCGTCGGGGTCGGGGCTCTTAAATCGGCAACAAAATCGGCGATGGTAAAGTCTGTCTCATGGCCCACCGCACTGATGATGGGGGTCTTCGCATGATAGATGGCATCGGCGACGATGCGTTCATTAAACGCCCACAAGTCTTCGATCGACCCGCCGCCCCGTCCCACGATGATGAGATCGACGTCGGGATGGGCATCGGCACGTTCAATGTTGCGCGCAATCGACGCTTTGGCGGTCTCGCCTTGGACTTGTGTGGGAAAGACAATCATGGCCGTTAAAGGAAAGCGCCGTTTAATGGTGGAAATCATGTCCCGAATCGCGGCCCCCGTGGCGCTGGTGAGTAAGGCCACGGTGTGCGGATAGTTGGGCAGTGACTTTTTATGTGAGGCCTCAAAATAGCCTTCGGTTTCCAAGGTGGCTTTGAGCTTTAAATAGTTTTGATAGAGTTGGCCCAACCCTTGTTGGGTCATCGCTTTGACATAGATTTGATAACTGCCTGCTTTTTCAAAGACGCTCACAGAGCCTTCAACGATGACGTGATCGCCTTCTTTGGGACTGAACGTGACCGATGCGGTATCGCTTTTAAACATGATGGCACTGATGGAGGCCGACTCATCTTTCAGCGTAAAGTAAAAATGCCCTCTTGAATGATGTTTAAAGTTGGAGATTTCACCTTCTAAGCGGACATCTTGTAAATGGGGGTCACTGGTAAATCGGTATTTAATATACCGCGTGAGCGCGGTGACAGTTAAAGCGTCTTTCATGCGGATGGCTGTAACCTTTTCAAAATGGAATCGAGGACTTTGTTATTAAATGCCACGGCCTTTTTATCGCCCAAGTCTGTGTAGATATGCGTTAAATGCAACGCTTCATCCAAGATGATTTCAGACGGGGTTTGCGTATTTCTCAGTTCAAATACCGCCAGCCTTAAAATGGCCCGGTCCACCATGGACAGGCGTTTTAAGGTATATCCCACAAGGGCATCTTCAATCGTCTGATCGATCGCCTCTTGCGTGGTTTCAATGGTGGTCATGGCCTCTTTGACAAACGGAATATCCGGAAGTTCTGGATGCATGCCCATCTCTTGTTGGTAGAGCAATTCTATGATTAAAATCCGCTGTTTTCGGCGGCTTAGTTGGGCCTTGGCTTCCATGATGTCTCCTTGTCAATGGGTGGCTTTATTTTACCATAATTCAAGGCGTAAAAAAAAGGAAACAACGTTTCCTTTTAGTTGGATTTGGCGCGGTTGAAGGCCTCCAGTAAGGCTTCATTATGGGCGCTCGATAGGAATTGATAAATGTAGCGTGTTTGGCCGCTGGGAATCGGATTAAAGATGCTGGCATCGAGTTCAAAATCGGCCAAGATGGTCTCATAGGTATCCGTGAATACCGGGGTGTATCCGACATAATCGGCATTGTCTAAGGCGTTGTCTGGATCCACCATGAAGTTAATGAATGCATGCGCCGCCTCAACGTTATTCGCGTTTTCAGGGATGACAAATCCATCCACCCACACATTGGTTCGCTCCGGCGCATAATACGCAAAATTTACGTCCAAGCCTTCCGCTTCATGGGCATAAAGCTCATCGAAATAATCGCCCGAATAGACCAAGGCCACATCGAGGTTGCCTTCGATGACCCGGTTATTCAGATCATCTTCCCCATACGCGGCAATATTCGCAAACTTAAGAATGGTTTCCGCCATTTGTATATGCGAGGCATCTTCCGTGTTGGGCGAATACCCAAGGTGCATGAGCGCCGCCCCGAGGGCATCGCGCGGGGAATCATACATGCCGATGGCATACGGCGAATCTTGATCGAATAAGACCCCAAACCCACGAGCTTCAATGGCTTCAGCGAGGCCTTCAACATTGGTGTTATACATCAAGCCGATGGTTCCATAAAAATAAGGCACCGTGTAATCGTAGAACCGTTCATCATCGATTAAATCGACGACGCCCGCCATTAAATTGTTCGCATCATAATTGGGAATCAAGTCAAAATCAAGCGGTTGAATTTGACCCTCTTGCACCCATTTATCCATCATGTAATCACTGGGCACCATGAGATCATATTCCGTGGTGGCCAGTTGAATCCTAACATCCATTTCTTCGTTGGATCCCACTTCGTCATAAATGACTTCAATCCCCGTTTCTTCTTCAAACCGGGTGATTAAATCGGGGTTGATGTAATCGCCCCAGTTGAGGACATTGAGCGTCCCACCATCGCTTTGGCCACAGGCCGAAAGCACAGTCACAAGGAGTAATAATGTGATGCTAATCCATATTTTTTTCATGCATTTTTTCCTTTCGAATGGTGAGGCCGATGGCGACCATCACCAAGGCCGTAACGACCATGATTAATGTATTATACGCATAAATGGCGGGGCTAAAGGTGCGTCTACCCAGGCGTGAATAGAGCCATATAGAGACGTTTTGATAGCCAGAACCATAGACAAAGTAACTGATCACAAAATCATCAATGCTCATCGTGAAAGCAATCAAGGCGCCCGCAATCATGACGCCTTTGAGTTCAGGCAATACGACTTTGAACCACGCCAAGATCGGTGGTGCTCCGAGATCGAGGGCGGCTTCATAGACTTCTTTTTCTAAGGTTTTGTATTTCGGATACACCGTCAAAATGACAAAGGGCACCGAAAAGAACACGTGGGCCAGAAGCATCGAAGGAAAGCCAAAGCGAATGCCAATGACACTCATCACACTGAGGAGCCCAAAGGCGGTGACAATGTCGGGATTCACGATAGGAATATTATTAAGCATTAAGAGCCTTAAACGCAAGCGTTTTTTGACTTGAAATAACATGACGGTAAATAAGGTTCCTAAAATCGTCGCAATGACGGTGGATAAAAAGGCCACGGTGAGCGTATTGATGATCGCTTCAAGCAAGGCAGCTTCTTCGGTAATCGCCGCATACCATTTGAGTGAAAATCCGGTGAACACGTAATCCCGGGCGCTCTCGTTGACCGATAAAAACGCGATGATGACGATGGGAAAATAAATCACGAGATAGGCAAGGCTGAGCACACTTCGAAATACCCATTTCATACGAGGGTCTCCCCTTCCGCATCAAATCTTAAAAGCACGCGGTAAAAGCCAATCATGAGGATGAGTAAACCCAGCGCAATGACGCTGGCCACATCCACTTGCGCGGTGCGCATCACGTAATTTTCGATGAGATTACCCAAAAGGATGGTATTGCCCGCCGATAAGCGCTCAGGGAGTGCAAACGTCGTCATCGCGGGGAGGGCCGTCATCAAAACACCGGAGATAATACCCCCTGCGGATAAGGGCAAAATGACATACCAAAACCGTTTGAAAGGATGCGCATATAAATCCGAGGCCGCCTCTAACAATCTTGAATCTAACTTTTCTAAGACCGCGTAGATGGGAAAAATCATAAACGGAAGATAAATGCTGGTCATGCCAATCACAATGGCGAGGTCGGTGCCAATCAAATCGAGCTGAATGCCTAATAGATTGAGAATGGAATCGGGATAAAAGAGCTTTTCAAAGGCGATGATCCGAAGCAGCATGTTCGACCAGACCGGCACGATGAGCGCCAAAATATACAGTCTTTTATACGGGCTTTTCGATTGCGACAGGGTATAAGCCACAGGATAGCCAATGAGTAAGCTGATCACGGTGACATAACCGGCGAACTTCAAAGACGTTAAAAACGCTTGAATAAAAATCTCATCGAGCAAGATGCTTAAGGCATCAAACTCCACTTGAATGGGGCCTGAACGCAAAATGGAATAACTGGTGAGTGCGCTTAATACCAACAATAAAACCGGTCCGACAATGAAGACAAATAGCCAGATCCGAAAGGCCAGCGCTTTTTTAAACATCGGCCATCACATGAATGGCTTCCGCGTCGAAATGAAGAGACACGGACGTTCCCACTTCCTGAGGATGAATGGAGTGAATCACGTATTCTTTATCGTTGACATAAACGATGATTTCGTAATGGACTCCCTTAAACGTGATGGCATCGACCACGCCGTTAATGATGCCTTCTTCTTGTTTTAAGGTGATGTCTTCGGGCCGGATGACCACACTCACCGGTTGGTTTGTTTCAAACCCATGATCCACACAGGTAAACGTGTGGCCTTCAAAGGTGACCCGATAATCGGCATTCATCACCGCGGGGATGATGTTGCTTTCCCCAATGAAATGCGCCACAAACTTCGTTTTCGGTTCGTTATAAATATCCACAGGCGTCCCAATTTGTAAGATGTGGCCTTCGTTCATGACCACAATGGTATCGCTCATGGTGAGCGCTTCTTCTTGATCGTGGGTCACATAAATAAAGGTAATCCCTAAATTTCTTTGGAGTTCTTTGAGTTCATACTGCATGTCTTGGCGCAACTTTAAATCCAGCGCCGCCAGCGGTTCATCCAGCAATAACACTTTCGGTTCATTGACGATGGCCCGGGCGATGGCGACCCGTTGTTTTTGACCGCCAGACAGTTGTTGAATGCGCCGTTTTGAGAGTGAATCCAAACGGACCATTTTTAAGGCTTTCGACACTTTATCCGCAATCACATCCGGCGCCATTTTTTTCATTTTGAGGCCGAAGGCGACATTGTCATAGACATTGAGATGGGGAAATAAGGCGTAATGTTGAAAGACGGTGTTCACTTCCCGTTCAAACGCGGGCACGGTTAAAATGTCTTGGCCACTCAGCGACACCGATCCAGCATCGGGCGTTTCAAACCCACCGAGGATTCTTAAAAGCGTTGTTTTCCCACACCCAGAAGGTCCGAGCAACGTAATAAATTCATTCTCATCAATGTAAAAACTCACATCGTCAAGCGCCCGCGTGTCGTCAAATGTCTTGGTGAGATGTTTGATATCAATAAGATGCATGCGACCTCCTTTCAGATTCACACGCCCAAAGCGTGCGGCATGGGGGAAATAAACCGATAAGACAATTATATAGAAAAAACCTTATTAATTATAGACGGCTCCGACGCTTTTTCAAGAAAAAATCATAAAAAGATTTTTCCCGTCTCATAAAAAAAATAGATCTCGTCGTGAGATCTATTTCTTCGTGCGATAAATGCGCGTTTCATAGGGGCCCAGTTCACCGGGTGAAACATCCGTGTTTGCGGCCCACAGGTCCATGGCCTCCAGCGAAACATCCGGTATGAATTCAAGCGGTTCTTGGGTGAAATTCCCAACCACATAATAGTCATGATGGCTGGCGCTGAATGCATACGCAAACCGGTCATCTTTATCGAGGTGATAAAACGTCGGATACGAATAGGCAATGGCGTCTTCTTTCCTTAAGGCTAACAGCATGCGGTACCAGGCCAAGATGGAATTTGGGTCTTTTTCTTGCGCGGCCACATTGATGCGTGTGTGGTTTTTGACCACGGGCATCCAGGGCGTGCCAGCGGTGAATCCGGCGCCATCGCTGCTCGACCATTGCATGGGGGCGCGGGCATTGTCACGGGCGCGGTCTCTGAGGGCCTGCATGGCGATCTCATGGGAGGCTCCGTGACGCATAAAGTTCTCGTATTCGGTGAACACTTCGACGTCTTTAAAATCATGAAGCGATTGGTAATCGACGTTGGTCATGCCAATTTCTTCGCCTTGATACACTATGGGCGTCCCAGGGAGAAGATAGAGTAATGCGGCCAACATTTTCGCCGAACGTTCATGATAAAGAGGGTCATCATTGCCATAATGCGAGACGACGCGCGGATGATCGTGATTATGCCAATAAAGCGTGTTCCAACCTTTTTCATGAAAGACATCGATCCAATGGCTGAGCGCTTCTTTTATTTTGGAAAGTTTCACCGTGCCTTTGGCCCATTTGCCGGGGGTGAGGGTGTTGGAATCATCAATGTCCACCCAGACATGGCCAAAGTGAATCAGCATGTTAAATTCATTGGAATCAAAGCCCGCATACTGCAGCGCCTCTTCTTTGGAAGCCCCACCGGCTTCCCCTAAGATGAGAAGGTTATTGGGCATGAACAATTCGTCGGCCAGTTCTTGTAAATAATCGTGATGCTTGGGCAGGCTGGAAAAGTGTTGATACCCCGGTTCATCATCGGGAAAGTCCCAGTTTTTTTCCAAATGATTGGACGCATCGATGCGGAAGCCATCAATGCCAAGGTCGATCCACCACTGAATCATGGCTTTCAGTTCGTTGCGCATGGCGTCATTCCGCCAGTTTAAATCGGGCATTTTTTTGGAAAAGATATGGAGATAGTATTCTTCGGTGGCTTCGTTGTAATCCCAGACCGATCCCCCAAACCAGGAAATCCACCGCGTGGGCCGTTTCTTAGAGCCATCTTCTTGCACATGACCGGGATGCCAGATGTAATAATCGTGGTAGCGCGCATGATCAGGGTGCGATGGATCTTTCGCGGCTTGAAACCACGGATGTTCATCGGAAGTGTGATTGAGCACTAAGTCGGTGACGATTTTCATATCGTTCGCATGCGCCACCTCAATCAATCGTTTAAAATCTTCCATCGTGCCGTAATCTTCGGCCACTTTGAAGAAATCTCGGATGTCATACCCGTTGTCATCCATGGGGGAATCGTAATGGGGAGAAATCCACAAGGTATTCACGGATAACCGCTTCAAGTAATCCAGTTTTTCGATGACGCCAGGAATATCTCCAATGCCGTCGCCGTTGGAGTCTTTAAAACTTCTTAAATAGATTTGGTAAATTATGGCATCTTGCCACCAATATTTTTTCATGTATACCCTCGCTTCAATTAAGGTTAAGATACCACAGTTTTAATGGCTTTTCATCTTCAATTTCGGTAACCGTTCTCACATTTTCACACCCTTTATCTTACCAAGGCCTATGATATAATGAAAGCGTTATTATACGAGGAGGAGATTCCATGATTTTTACCCCGTTACGAAAATTATTTATGCTCACACTGATGAGCCTTTTTTTAAGTGTGGCATCGTTCATAAATATTCAAGGTGCCACAGCGGAAACGTTGATTGTGAACTACCACCGATTTGATGAAGATTACGCCAACTGGTCGCTTTGGTTGTGGCAAAACATGCCGAATGCTGGGGATGGCGTGAATATTCCTTTTAACGGGAATCACCCCGTCACAGGCTCAAGACAATTGACTTATGAGTTAGCGGGCACGCATTTAGACGGAGCCACTCGCGTGGGTGTCATCGTCAGACAACCCGATTGGACCAAGGATGTGGCCCAAGATTTATTCATCGACATGGACCGGGCGGATGAAAATGGGGTCGTCGAGATTTTCTTAGTGTCGGGCGATCCGACGGTCTATTACGGCCTGGATGAGGTGGATTTATCGCATCGCATCAGCCGCATCGATTTTACCTCCCTCTCCGATATTACCTTTACCGCCACCACCGATAACTTTGATGAAGATGATTTTACCATCACCGCCAATGGATCTCCGATTTCCTATCGCAATTACTCTAAAAATGGGAATACGGTGACGTTAACGTTAAACAGTCCCGCAGATCTGTCCGTGGAATATGGCATCAATATTACGTTCCCTGATTTTCCGGACCGAGAAAAGGAAGCATCCATCAGCTTTGCGGGGCTTTATTCCAGTGACGCGTTTAACGATGCGTTTTATTACGACGGTGAACTCGGGGCGATCTACAGCCCGGATGCCACCACGTTTAAACTGTGGGCCCCGGTTTCTAAAGCCATCACCTTAAACCTTTATGATGTGGGCCATCTCCGTGGCATGACCAGTTTTGATGGGGTGCCCGGGTCCAACACGAAAGTGTCCACGCATGACTTAGAACTCACCGAAAAAGGGGTCTGGGAAGTCACGGTTTCCGGGGATTTACACGGCATGTATTATACCTATGATATCGACCAAGGCAGCATCACCCATGAAGACGTGGTGGATCCCTATGCGAAGTCCACAGGCGTTAATGGGTTGCGTGGGATGGTCGTGGATTTTGACCGCTTAAACCCCGATAACTGGCAAGCCAATACGCGGCCTGCCAACATTCAAGATTACGCCGATGCGATTCTATATGAAGCGCATATTCGCGATTACACGTCCCATGAAACATGGAATGGCACGGAAGAGTGGCGCGGGAAATATCTCGGGTTCGCCGAATCTGGGACGACCTATGAAGGCGTCACCACCGGCATGGATCATATCGTGGAACTGGGCGTCACCCACGTGCATCTGCTTCCGGTGCAAGACATCGGGATGGCGATTGATGAAACCCGCATTGAAGATCCCGACTACCGTGGCCGCATGGACACCATCTTCAATTGGGGCTACATGACTTTAAACTTTAACACCGTGGAAGGCTCGTACGCGACGGATCCTTATGACGGCGCGGTACGCGTCCATGAGTTTAAACAAATGGTGCAAAACTATCACGATGCCAATGTGCGCATCGTCCTCGATGTGGTCTATAATCACACGGCCACGTCGGGCAATTCGAATTTCGAAAAAATCTTACCTGGATACTACTTCCGTTTCACCGAGGATGGCAATTTCTCCAACGGGTCAGGAACGGGCAATGAAACGGCCTCAGAAAACGCCATGGTCCGTAAATTCATTGTGGATTCTTTGGTCTTTTATGCGGAAGAATACAACATTTCTGGTTTCCGCTTTGACCTCATGAAACTGCATGATGTGGAAACCATGCAAGCGGCGCGCGATGCACTGCATGCGATTGATCCGACCATCATCGTGTACGGTGAGCCCTGGGATGCAGGTGGATCCCAACTGCCTGAAGAGGATGCGGCCTATAACGCCAATCTCGACCGTCTCGAAAACATCGCAGTCTTCAACGACGACTTACGCGATGGGGCCAAAGGCTCAGTCTTTAATGCCAACGAAGGCGGGTGGGTCCAAGGCTTGAATGATTCAGCCATTTATGAACGCATCAAAGCCGGGATGATCGGCTATGTCAATCATCCTGAAATCGATGGGCCTGCCCTCCCCAAAGGCACTTGGGCGCTGGATACCAATCAAACCATTAATTATGTCTCAGCGCATGACAACAATACGCTGCACGACAAATTACAACTTTCCACCGACAACCTTTCACTCAATGAAATCATGGCGATGCACCGACAAGCCAACGCCATTGTCTTGACCGCTCAAGGGATTCCCTTCTTACACGGCGGCGTTGAACTCTTAAGAACCAAACCATGTGTCACATTAAGTGACGTTCCCCAAGGGGAATGCGACAGTGGGTTGATGTATGATCATAACTCGTATCGGTCGCCCGATGAAACCAATCAAATTGACTGGAATTGGAAAATTGATTATGCCGATACGTATGATTATTACAGAGGCCTCATTGAGCTGAGAAAAGCCGCACCCATTTTTGATTACACCCCAGAAGAACTCAGTGACGTTCTCACCTACAGTGTCTTTGGCGGCGGCCGAGACATGGTGGCGTATCTCATTTACGATCCGAATCCGGATAATCCATGGGAATACACCATCGTGGCGCATAACAACGCCAATGGTGAAAGCACGCTCGATACGTTAAATATGACGTGGAACATGGTGGTCGGCGGGGATCAAGCCGGCACCGAAACCCTTCAAGAAGTCAGTGAACGCTACACCATGGCCCCCAATGAAACCGTGGTCCTCTATCAACTCAGACGAGGCAGTGAATGGCCATTAAGCGTCCCCAGTGAAGAGGTTCCAGACGAGGAACTTCCCGAAGAGAGTGGCACCTCATGGGTGTTAATCGCAGGCGGTATCGTCGCCGGCGTGGCGCTCATCGGCGGCATCACCACCACTGTTCTCATGAAGAAACGGGCCTCTTGATGGATTATTCCAGTGTCCATCATGAAGCCAAATCCGCCATGGCGTATGCCTATGATCATGAAACCGTCCATCTAAGACTGCGCGCCAAAAAAGGCCTGCTGAATTCCGTCACGCTCATCGCGGGCGATCCGTTCGAATACCGCGATGAAGATGGCGATTTTAACTGGGTAAAATTTGAAGATGAAACACCGCTCGAGCTCGAAGCCAGCACTGCCCATCACGATGTCTTTTTCATCGCCATCAAGCCGCCCCATTTTCGAGTCAAATACGCATTCATTCTCAATGGGGATATGTTATACGGGACTCGGGAACTCATTGATTTAAAGACACATCCCGAACTTAAAACCAATCTTTTTAATTACTTCAATTTTCCTTATTTGCTCGATCAAGACCGATTTCAAGCCCCCAGTTGGGCCCATGAACAAGTCTGGTATTCCATTTTTCCCAGCCGCTTTCACCGCCACGAAGATGCCCCCGAAGATGACAACTTGGCGGCCTGGGATGATATTCAAGACCTCAATAATCACAAACGCTACGGGGGCACCATAAAAGGCATCACCGAAAAGCTCGATTACATCCAATCGATGGGATTTACCGCGCTGTATCTGACGCCGATTTTTAAAGCCGGCTCGCAACACAAATACGACACGGTGGACTACAAAACCATCGATCCCGAGTTTGGCACCAATGACGATCTCATTGAGATGGTGGAAAAAGCCCATCAAAAAGGCATGAAAGTCGTCTTGGATGCGGTCTTTAATCACACCAGTGTCTTTCATCCTTGGTTTCAAGATGTGATCCAAAACGGTCCTGACTCCAAATATGTTGATTATTATTACATTCGCGACCTTAAAAAACCCGTGCTTCCCATCGACTTAGAAGCCTTAGAGACCTTGCCGTACCGTGAACTCAGAAAAAAAATGAAAGACCACCCACTGAATTATCTGGCCTTTGGGTTCACTCCGTTTATGCCCAAAATCAACTGCGACCATCCCGAGGTTCGCACCGCCTTTTTAGACGTTACGCGCTACTGGATGGAAACCGCCCACATTGATGGGTGGCGGCTCGATGTCTCCAATGAAGTCTCGCATGATTTTTGGCGCGCCTTTAGAAAAACGGTCAAATCGATCAATGAAGACGCCATCATCATTGGGGAAAACTGGGACAATTCAAATCCCTGGCTATCCGGCGATCAGTACGATGCCGTCATGAACTATGGGCTGTTGTTCCCGCTTTGGCAAACATTTGGATCTATCCCCGGGATGCCGGCGTATGATGCGCACGCGTTTGTGGATGCGGTCAATGCGCTTTGGGTCACATATCCCAGACACGTCGCAAAGAGCATGTATAATCTAGTCGATTCCCACGACACCTCGCGCATGCTCAGCCTCACTGGGGGATCGATCGACCGGTTTAAACAAGCGTACCTCTTCTTATTTGCCTACCCTGGAAGTCCCAGCGTCTTTTATGGAGATGAAGTAGGCCTCGATGGCAATCACGACCCGGACAACCGTAAACCGATGCCTTGGGGCCGGTTTAATGATGAGATTCAATCGTGGTTTTCCTGGCTCACCCAGTGGCACCATGAAGAAGATGCGTTAAAATCCGATGATTTCTCACTCACATCGGACGGTGACATCATCACCATGCGGCGGCAAAACCTCACGATTCTTTGGAATTTAGGGGACGATACGACCCTTTCCGACACTCAAACACGGATGCGCATCGATGCGAGCGATTCAACCTTAAAAAAAGATGGCTATGCCATATTAAAAAAGAATCTCAGCTGAGATTCTTTTTTTTGGATTATCCTTTGTTGGCGCCGGCCGTGATGCCTTCGATTAAGTAGCGTTGGAACACCACATAAAGCACGGTGATCGGCACGGCAACGAGGAGCGCGGCGGCTGAGAATGCGGGATAATTGATGCGGGCTTGGTCGTTAATGAACCTAAAGATGCCCACCGCCAGCGTCCATTTTTCTTCCGTTTCAATGACGAACGAGGGGAGAATGTAATCGAGCCACGGCGCCATGAATTGGGTCACCGCCACAAACGAGATGATCGGCACCGAAAGCGGGACAATGATTCTAAAGAAGATTTGCAGTTTATTGGCCCCATCGATTTTCGCCGACTCATCCAGTTCTTTGGGCACCCCTTGTAAGTAGCCTTTGATCAGCCAGACATTAAAGGGGATGGCCCCCGCCGTATAAATGATGACCAAGGCGAGTGGTTGATCAAGCAGGCCAAACGTTTGAAAGAGTGTAAAGATGGCAATCAACCCTAAGAAACTCGGGAACATCTGCAAGACTAAGATGGTCAAAAGCCCCGCGCGTTTTCCTTTAAATTTATAGCGGGCAAAGACATACGCGGTGCCGGTGACAAAAAGCACCGAAAAGACCATCGTGAGTACGGCGACTTGCAGCGTATTGATGTACCAAGAGACAAACTCATTGGTCTCTTCGGCCGTGCCGTATATGGCCGATCCTTCAAAGAGGAATTGAAACGCTTTGAGGGAGGGTTCATCCGGCCAGATGGAAGAAGGAATCCCCGAATTGGGGTTCAAACTGGTCCCAATGATGTAGGCCACGGGAATTAAAACAATGACCCCTAATACCACAAGTTCACTGTATAAAAGGCCGGTGCCAAAAATGTTTTTAAGGTTGAAGACCGATTTGATTTTTCCTTTATTGGACGGACGAACAGGGGTTTTTATTTTGAGATAATAAATAAGTCCAAACACGGGAATGAGTCCGATGAACCCCGGAAGCATCCCTTTATGCCCATGTTTTTCTGCGATTTGATGCGTGAGGGATTGATGCGTGAATAATAAGACCAATCCGAGCATCGTCCAAGCAAGCCAACCCATTACATCTCCTCCTTAAAGGCGCGCGTTCGCGTGAAGTTCCACGCTGAGAGCGTCCCAATGATTAAGAATATCAGTAGGCTGAACACACTGGCCATGGAGTACCAACGGACGTTGGCGTCGGTGGTCAGTTTATAAATCCAACTGATCAAGATATCGGTTTGTCCGGCGAAGGCTGTGGTAAAGTCACCGCCGGGCCCCCCTTGGGTGATGAAGTAAATCACCCCGAAGTTATTAAAGTTTTGCGCAAACGTCATAATGAGGAGCGGACTGGTCGCAAATAGGACCAGGGGCATCGTGATGAATCTAAATTGTTGGAAGCCATTGGCCCCATCGATTTCTGCCGCTTCATAAAGCGACCGGTCGATGCTGGTCATGACCCCGGTCATGAGGGCCATAAAGAATGGGAATCCAAGCCAAATGTTGAGGGTGATGATGAAGATTCTCACAAACCAGGGATTGGCTTCATTCGTGATCCATTGAATGTTGTCTTCGCCAAAGTATAACAATCGTTGCAAGCCGGTGCCCGCATCTTGATAACTCCGACCGAGCATTCCCCATTCGAAGAGTCGGTCATAGATGCCCACCCGTTCCAGCATCTGGTTGACCCAACCGCGGTCTCTGAACATGACGTTAAAGACCATTTGCGAAATCAGCGCAGGAATGGCCCAAGGTAGAATCAAGAGTGAGCGCCACGCTTTTCTAAACACGATGCGCTTATTGGAAAGCACCACCGCTTGGACGAAGCCGCCGAAAAAGACCGTAAACGTGGAGGCAAACGCCCAAATCAAGGTCCAGGAAAAGACTCTAAAGAACTGAGACCCAAAGGGGAGTCCCCCTTGTTCGGACAGGGAGAAAATGACACGGAAGTTTTCAAACCCGACCCATGTAAACAAGTTATTGGGGGGAATGTGCTGCGCATCAAAGTTGGTAAAGGCCACCAGCATCCCAAAAAGAATTGGCATGATGGAAACGAACGTAATGACAAAGAGCGCCGGCATGAGCACAATGTATTCAAACGCATTTTCATACACGTTTTTAAAGTAATCGACTTCATTGGGCGTCTTTTTCGTCTCTTGGACGATTTTGGCCGTCTTATAGGCATCGCGGATGTTCCACACGTAGATGCCCACAAAATAAATCAATAATAGATTCGAGATAATCCCACGCAGCAAGAGTTGCTGCGAGAAGTTTCCTTGCAGTTCCACACCCCGGCGAGAAAAGCCTTCGGGAATGAAGAAACTTAGATCATAATGCTCAGTTACCGTTCTCGATGGGGTCACCCCTAAAGTGATCACACCCCAAATGCCACGCACAAAGAATCCACCGTTTTCATGGAAACGGTTGGTAAACACGTCTTCGTACTGGGCCAAAAGCGTCTCATCATAGCGGAATAATATCTGCACCAACATCTTATTGTAATCATCGGTGGTGTAGTTATCCCGGCCGCCCAGTCCGCCCACAAGGGTGGCTTGGAACGCTTCGAAGCTGTCATACTCAAGCAACACTTCATAGCCATCGACCTCGAAGTCTTCGAGCTCTGAAATGCGCGTCATTTCCGCGGCTAAAAAGTCATAGAGTTGCGCTTCGGTAAATTGAATTTGATTGCTTTCGGGTTGAACGGGACTGCCGTTTTCATCGGCAAAATACTGTAACTCAGCATTATAAGTAAGTCCGTTAAGTTCCGCGACGGTCTCAAGCAAACGTGTATCTTCATACCGACCGTCTAAGGAATTATAGTAATAGTCATTCACGTAGCCTTTGGCCGTTTCCACAGTGATGGGATTGCCGGCCATTTGATCGTACAGGCTAATGGGTTGGCCATACGACCCAGTTCCCAGTTCAATGCCGATTAAAAGCGCAAAAAAACTGAAGAAAAAGAGTCCTTTCAGCCATTGTTTATTGAGCAGTTGTCCACTTCCCCAGATGAGGGAAGATGCCAGAGTCTTAATGATCACAATTGGCGTTAATTTCATGGCGTCACGTCCTTAGTAAATTAAAGAAAAGGCCATGCATAACATGGCCTTTACCTTAGTAGTGTTAGTTGCCAATTCCAGATTGGGCGGTAAAGCCGTTTTCAGCGGTTTCTGCTGCTTCTGCGGGTGAGACAATGCCGTTCCATGCGTTGGTATACATGCTGCCTGCATTGCTCCAGAAGAATCCCATTTCAGGGATGATGGGCATCGGCTGTGAATAATTTAACTGAGCCGAAATCCCAGCGAGGTTTTCATCCTCAGCCACGCCTGGGACCACACTGACATCTTTGAGGGCGGGTAAGACACCTTTTTGTTCATAAAGGATTTCTAATCCGTCGACGGATGTCATGAATTCTAAGAGGCGGAACGCCGCATCTGGGTTGGGTGATTGACGATACACAGACGCCATGATGACTCCAGAGAATGAAGTAGGGCGCTCTCCACGGATGGTGGGGATAAGGTCAACCCCATAATCCACTTCAGCATTTTCATACCGTGAAATTGACCATGGACCATCAATGATGTAGGGAATTTTACCTTCTTCAAAGAGTGTCCGGTTGGCTTCGCCTGAAAGATCAGATGCAGTTAAGTTACCAAGGGCTGGACGCACTTCTTGGTTAAAGAAGTTTAGCGCGTCAATCATTTCTTGGGAACCTAAGTTTGAAGAAAGTGGATCCAAGCCATCGGGACCAAAGAGTTCAAAGCCAAAGGCAGTGGCAATGAATTGCATGTCATAGGCATTTCCGACATCCAGGCCAATAATAGGATTACCATCTAAGAATTCAGCCATGGCTGGGTCTGAAGCTTGATCTAAAATATCTTCAAAACGAGCGGGAGGAGTCGGAGATCCAGTCAACTCTTCTAAGAGGGCACGGTTATAGAATAAGGCCACAGATTCCCCAATGAGAGGAGCACCGAATAGCGTCCCTTCGGTGGCAGGATCGTCACAATCTTCGATTTCGTTATTGGAGAAATCATAGCACGCCGAGGCGGTTTGCCATGCGGAATCAATCATCCGAGACCGTAAATCATCGGCGAACGTACCTTCAATCGATGCTAAGAGACCGGATTGAAGGGCGGCGCCAATATGGTCATGAGGATAAAGCACGACATCTGCCGCTTGGCTTGAGCCCGAATAAAGCTCTAAGCGTTGACGGGTATCAACATTCCCAACTTCGGTGAAGTTTAAGGTGATGTCAGGGTTTTGCTCTTCAAATGCTTCTTTGATGGCTAAGAAATAATCTTCGTCATCGGTCCAAACACGAAGTTCAACGGTTTCACTAAAATCTTGATCAAAGTTGTATACCACACCTTCACTGGCGCGGTTTACACAGACTTCTTCTTCACCGCCGCCGCAGCCGGCGAGTAATAACGTGACAGAAAGAGTCGCAATGAAAAAGATGCTCAAAAATCCTAATTTTTTCATAATTATTGGTCCTCCTTGCGACGAAGTGCAATGTAGGCGCCCGCTAAGAGCGGTAAACCTGCAAAGAGTGTAATCGGTAAGATGGTTTCGCTTGCCGTGGCAGTGTCCGCACATGGATCGACCACGGTGACGGTGATGGTTTCTTCGGCGACATTGCCAAAGCGGTCATGCGCTTCTAACACAATTTCATACTCGCCGGCTTCACGGGTTGAAAGGTATCCTGCGCCCTCTTTAACGCGCGCGTTGTATAGAGGTAAGTTTTCACCGTAGAAGTTTTCAGTGGCCCGGAATGTGGGCAGTGAATAACGATCGCCGAGTTCAAGTTCGACATCCGTGGCCCCAATGATGGTGATGGTGGGTGCTTCGGATGGCACGGAGAAATCAAATTCAGCTGGCAGATCGCCTTCGTTTTTCAAGTACGTCATCGTGTAAGTTTCGTTTCTATCGAGCTCGTCTTCAAAAATCAACATGAATTCAGCCACCGATTCGACACCTTTTTCATAAGAGATGTTGTTGATGGCGACTTCATTGCCTGCCGAGTCCACAACACTGAACCATGAGGCATCGAAGACATCATTGAGCACGCTATCAACCTCTTCGGCCACTTGAACGGGTTTGTTGAAGTTAAGGAGTAAGGATTTGGTATCTTCAAGTTGGCCCGTTTCAACTTCAAAGGCATTGGCAATCGCATCAAATTCTTCAAACGTATCATAGAAATCTGGCGCGAGCCCAATGTAGAAGAGATTACGGAATCCAGACCCTTTCAAGTCCGTGACATCCACAAAGAGATCTTCTTCCCATTGTTTGTCCCAAGCGTCGGTCCGGACGATGAAGCCAATTTCATCGGCCGCATCTTCCCCGATGGAGAAGAACGCAATGCGATACATTTCTTCACCGACGGTGCCTCCATCCACATCTAAGGCTGCTTGGAAAGGTACGCCCGTATCATTGGCGGGTGCACTTCCGCCCGTTCCGGTATCCCAGGTCCAAAGGTTCCAACCTTCGTAACTTTCAGCCGGATCGTAATACACGATGGCCAAGGTTCCATAGCCATCTCGCATCGGTCCATGCACTTCATCTTGATAGATGACTTCGTTCATCCCTTCATAGACAAAGACATGTTTGACACCGTTTTCATCAAATCCAACAAATTCACCATCTTGCTTGACGATGATTTCTTTGTTGGCTTTGTCGCCACCTGTGGCAGGAATTAATCCATCACGGTCGTTTTGACCGTTCCCCCAGGCGTCGCCATACCGTAAGATGAGTCCAATGGTATCCCCAGCATCTTCATCGACGTAGATTTCAAAGTATCCACCGAATTCATCGGTGCCTTCTAAGGCCACGGGAGCCTGTGAGCCATTGGTCCCGGTGTTCCAAGTCCAAACATTACGGCCGTCATAGTCGCCATCCCAGCGATGATAATGGACTACGACTTTACGATCTGTGGGAGCTTCACCATCCTCATGACCATCGGCCAAAACCGGGGTCAGCGTGGAAAAAAGCCCAAACACAAATGCTAAGACCGCAATAAATTGCAGTGCTTTTTTCATCAAATTCCTCCTAAATTTTCCGTTTCGGAATAGAGTTTTTCTACACCTTAAATATATCAAAACCCCTTCGCAATGTAAACGTTTTTATAGAATTTGTCATACAAAAGAATAAACATGGAAACGGTTACATATGAGCACGTCTAAAAGCCCAATCGGGTCAAAAAAAAGAACGCTCTTATATGGCGTTCTGGAAAGGGGTTATGAGACGGTGATTTCTGGGTCTTTTCGCCGGTATAAGACATACACGAAAAAGGGCGTTAAGAAATTATAAACCAGACTGGAAAACGCACTCAAGCCGAACAGACCGATGATTAAATTGACGATGCCAGGCACGGTCGAAGCGAGCACAAAGAGTTTCACCATATCAACGTATTTCGGTAAATCATAAATGGTCAACTTAAAGAGCATCGCAAACCCCGCCAACGTAAAGAGTAAAATCACATTGGTGAGGATGTAGCCCCCCACGAAAATGAGGGTGAGGGGAAGCGCAAAAAAGGGTCTGAGTGAGGGATAAAAGCCATTGAACATCACCGTGTAGACGTCTTCGGGTGCCGAGGCATTTAAGTCTTGAAACGGGGTGTAATCAAACCCGCGGTAGTCCATGGTGAGGGTGGCGTCGTTAATGACCAGTTCCGCCGTTTGACGGCGCATCAGTAGTTGATTGGCTGAGGCTTCTTGCGTATCAGGCGCATTGATAAAGACCTCGATGACTTGATCATTGACCGAAAACGAGGCCTGATAGACCGCTTCGGACTCGCAGATCAACTCTTCATTGACAATCTCACAATTTTCCGGAAGCCCGCTTAACCCCTCGGCATCGGTGAGGCGAATTCCAAGCAGCGTTTGAATGCTGGAATCGAGTTGAAAAATGGAATAGGTGAGGGGAATGAACATGATGAGATTGAGCAAGAAAAAATAGAGCAGAAAGGTTCTCAACCGACCTTTAAGCAGTGAAAAACTATCGGGACTAAAGGTGAGTGCCTTTTTAAATAAAGTCCCCAGCGTGTTATTCATGATTGACCTTTAAAATCGCCGTACTGCGAGCCGGTACATCGCCCTCAAACGTGCCATAGATGACGTCATACGTTCCTTCAACCGCGGCGGTTTGGACTTCTTCGGAAACGTTATGAAGGACCAACAATGTCTCGCCTTCAAACGACCGGTAAAAGCCTTGAAGCCCGGGATGATTGCCTTCATACGCGGTAATATCTCCGTATTTTAAGGCCGGTTCGTCAAGTCTAAGATGCAGCATCGAGCGATAGGTGTGATAAAGAGAATTCGGATCATCCATTTGTTCATCTACGCGGGCGACGGCTTGGTTGGGGGTATCCACATAATCATAATCATCCACGGTCCAGGTCGTGAGTCGCTCATCGTCCCATAAAAATGGGGTCCGCACCGTGGCATCCCAAAGCGGCGGGGCAAAGGCGCGCTCGCCCGCCATCCCCAGTTCTTCTCCGTAGTAAATAAAGGGACTTCCTGGGACCGATAAAAGCATTTCAGCCGCGAGCTTAAGCCCTTCCAGGTCTTGACCAATGTTCGGATAGCCCGGTTCAGAGGCGCCGGCGAGGCGGTTTTGATCGTGATTTCTTAGGAATGGACTTTGCACGGCCGTGGCATTTTGCGCCAAGGCATTTTCATGCCAGTCGATGACATCGTCAACATACGAACGGGAAAACCCTTGATTGACCGCATTGACGACGGCGTTGCCATAATCAAAATGAAACACCGAATCAATGGCCGGATAAAACGCTTGATAAATGGAGGCGGTGTCCCAGACTTCACCGACGATGAAGGCGTCTTCATCGTGAGCTTTGACTTGGAAAGAAAAATATTCCAACTGGAATAAGCTTTCATCCAAACTGGCCGTCCCCGCAGGGAGTTCATTGACACTGAATAAATGAATGGCCGCATCAATGCGGAATCCATCCACCCCTTTATCGAGCCAATAGGTCGCCACATTGACCATTTCATCGACCACGTCAGGGTTGGACCAATTGAGATCGGGCATGTATCCGCCAAACACCCCCGCATAATACGTGTTTTCGCCGGCCGCATGCCAGATGGTTTGGCCCCAGGCGCCGGTTTGACCAACGCGGTCGTCGGAGGCGGGAATGCGGCGGTAATAATCTTGATACTCAGGATCCCCCGCCATGAATGCTTCAAACCAGGGATGGGAATCGGATGAGTGATTCATCACAAAATCGATGATCACATCAATGCCGGCTTCATCCGCGGCCGCGAGAAACGATTCAAAATCCGCAAGCGTCCCATAATCTTCATGCACGGCGTAATAATCGTCCACATCATAGCCATGATAGGAGGGACTCGGATGGATGGGCATCAGCCATAACGCTTCAATGCCGAGATCGACAAAATAATCCAACGAGTTTTCAAGCCCGATAAAATCCCCAATGCCATCGCCATTGCCATCGGCGAAACTGCGAACGAACACTTGGTAGTAATTTTGCACGCGGGGGTCGCCCACGGGATCCGTAGGCACGGGGTCTTGAATCGAATCTTCAGGGGTTTCACACGCGAATAATGTGAGCGATGCGCTTAATAGGATACCGATATAAACTATGGTTTTAAGCCATTTCATGCACTGCCTCGTTTCGTAAATGAGTGGGTAAAAAGTGGATTGCCGTGTACATCTTTGACCGTCAAGGTGGCGTCACGGTCTTTTAGTTTTAAGACGCCATAACTCTCGGGCGTTTGACTCCTTGAATGGGAGATGGCTCCCGGATTGATGAGCCAGCCACCCGTCACTTCCTGCACGCGGGCCACATGGGTGTGTCCGTGAAAAAGGAGGTCTGCTTGATGCTGGGTTAAGCGTTGATACAGCCCATGGTCGGAACGCTCGACGTGTTCTAAATGCCCGTGAGTAAAGACCAGTTTCCAGGGCGTTTTTTCCCAGACTTGAAAGGCTTGGCCGGGATCTAAAAAGGCGTTTCCATGAATGATGACATCAAGCGTGGGAAAATCCGCCGGGGGAAGTTCCAAATCTCCGAGTGAAATCGCCTGGTCATACGTTTCTTTATCCAGGATTTTTTTTAGGCGGGCGCGGTGGCCATGGACATCTGAAAGAATGAGTAACGTGGTCATAGAGTGGTTTTGAGGTGCTGAATGAGTTTTTTGGCGGCGGCGTGACGGTGGGAAACGCTGGCTTTGGCTTCAGGCCCCATTTCGGCGAAGGTTTTTGCCGATCCCACGGGGATAAAAATCGGATCGTACCCATGGCCGGTATCGCCCGCTTCTTCCGTATGAATGTATCCGGGGCACAGCCCTTTAAATAGGGTGATCGCTCCGTCGGGGGTTTTGAGGGCGATGACGGCCACAAACGTCGCTGAACGATCTTGAATGCCTTTCATGGCATTGAGTACTTTTCGGTTGTTGGCGCGGGCATCATCGAGGCCCGAATAACGTCTTGAATAAATGCCTGGGGCGCCTTCGAGTGCGTCAATCATGAGGCCGGAATCTTCCGCAAAAATATACTGGTCTTTAAGCGGCACTTGATTCACTTTCTGGATGGCATTCGCCTCAAAGGAATCGCCATCTTCTAGCAAAAGCCCTTTAAAACTGGGATCAAGGGGATCCAGGTTTAAAGGGAGTGATTTGAATAGATGCAAGTACTCTTGAAATTTATGACGGTTGTAAGACACCAGAGTGATGCGGCTACTTTTCATCGCTATCGGTTTTACACCAATCCTTAATAAAGGTTTTCATTTCTTGATTGGATCCAAAGAGCCATAGTGTGGCTTCGGCATTAATGTTAACGTCTTCGCCGGGTAAATACACCGAATTGTCTTGTTGGATGGCAATCAAGTCCACATTGGCTTGGTTTTCCGCGCGAATTTTTTGTCTGAGCGTCGTGGCGTTAATGTGGGAGACTTCTTGGCCCGACATTTCACTGACACACATGGGCACGGCAAAGAATGAATGTTGGTCGCCCAAATCGTAATAATCGACCACTTTGGGGCCGGTGGCGAGGCGGCTGGCCACATTGCGTCCCGTGACTTTTTCGGGGAACACGGTGTCCTTGACGCCAATTTTTTGCAAGACTTTTTCGTGGTAATCGTTTTGGACTTTGACGGTGAGTTTATTCACGCCCAGTTCCAATAAAATCATCGACGTCATGATCGAACTTTGGATGTCATCGCCAATGGCGACAATCACGTGATCGATGTCTTTAATCCCCACTTCTTTCAAGGATGATATATCGGTCGAATCGATGGTCGCGGCATGGGTGACTTTTTTGGAAATGCGTTGAATGCGGTCTGGGTCTTTATCCAGAACGAGGATATCGAGTTCTTGTTCTAACAGTTCATTGACGACGCTCTCGCCGAAGCGGCCGAGGCCAATCACTGCGAATGATTTTTTTGCCATACTTTTCCCTCAATTTAAGGTGACATCTAGCGCTCAAATTATATCATAGGCACGCTTTCGATGTCTATGAAGGCTCGTATGCTACACTAGACGCATGAAAAATATCGTCCGTTTGGAAGTGTTTAAAGCGTTGGCCATCTATCTGCTGGCCACGATTGTATTAATTACCGTACAGACCGTTCTTTTTGCCGTCAATCCGGACCTGTTTGACGGCGCCATGCGGGAAGGTCAACTGCTTACCTTGCTCAATTTAGGGTGGTATGCAGTGATTACCCTTGCCTTTATTTGGGTCTTTAAAAACGCCTTAAGCGATGAATGGCGTGCGTTTAAAAATGCCGGCCAGCGGACGGCGTGGTCATGGGTCTTGCAAGGCGTCATTGTCATGTATCTCATTCAACTTGGGGTGGGGCTCATCCTCAATGCCACCGGGCTTTTTGAAGTCAGTGAAAATCAAGCGATATTGGTCGGGTTTTTGGAAATGAATCTCACCACCCAACTGGCGGTGGCGGCCTTTGGCATTTTTTTAGCACCGTTCACGGAAGAGTTCTTATTTCGCCGCAGCATCTTTAACTATTTGCAAAAAAAAGGACCGCGGGCGGCGGCCATCATTCTCTCAAGCATCTTGTTTGGGTTTTTACATGCGGTCACAGAAATTACGAACGTGCAGGTCATCATTCCCTACGTCGTCATCGGCATCGTCTTGCAACTTTATTATATAAGGTCTGGCAGTCTCTTTGTGACCGTGGCCATGCATGCGATTTACAACGCCATCAGCATCGGCCTCATTCTCTTGGCCAACACGATTCAAATGGTCCCCGATCTCCCCGTTTAATTCAAATAATTTTTCAGGGCCGGATGTTTCTCCACGTAACTTTTTTCAAGGGGCGATAAATCGCTTAATGCCCCATGTTTTTTAAGGACTTCCAACGCTGAAGATTGTTTAAAAAGTAGCACCGTCATCCCTAAGGAAAGTCCGTGTGTTTGAAAGGCATCGGTGGGGTGGTCATTTGTCAAAAGCGCGTCAATTAGGTACGCGTCTTGCGCCATCACCGCGTAAAAGAGCGCACTTTTGCCGTAGCCATCATAAAGCGGCTCAAAGGTGCGTTTTTTAATCATCACCAGCGCCCGGTCGATGTCGCCGGTGCGGATGGCGTGATGCAAGGGACATTTTAACCGGTACGCCACATTCGCTTGCAGTCTTGGAAATGTCTCAAAGAGGGTCGTCAGTTCAACGTCCATGGAGCGGGCGGCCATCGACTCAGGACTTTCTTCAAAATGATCTTTCAGTGAAGGTTCGAGCCCTAAATCCAGCAGCCGTTGAACCATCGGCACATGCCGTTTTTTCGTCGCGATATGCAGTGGGCTTTGATGGTGAATGTTGAGCGCATACGGAGACACACCGGCGTCGAGTAACACCTCAAACAGCCTGAGATCGCCCAAACTGGCCACTTCATGCATGAGCGAATGGTGTTGGTCGTTGAGATGATGCACCCAAGCCCCGGCTTCAATGAAGCGGTTTAAGATGGATTTTTTGCGGCCTCTTAAGGCATAAAAAAGCACATTATCCCCCATCGAATCTAAGGCGCCTAAAGACGCCCCAGCGTTCAATAATACCTCGATGATTTCATGGGCCCCTTTGGCGGCGGCCAGCATCAATGGGGTTTGTTTGTGCGCGTTGGACATCCGTAAATCGGCCCCCGCACTCAGGAGCGCTTGAATGCTTCTGAGATCGCCAATGCGCGCGGCCACATGGAGGGGTGTTTCGTATTGATAATTGGTATGATTGACCGATAAACCGGCATCCAATAAAAATTCAAGGGCTCTAAAACTTTGGGATTTGACCGCATAAAAAAGAAGCGTTTGCTCCCGGGTGTCCACCCCGGTTAACGCCTGGTCTTCGGCGAGAATCTTAAGCGCTTCAACATCGTTATTTTTGGTGGCTTTAATCAGGCTGGCGGCTAAAGGTTGCACCCATCATCACCTCTAAAAAAACAGTAGCACAAAGTAAAAAAAAATACCACCAGGGGTGGTATTTTTACATGCAGTAATTATCTGACAGCATCCTTGAGTACTTTTCCAGCTTTGAAAGCAGGAGATTTTTGTGCAGGAATCTGAATGGATGCACCAGTTCTTGGGTTATGACCCGTACGCGCTTGACGTGCTCTCACTTCAAATGTTCCAAAGCCAGTAAGTACGACTTTATCCCCTTTGACGAGTGATTCTTTGACACCGTCAAGAACAGCGTCTAATGCAGCTTGTGCATCTTTCTTGGTGAGTCCAGCACGATCCGCAACCAATGCGACTAATTCGGTTTTATTCATGGACATGCCCTCCTTTTTTTAAAATCTAACGATAGTATATCAATAAATGCAAATTGATGCAAGGTTTTTCGCTTAAGCAAGGGAAAAACGATAAAATTTTGTATCTTTGGTGTAAAAATATTAAAGATTTTTCTCCCGTAATAAGAAATGCACGGGGGTTCCAGAGAGCTCAAACGCCTCTCTTAAGCGGTTTTTTAAGTATCGCTCATAGGAAAAGTGTAAATACTCGGGCGAATTGACAAAAAGGATAAATGTGGGGGGTTTAACGCTTGCTTGGGTCGCATACGAGATATTAAACGTCCCGCCTTGGAACCTTTTGGGTGGGGTGAAGGCTAACGCATCATTAAAGACATCGTTTAAGACGGAGGTGGATACTTTTTTGGTGTAGTTCTTAAAGACGGTGGTCAAACTCTCAAAAATCGTGTGCAGACGTTTATTCTCTTTGGCCGACACAAACACGATGGGGGCGTACGATAAAAACTGAAACGACGCTTCAATTTCTTCTTGGAAGCGACTCATCGTCATCGTATCTTTGGCCACCAAATCCCACTTATTGACCACGATAATACTGGCTTTACCGGCTTCGTGGGCATAGCCTGCAATGCGTTTGTCTTGTTCCACGATGCCTTCAGACGCATCCAACACAATTAAACACACGTCGCTTTGATCGATCGCTTTTAAGGCTCTTAACACCGAATACTTTTCAGAGTCTTCATAGACTTTGCCTTTTTTCCGCATGCCGGCCGTATCGATGATGACAAATTCTTGGTCGTCTTTTTTAAACCGGGTATCCACCGCATCGCGCGTGGTGCCGGAAATGTCGGAGACGATGACGCGGTGTTCGCCTAAGACCGCGTTGACCAAGGAACTTTTTCCCACATTGGGCCGGCCAATCACAGCCATTTTTAAAATGGCCTCGGCGTATTCCACGCTTTTGTCTTCGGTCTCGGAAAAAATGGTCTCGAGTAAATCCCCAATGCCCAGCCCATGAATGGTGGAGATGGGATAGGGATCCCCCAGGCCCAAACTGTAAAATTCATAGAGGGTGTCATGGGCCCCACTGTCGAGCTTATTGACGACGGTAAATACTTGTTTTTTGACGCGGTAGAGCTGTTTGGCGATTTCCATATCCAGATCGGTCAGGCCGCTTTTGCCGTCCACGACAAATAAAATGACGTCCGCTTCATCCATGGCAATCTCGGCTTGCATGCGAATTTCATTTAAAAAAGGGGCGTCATCAAAATCAATGCCGCCCGTGTCGATGAGTTGATAGTCTTGCGAAAGCCATGAGGCTTTCGCGATGATGCGATCGCGGGTCAACCCGGGGGTGTCATCGGTGATCGATTTGCGTTCTCCCACCAACCGATTAAATAACGAACTTTTCCCCACATTGGGTCGGCCGACGATGGCCACTGTGATCAATCGCTGCTCCTATTTTTTCAAACTGGCAAACTTCTCCGCAAATAACTCACCGAGGGTTTGCGCTTGATCTTCTTGATTTTCGGTTTTCATGTACTTTTGATACTCTTCGCGAATCGCTTGCTGTTCACGTTTAAATTTAGAGATGACCATTTGCCACGCCCGGGGATTGAACTTGAGGACCACGGCTTCGATGACATCGCCTTCTTTGAGCACGTCTTGGACACGCTCAACGCGGTTTTCTTGAATCTCTCCGATGGGTAAGAAGGCATTGACCCCTTGAATTTCCACGAGGGCCCCGTTGGTTTGTAAGGCTTTCACCTCACCCGAAACTTTATCGCCAATCTTGACTTTCACATCATCCCAAGGGTTGTATTCTAAATGTTTTTTAGAAAGCGCCATGCGCCGTTTTTTGGGATCGATGGAAAGAATTTGTGTTTCAATGGTATCGCCCACTTCAACGTCGCCGGCGAGGTTGTAATTCGGATCCCAAGAATAATCCAGTTTGTTGATCATGCCCACCACATCGGGGGCCACTTCCACGAGGAAGCCAAATTGCATTTTCTTGACGACCTTCCCGCTGATTTTTTCGCCGACTTTGTGCGCCTCAGCAAATTCTTCCCAAGGGGTTTTTTGCAGGGCTTTGAGCGAAAGCCCGCGTTTTTCGCCATCGGCTTCGATGACTTTGACGGTCACTTTTTGGCCTTCTTTTAATACGTCCGATACTTTCGCAACTTTGTGGTGTGAAAGTTGTGAAATGTGGATGAGACCTTCGGCGTGATTGAAGCGAACAAATGCGCCGAAATCTAAAATCTTGACGACGGTGCCTTCTAAGACATCGCCCACGTTGATGGTTTCTAGTTCTTCTTGTTTGGCAATCTTGTCGGCTTCTTTTTCCACCATTTTATGGGATACCACCACTTTTTCGCGGCGAATCTCAATGACTTTAACGAGGAGGGTTTTTCCCACATAGCTGCCAATGTCTTCAATGAAGCTGGTGGAAATTTCACTGGCCGGCATGAAGCAATCGTACCCGTGATAATCAATCGAAAGGCCCCCTTTATTGACGCCTTTGACGGTGACTTCAAACGCTTTGTCGTTGACGAACTGATCTTGCAGCGCATCAAACGCTTCGGCCACTTCAATGTCAATCCGTGACAACAATAAATACTCATCGGTTTTTTTGCGAACCATGGCTTCCACGGGGTCGCCTTTTTTAAACATCTCCGACGCTTTGGCGATCGGTTTTTTCGTCATTTGTTCCAAGTTCATTGTGCCTTCGATGGGATAGCCTTCAATGGCCACAATGATTTCCGTGTCTCTCACTTCATAGACGGTGCCGGTGATTTTGGCGCCTTCTTTGACTTGATTAATTTCCATAATTATCCTTCTTTCACCATGGTGTATAGTTTTTCTACGAGCGCCACAATCGAATAGTCTTTCGTGTCAATTTCAATGGCATCGGGGGCTTTTTTTAACGGATTGTGCATCCGGTTCGAATCGTAATCATCCCGACGCTTGATGTCTTCAATGAGCGCCGCCAACGTCACAGATTCTCCTTTTTTGAGCATTTCTTTCAGCCGTCTTTCCGCCCGGGTTTTGGGGTCGGCGGTGAGAAAGAATTTGTACGGGGCATCGGGAAGGACCACCGTCCCGATGTCACGACCATCCATCACCACGTCATGCTTTTTGGCAATGGCTTGTTGGCGTTCTACGAGGGCATCTCTGACGGTTTTGTGGGAGGCGACCAAGGAGACGTTTTGACTGGTCATATTCGAACGAACTTTTTGCTCGACGTTTTGACCGTCCATAATGATTTCGCCATCTTGGAAAGAAAAATCGGTCGAGTCGATGAAATCATACGCGGCTTCATCGGCCAGATCGATGCCAAGCTCTAAGGCTTTAACTGTGACCGCCCGGTACATGGCGCCCGTGTCTAAATGCATGATGTTCATACGGTCTGCAAGCGCCTTTGCAATGGTGGACTTTCCTGCACCAGCAGGGCCATCAATGGCAATTTGTATCGGGGGCATTTTTTCACCTCTTTTAGCGTTCCCATTATATCATATAGAAAGGCTCTAGGGTTGTCAAATAGGGCCAAAAATGGAGTTTTTCATTGAAGCCTTAATGGTTAGCATGCTACACTAAATTATCTTTTGATTGTCGGAGGGTTCCATGGAATCGTGGATTTTTCTCACCTTACTATTTGGCATCATGGCATTGCTGTATGCCGTGGTCTTATTCCGTAAAATTAAAAAAGTACAAAAAGGCGACGATCGCGTCGAAGAAATCTCAGGCTATATTCGCGAAGGGGCGATGGCCTTTTTAAAGCGTGAGTATTCGATCCTCGCGGGGTTTGTCCTCATTTTAAGTATGGTGCTGGCCCTGGCCATCAACTTAGGAACCGCCCTCACCTTTGTGCTGGGGGCATCCCTGTCTGCGACCGCCGGGTACTTAGGCATGCGCGGGGCCGTGGCCAGTAACTCACGCGTGGCGACATCGGCGCGCGATGAAGGCATGAATAAAGCCTTAGATATCGCCTTTTCCGGCGGGGCTGTCATGGGCATGGCCGTCGTGGGCCTCGGTTTACTGGGCGTCATCGCCAGTTACATCGTGGGTGTCTACGTGTTTGACATCGGCTTAGACGCGATGATGGCCATGATCACCGGTTTTGGCCTGGGCGCATCCTCCATCGCACTTTTTTCCCGCGTGGGCGGCGGCATTTACACCAAAGCCGCCGATGTCGGCGCCGACTTAGTCGGCAAAATTGAAGCGGGCATTCCCGAAGATGACCCAAGAAATCCCGCCGTGATTGCCGATAACGTCGGTGACAATGTCGGCGATGTCGCCGGCATGGGCGCGGATCTATTTGAAAGTTACGTCGGTTCAATCATCGCGGCGATGACCTTAGGCGTGGTGGGTTTTACTGAATTTCAATTTGAAAAAGCCTTATTCCCACTGCTTTTGGCCGCCGTCGGCATCTTAGCGGCCATCATCGGAACGATGACCGTACGGACCAAACAAGCGGATATGCCCCACAAAGTGTTAAAACAAGGCACCTATGTGGCGGGCGCGGTCTTTTTTGTCTTCACCGCAGGGATAACGTGGTATTACGTCGAGCAAGGGATTTTTACCGATTATGGCATTTTCTTCGCCATCATCGCAGGCCTGGCCGTCGGGTTATTCATTGGGATCGTCACCGAGATGTATACCTCCAGTGATTTCCAACGCGTCAAAGACATCGCCAAACAGTCCCAAACCGGGCATGCGACCAACATCATTGGGGGGCTATCCATTGGGATGCAATCCACCGCCATTCCCATCATTGCGATTGGCTTGGTTATTTTAGTCGCCTTCCAACTCGCGGGATTATATGGCATTGCCCTCAGTGCGGTGGGCATGCTCGCCACCACAGGAATGACGATTGCCATTGATGCGTATGGTCCAATTGCCGATAATGCAGGGGGGATCGCCGAAATGTGTGGCATGGACCCCAAAGTTCGGGAAATCACCGATAAATTGGACAGTGTCGGAAACACCACCGCCGCGATCGGTAAAGGATTTGCCATCGGCAGTGCGGCGCTCACGGCGCTTGCGCTCTTTAGTGCGTTTGTCCGGGCGGCGGGATTAACCTCGATTGACCTCACCGTACCGAAAGTCATGGTGGGCATTCTCATTGGCGCCATGCTTCCGTTTTTATTCAGTTCCCTGACGATGTCGTCGGTGGGACGGGCCGCCAATAAAATGATCGATGAAGTCCGTCGCCAATTCCGGGTGATGCCCGGGATTATGGATGGCACGGAAAAACCAGACTACGCCGAATGTGTGGACATCTCCACCAAAGCGGCGCTGAAAGAAATGATTTTACCCGGCATCCTCGCCGTTTTAGCCCCCATTACGGTCGGCTTCTTACTCGGCGCGGAAAGCTTAGGCGGTCTCTTAGGAGGATCGCTCGCCAGCGGCATCGCGATGGCCATCTTCATGGCCAATGCGGGCGGCGCCTGGGACAACGCGAAAAAATTCATTGAAGAGGGCAACGAAGGCGGAAAAGCCTCCGAAGCGCACAAAGCCAGTGTCACTGGCGATACCGTGGGGGATCCCTTTAAAGATACCTCAGGCCCATCCATCAACATCTTAATCAAACTGATGAGCATCGTTTCATTGGTGTTTGCGGCCCTTTTTGGTGCCGGTCTCCTTTAACCAAACAAAAAGCCTCTAAAATTTAGAGGCTTTTTTTATAACTGAAATAGCATTTTTCGCTCGTGCGGTTTCAGGTCACGGTATTGCCCTTTTTTCAGTCCATCTAAGGTCAAGGGCCCGAGTTGAATCCGTTTTAAACGGGTGACCTCATGCCCAAACTCGGCAAGCATGCGTTTGATTTGATTGTTTTTACCTTCCATCAAGGTCAACTGGCAGGTGGTTTTTTCACTCGCGGGATTGACGTTCACATGCGCCACTTCCACGGGCTTTAATTTCACTTTTTCTAAAATCATGCCTTTTTCAAAGATGTGCGAAGTCTTTCGTCTTAAGACCCCAGTGAACGTGACTTCGTAGACTTTTTTGATGGCGTGATCCGGTTGCATGAGATGATTGGCCAAATCGCCTTCGTTGGTTAAAAGTAAGAGGCCTGAAGTGTCATAATCCAGCCGGCCGATCGGGTAGATTCGCCTGGAATCGGAGATGAAATCAACCACCGTGGGGCGGTCTTTTTCATCGGACGTGGTGGACACACACCCTTCGGGTTTGTAAAACACATAGGTGATGGGGGCTTCTTTTTCGAGGGGTTTGCCGTCGACGACGATGACATCGGAAGCGGAAGCTTTGGCGCCTAAGGTGGTGATCACTTCACCGTTGACGGACACTTTGCCCGCGGTGATGAGGGCTTCAGCTTTACGCCGGGAAGTCAGCCCACTTTGGGCGATGAGTTTTTGCAGGCGAACCATTACGATTCCTTCGCTTTTTCCACCACATCAATCGTCAATAAGACGGTTTTAATGCGGCGGTCTTCGATTTTTTTGATGACAAATTTGAGTTCATAGATGGTGTCCGGAATGTCATGGTCATAACTCGCTTTGGCATGTTCATACGAGACCACCGTGCCTTCTTCGACGATGTCTTCAAATTGATTGTAGATGTATGATCCCACCGATTCATCGGGATTGACCGGTTCTCCGAGGTCCAATTCGTCGAATAAATCGTGCATGGAAATGTCGGCATTGAGTAAATAATCGTTGGCACTTTCGCGTTGAATGAAATCGGGTTCGATGTCGTCATGCTCATCGTAGATTTCACCCACCAATTCTTCGAGGGCATCTTCCATGGTGACAATGCCGCTGGTGCCGCCGTATTCGTCGGTGACAATCGCCAGGTGCATGTTTTCACGCTGCAAGGTTTCAATCAAGGTGTCCACTCGCATCGCTTTCGGGACGAAAATGGGTTCTTTTAATAAGGCTTTCAAATCAAAGGGTTGGTTGAGGATGAGCGTGGTAAAAAAGTCGCGCTCATTCAAGATTCCAATCACGTTATCACGGGTTTCAGAAAAGACCGGCATCCGGGAGAATTGATGTTCAAAAAAGGTCGCTTTGATGGTTTCCACGTCGTCGGTTTCATCAAGCGCAATCATGTCGACTCTGGGGGTCATGATTTCTTTGACTTTTTTGTCGCGAAGATCCAGCACACTTTGAAGCATCTCCGCTTCATCTTCGTCGATGGAGCCTTCTTCTTCCATGGTGTCGATGATGGTTTCCAGTTCATCTTCCGTCACCGTGATGGTCACGGTGTGATTGTCTTTAACCATCAAACGTTTGATGCCTATGAAAATGGCCGTGATCGGTCTTAACACTTTGATGATGTAATACATGACGCCACTGATTTTAAGGGCAATGGCATCGGAATAGACTTTCCCATAGCTTTTGGGGATGATTTCCCCAAAGATGAGAATGACCGTGGTCATGATGACCGTATTGAGCGCGGCACTGGCCGCTTCAGACGTGTTAAAAAGGGTCACAATGACGCCCAGTGACACCGAAGCAATGGCAATATTGGCTAAATTGTTTCCGACCAAAATGGTCGATAACGTTAAATCGAAATGATCGTGCACCCACAGGGCTTTTTTACTGCCGGGTTTTTTCTCATCAATCGCATTCTTTAAACGAATGGGGTTGATCGAAGAAAAGACCGTTTCACTCATCGAAAAAAACGAACTTAAGACGATGAGTCCAGCTAAAATCAGTATGGAAGGCAGCATTAGTTCGCCGCCTCGTGAGGGTCAGAGAGGTCCAAAAACGCTCACTCCTTTAGGCCTTCGCCATGTATTTACCCGTGGAGGTATTAATCCATATTTTATCATTTTCATTAATGAATAAGGGCACTTGCAGTAAGTAACCCGTTTGCACGGTGGCATCTTTGGTGGCGTTGTTGACGGTGTTGCCCTTCACGCCGGGCACGGTTTCCACCACTTCTAACGCCACTTTCTCGGGAAGATCAACGCCAATGATTTCTTCTTTGTAGCGTTTAATCGACACCATCATCGTTTCCACGAGAAAGTTCTTTTCGTAATCGATGCGTTCGATGGGGATTTCAATTTGTTCGTAGGTGTCGGTGTTCATGAAGACATAGGCGGGGCCATTCGCATATAAGTATTGCATCTCTTGTTTTTCAATCATGGCCGTTTGCACTTTTTCACCGGCCCGCCACGTTTTCTCGATGACGGCGCCACTTCTTAAGTTTCTCAGTTTGCTGCGGACAAAGGCACTGCCTTTTCCTGGTTTCACATGTTGAAACTCCATAATGCTATAAATATTGCCCTCATGTTCAATGGTCAGTCCGGTTTTAAAATCGTTGGTTGAGGTCATGGTTACTCCTTATTCATTTCAATAGCCCTATTATAATGATTGTGTCTGGGTTTGTCTATATTATGGGCGGTACCAGTCATCCGATTCTAAGGCGTTAAATCCCACATATAAAGAAGCCGCTTCAAACGATAGCGTCCACAGGGTCGCGTCTTTTTTAAGCGTGATGACATGGGTGGTGAGATCAACGTGTTGCACCGATTCAATCTGCATCCCTTCAATCATGGAGCGTAAGGTTTTAAAGGGTTTATCGATGGTTTGGGTGGAACTTTTCAAGGCGTCCACTTCAAACGCATTAAACACCAGCGCCCCCCCATCGGTTTTTTGCGGCGTCATCGTCGCGTTCGAGGGATGTTCCGAGGTCACAGTGGTCGATTGAAATTCTAACGCAGCGGTGCGATCTTTCAAACGTTTGAGTTTTAAAAGTCGGGTGCCCTCTAACTGAAGCGCATTCCATTCGACCGCCTCATAATACCGGTACTGCTTGGACAGACGCTCATGGGTGGAAAGTGCATCGCTGGATGCGGTCTCTTCGACGCGGATGCCTTCATCGGGGGTGAAATAAATTTGATAGGGATAGGCTTCCCCCAAATGACCCTCCGCGTTTAAAATCTCCCGCACCCCCGCGATGATCGCTTTAGGATAATGCGAGATGCGCAGATCAATCCGGTCATTTTCAGCCACGAGGCTGAGGGCATCGGGCCCTTCTTCCACGTGGGTGATGGCGGCATATTCCAAGGAGTGAAAGCTTTCTTTATGCACCACCCCAATGCCGTCCCGGCATATAAATATCGAAGGCGATGCGAACATACGATTGAGACCGAAATCCACCGCCAGGGCCGCTAGGGTGATGCCGAAGAAAAAGGCGCCTTGAAGGGGCCACGGATTCAACGTCCAAAGAAACGGAAGCAGGCTCACCCAAAAAAGACCAATGATCAGGCGTCTTTCACGCGCGTCGTGCGTGGGTTCAACTTCTAAAAAATCATCCAGGGTGGTTTTGTGGCGCCACTCAAAGGTGTCTTTGAGGGAACCTTGACGATGTTTTTTTGCCATAGCTACTCACTTTTTTGATACACTATAATTAACTGGGAGGTCCCCATGGAAATCTTTATCACATACATTATCCCCATTGTCCTGGGGGTCACGCTCGGACTGGGCATCATGGCGCTTAAGGATTATTATACCGCAAAAATTGAGGGGCTGGATGCCGAGACGTTCAAAGCGGGCATGCGGAAAGCCCAACTGATTGATGTGCGGCCAAAAAAAGCGTTCGATGAAGGCCGGATCAAAGGCGCCAGACATTTTACCGTGGGCGCCCTAACCCACAAAAATCAAACCAAAGTCCGCAAAGATTTACCCGTTTATTTGGTGCATTCATCCAAACGGAAAGTCAAACGGGCCGCTCGGCGCATATCGCTGGCGGGTTTCGAACAGGTCTACTACCTAAACACCCCATATCATACCGAATAAAAACGGGCTATTGGCCCGTTTTTTCATGCATTTCAATGGTGGTAAATGTGATCTCTTGGAGTAAGCCTTCGCTGGTTTCAAGGCGCAGCCAAAGGCCTTCATCGAGGCGCTTGATGTCAAAGTCATGAATGTAGAATAACGTCTCGTTAAAATGGGCTTTTTGCAAACTGAAATGTTTCACGCCATGACAAATGAGGCGAATGTCGGTGTCATGCGCAAACCGCGGGTTGTGCATTTTTTTAAGCGTAAAATCCACGGTGATCGTGTCGCCTTCTAGATGCATGGCATTGACGACGCCATCGTAAAAGACGGGAACATCGCCCATGCGTTTCATCAGCGCGGTGTGTTTGAGAATTTGAACGTCGTATTTCATTGGATCAGTCCTTTAAAATAAACCGTCCACCTTCGGCCAAGATTTTTTGCCAACGATGCAACCGTTCAAACATTAAATCCGGCACCAAGTCTTGCGTAATGACGGTATTGAGAGGTTGGTTTTGACGGAGCTTATCGCCCCAGAGTGGGTCGGCAATCAGCGTCATCCCCGTGGCCACACACGTGTATCCCATGGAAAGCGCCTGATTCACATCGTCGAGCTCGTTAATGCCGCCCACCCCTATTAAGGGAATGTCGGGATCTAACACGTCGCTGAGACGCTCGATGATGGGCGTGGAATTGTCGGGATCGCGCAGGGATGATTGGGCAAAATGACGGGTCGATAAATGCAGATAGTCAATCTTCAGCGCATTCAGTTTTTGAATGAGATAGCGCGTATCGGCGAGTGTGATGCCCGGGGTTTCTCGCTCTTCCGGGGAGAGCCGGTAGCCCAGTAAAAATGGCTGCTTGGCTTCTTTTTGAATCAAGGCTTGCGCAGCTTCAACGAGTTCTAATATGAAGCGACTGCGGTTTTCAATGGAGCCCCCATATTGATCGGTGCGTTGGTTGCTTTGGGGGGAGAAAAATTGCTGCAATAAATACGTGTTCGCCCCGTGCAGTTCCACCCCATCAAATCCCGCTTGAATGGCTCTTGAGATGGCGGCTAAAAAGTCGTTTTGCGTGGCTTTGACTTCGTCGGTGGTCATCGCCCGTGGCGTCGTGGTAAAACTGCGGTCGGCTTTGATGGCCGACGGTGCGACGATGTCATCGGGGTTGTTAAAAAGACTCGCATCATTCATGCGGCCGCCATGATGCAATTGAATCACCGCTTTGGCGCCGCCGGCTTTAATTTTATCGGCCAGCGTTTTTAACCCTGGAATGAACGCATCGTCTTCAATGCTGATTTGCCGTGGAAAGGCATGCGCGCTTTTGGAAACGGCCACCGCGGCGGTAATCAACATGCCCACGGTTTTCCCGCGGGCTTCATAATAGGCATATTCTTGATCGGATACGGTGTAATCTGGATTGGAGCTGTACGTGGTCATCGGGGCCATCACCAATCGGTTTCGGATGGTGACGGGGCCGATCTGCGTGGGAGTATCAAACATAGAAGTCACGCCTCCTTTATCCCGATTATAGCACTCCTAAAAGGCCCTTATTTTATAGACGCTTTATTCTTTAAATCGGCCATGATTTCCCCCGCAATGGCGTCCGCGTCTAAGCCTTCGGCGTCGATCCAATGAACGGGGAGTTGGTGGGTAAAATAGGTGCGTTGCTTTTTGATGTATTGATGGGTGTGGGTCTTGATCGCTTGAATGACCTCTTGGGCGGTGAGGACGCCCGCAAAATAACCATTCCACTCCTTATACCCAATCGCTTCTTTGGCCGTGGCCGATAGCCCCGTCTGTCTTAAGTGGGTCACTTCGTCCAAAAGCCCCGCGTCCACCATCGCATCGATGCGTGCATCGGTGCGTTTTTTCAACGTCTCTAGCGGACGCTCAAGCCCGTATAGCGTATACGGATACCACGCCCGGTCCACGGCGGAAACGTCCGTGCCGGATTGAAAGCGACGGTACCGATTGAAAAGACGCTTGTGATTGTTAGGGTGCACCCCATCTAAGAGTTCGGGAGCTTTTTCTTTAAGGATGTCCCAGATGACGTCAGGCGCGGGCGCCTCGGCTTTATCGCCGCTTGGAAACGTCAGATCATGCAACACCGCTTTCAAGTAATAGCCCGATCCCCCGACCATTAAGATGGGGGTGTTTTGCGCACGAAGTGCGTCGATTTTTTCGCGAACGTCGCGTTGATATTGCGCCACATCATAGGGCATGTGTGCGGGGATATGGTCGATGAAATAATGGGGAATGCCTGCTTTTTCTGAGTCTTTGATTTTCCCGGTGCCAATGTCCATGCCTTGATATATTTGATAGGCATCCACCGAGATGATCACCGCATTGAGCCGCTGAGCAAGGGCCACGCCCACGGCACTTTTTCCCGATCCCGTGGGACCCACAATGCCGATGATCATGCCATGGTTCTGCCAAACATATTTTCTAAGGACGCTTGGGTGAATTCGATCACAGTCGGGCGGCCATGCGGACATTGGAAGGGATTTTGACAAGCCGCAAGATCACGCACCAAAACATCGACTTCTTCACGCGATATTTTGGTGTTGCCTTTGATCGAATGTTTGCACGATAAATCCTTCGCCATCTGGTCTATAAGCACTTCTCGCGTGAGTGATTTTTCATCCACCAGATGTTCGATCATCTCAAGGGCGTAATCGTATTCTTTGCCGGGATGAAAATAATGCGGCACCGCATGCACTAAAAGCGCATGATCCGTGAGTTCTACGCTTAAGTTAAACGCTTTAAACGTGTCTAAGTGCGGCGCGATTTCTCGGGTTTCGAGGACCGACAGCGGGATTTCCAGTGGCGTGAGTAACTCCGTTTTTAGGCCCGTATCTTGGGCCATGTGATGCACGTAGGCTTCATAGCGAATCCGCTCAGCGGCGGCGTGTTGATCGATGAGGAAAAGCCCTTCACTGCCTTGCATCACCAAATACGTCCCGTGCACTTGACCCACGTATTCCAAGATGGGAAAGGGCCGGTTTGAAGTCTGGAT
>CAJXNT010000007.1 GCA_913057225.1 uncultured Mycoplasmatota bacterium
CCGCGTATTGGGCATTTTTTTGCGCAACGGCTTTAAATTGAGCTTTCATGGAGCCGCCGTGATAGGCCAGATCCACATGCGCCCCGCCACGTCTTAAGGCTTGAGCGAGGACTAAGGCCTCTTCCGTTAAGCTATTATCTAAGACCATGATGTAGACATCTAAGGGCATTTTCAGCGGGGTATCATCAGCCGCTTTTAAGGCGACCACCAAGCGTTCTAAGCCAAAGGCAAAGCCGGTGGCCGGAAGCTCAGGCCCACCAAGGGTTTTCACTAAGTGATCGTAGCGTCCGCCCCCAGCGATGGTATTTTGAGCCCCGAGTAAGGCTTCATCCACTTTCAATTCAAAGACGAGCCCGGTGTAATAATCCAGGCCACGGACCATTTTTTTATTGACCGTATACGGAACGCCCACAGCATCTAAATGCGACTTGACCGCCTCAAAATAGGTGGCTTCTTCGTCGGTCATAAAATCCAGGGGCATCGGCGCGGTTTGAATGGCGTCATGGGTCGCATCCACTTTACAGTCTAAGATTCTTAAGGGGTTTTTTTCATACCGCGTTTGACAATCTTGACATAAGTCCTTCAAATGCGGCTTGAGATGCGCTTTTAACGCATCGGTGTAAAGCGGTTTGGAGGTTTCAGAGAGTTGATTGATTTCTAAATGGCCGTTGAGTCCGAGGGTGTTCATAAAATCATAGGCCAATACTAATAGATCGGCATCGAGGGCGGGATGCGCCGCGCCAAAGAGTTCCACGCCGTATTGATGGAACTGACGGAACCGGCCTTTTTGCGGCCGTTCATAGCGAAACATCGGGCCTTCGTAATAATACTTCTTGACCGCGCCCGGTTCAGCGTAGAGTTTATGTTCAATGAGCGCCCGCACCATGCCGGCGGTGCCTTCCGGTCTTAAGGTGACCGACCGGCCTCCGCGGTCTTCAAACGTGTAGGTTTCTTTGGCGACCACATCGGTCTCATCGCCCATGCCCCGGTGAAAGAGATCGGTGGCTTCTAATATGGGCGTATCAATGCGCATCAAATGATGCCTCTCAGCCATCGTCCGAATGGCGGCTTGGATGCGGGCGTAATACGGCCCATCGGCCGTGATATCAAACATCCCTTTTAAACGGTTCATACAGCCTCCTAATAAAAAAAGCACTCAAATCTAAGGACGCTTAAAAAGCGCGGTACCACCTTAGTTCTCGAAGTTGTTGAGCACTCGGTTGATGAAATTGTCATCCACACAGGGTCACACCAGACGTCCAAGGCTCATGCTTTCACCGTCCATGAGTCGCTAATCCCCTCGAGTTTGAGGCCTGGATTTTTCTGTGATGGGGTTTCTTTTATTATAGAAGATAGCCGCCAGATGTCAACGGCCCAACTCGCGGATGCATGGCTTCTAGACGTGCTGGCTTAAAGCGATTTTAACGTGGCTTTAATCGGGGCAAAAAATGCTTTGAGCCGGAGGAAATAATCGGTGTCGGTCATCGCCGATAAGACGGTGTCGGTCACGCTGTGATCGGGCAAGCGGTGCCCATTACGGAGAATGCCTTCATAGCGGAACATAAGTTTTTCCCGGAGGCGTTTAGACGCAAAGTTATCTTTAAAATGGCGATATTCCACGCGCTTAAGCCCGAGTGTTTCAAAAGCATGAATGAGCATAATCTTCCCCGCTTCACTCATGATGCCTTGGCCGTGGTAATCGGGATGAAGGACCAAGCCCATCTCGCCTTGAAACCCCGGTTTGATGTTGTGGATGTCGATGGTGCCCAAAAGGACATTGTCATGCAAACACACCGCATAGACGCCACTGCTGGTTTCTGAGACTTTCATCATCTGCTTAATGACGGCTTTGGTTTCGTCCAGGGAAGCATGCGGATTCCACCCCGCCATGGGCCCCACCCGGGGGTCTTTGGCATAATCATACATGGCCGGGGCATCTTTTAAATGAACGGGTCTAATCAGTAACCGGTCGCTCATATACGTCATCATGATGCGGACTCCAAGATCAAAGTGATGGGGCCATCATTGATGGCATTCACTTGCATATCGGCGCCAAAAACGCCCGTTTCAAGGGAGACTTGATCGTTTAACATGTCCACCATCGCCTCAAATAAGGCCCGGGCCTCATCGTACGCCAAGGCGCCCGATAGATTCGGCCGTCTGGACGTATTCGCATCCGCATAAAGCGTAAACGCGGGCACGAGGAGTACGCTTCCCTTTACCGCATCCAGGGCTAAATTCATTTTTCCGTTCGCATCTTCAAAGATGCGCAGGCCCAAGAGTTTTTGCGCCATACTGCGAACGTCTGCTTCGGTATCTCCGGGTTTAAAGCCCACATAGACTAAAAGCCCACGGTCGATGTGAGCTTTTTTTTCAGGGGTTTTTAACGTGGCACTTACGACTCTTTCAACGAGGCATCGCATCTTATTTCATGGGACGCTCAATGGCGTATACATCTTTCACTTTATTGAGGTTTTGGATGATGACGTCGAGTTCATCTTTGGCATGCACGCCGACTTTGAGTTTCATGATGGCTTCGCCGCGGGCATTGGTGGAGGCCACCACTTGATTGACTTTGCCTTTGGAGGCGGTGATCGTGTTGACGATTTCGGCGAGGATGTTGTCGCGGTTGGAGACCATCAGTTTTAAATTGACGTTGTAACTGACGCCTTCATTGCTGCCCCACGCCACATCAATCAACCGGTCTTCATCAAAGTTTTGGACGTTTTTGCACGCTTTTCGGTGGACCGCAATGCCCACGCCTTTGGACACATATCCGACAATCTCATCGCCGGGAACCGGCGAACAGCAATTGGCGAGTTTAAGCGAAGGATTATCCAGCCCTTCCACGACGACTTCCGACGAGGCTTTTTTGGGCGAATCGGCTTGTTTGTTGATTTGGTTGATTAAGTCTTGTTCGGTGTATTCTTCGGTCCCAATTAGAGAATTGGCCGCGTTCACGGGTTTGATCGTGTTTTTCCCGATTTCATAGTAAAGATCATCCAGCGAGTTGACGCCTTTTTTGGAAAAGAGCGCGGCAACTTCTTTATCGCTGAAGGTTTCTGTGTGATGGCGCTTATGAAGTTCTCTTAACAAGTCTTCTTTGCCGAGTTCAATGAGCTCATCCCGGCGTTTTTTGTTCAGGTAGTTTTTAATTTTCGAACGAGCGTTGCTGGTTTTGACGAGTTTGAGCCAGTTGTCGTTGGGCCCAAACGATTGTTTGGACGTTTTCATCTTCACGATGTCGCCCGTTTGCAGTTTGTATTCCAACGGCACAATCTTTTGGTTGACGATCGCGCCCACACTTTTTAACCCGACTTCGGTGTGAATGCGGAAGGCAAAATCTAAAGGCATGGAGCCTTTGGGGAGGTCGATGATGTCCCCGCCGGGGGTGAACACATAGACATTCGAATTGAAGATGTCTTCTCTTAAAAGGTTCAAGACGTCTTCGCCCGATTTGGCTTCTTCGGTGAATTCGACGAGGTCGGAATACCACTTCAGTTTCTTCGTGGTGGTTTCGGTCATCGCCGGGGAGACGTTTTCTTTGTAGGCCCAATGCGCCGCAATCCCGTATTCGGCAATGTCATCCATCTCTTGCGTGCGGATTTGGATTTCATAAATCTTTCCGTTGGCAATGATCGAGGTATGCAACGATTGATAAAGGTTGGGCTTGGGCATCGCGATGTAATCTTTGAAGCGATTGGGAATTGGGGTCCATTTGGAATGCACCACGCCGATGGCGGAGTAACAATTCTCCATGGTCGGTAAGATCACCCGAAGCGCGAGTAAATCAAAGATTTCTTCGAATTCCTTATTCCGCGCTTGCATCTTTTTATAGACAGAATAAATGTTTTTCACGCGGCCTTTGACGTCGTATTCAAACTTGTTTTCTCGCAGTAAATATTCCAAATTGGTCTGCATCATGGTCAGATCATTTTCGCGTTCATTCCGTGTGTCACTGATCATTTGTGCGATTTGGCGGTATTTTTCGGGTTCTAAATATTTAAACGAGGTGTCTTCCAGTTCCGCTTTCATCACATACATCCCGAGCCGGTGGGCGAGGGGCGCATAGATGTCTAATGTTTCTTTGGCGATGCGTTTTTGTTTGGCTTCATCCATGAAGTCAAGCGTGCGCATGTTGTGAAGCCGGTCGGCCAGTTTAACGACAATGACGCGGATGTCTTTGGCCATCGCCAGCAACATTTTTTGGTAGTTTTTGGCTTGGGCGTTGAGTTTTTCTTCTTCGTCTTCGGGAGTGCCTTTGTATTGATATTTTCCGAGTTTGGTGACGCCTTCAATCAACAAGGCGACGGGTTCACCAAAGCGTTCTTTGATCTCATCAAAGGTCGCTTCTGTGTCTTCCAAGACATCATGCAAAAGCCCGGCGATCAAGGTCGTCGGATCGGTTTTGTATTCGCTTAAAGTAAAAGCGACGGCAAGAGGATGGGTGATGTAGGCTTCCCCTGATTGTCGCTTTTGTCCGTCGTGATGCGTTTTTGCGTAGTGATACGCACTCCGTATGTGTTCAATCGTGTGCGTGTCTTTAATGTAGCCATGGACTTGGTCCATGAACGCATCCAACGAAACACTGGGCGCTTGCATCATAGCTCACCTCGTCAGTAATGTAAGAGTGTTTTGATGGGAATGTTTTTGAGTTTTTCCCGGCCTTTCAGAAAATCAAGTTCAATCAAGAAGACGCATCCCACCACTTCAGCCCCTAAGGATTCGAGTAAGGACACGGTGGCTTCAATGGTCCCGCCGGTGGCCAGTAGATCATCGGCGATGACGACTTTTTGCCCGGGTTTGATTTCGGTTTTGTGAATGGCGAGGGTATTGGTCCCGTATTCTAAATCGTAGGTTTTTTCCAAAGTTTCTCGGGGCAGTTTTCCAGGTTTACGCACCGGCACAAAGCCTAAATTGAGCGCGTACGCCACGGGGGTGCCGAAAATAAAGCCACGGGCATCGGGGCCGACAATGACTTCAGCGCCCTTGGCTCTGGCAAAGGCGGCCATCTCATTGATCGCAAAGCGAAACGCTTCAGCGTCGCCAATGAGGGGTGTGATGTCTTTGAATTGAATGCCTTCTTTGGGAAAATCCGGCACATTGGTGATGTAGGCGTTTAAATCCATAAAATTCCTCTTTCTTTAGGTGCATTATAGCACTGATTCAAAGGCTTAAGCGGTATAAACACGCTCACCTTCCACCACCGTCATCGCCACCTGGGCGGTTAAGAAACTATTAATATCGTTTAAATCGATGTCTTTTATGACGGTGAAGTCCGCTTTAAAGCCCGGCTTTAAAGCCCCCAATTCATCATCACGCATGAAATAAGCTCCGACTTCCGTGTAGCCTCGGATGGCTTGGGCAATCGTCAGGCCCTCTTCAGGCAGATGGGCGTCCCATGTGGGATGTTTCAAACTTTTGCGGGTCACCGCGTGATAGATGTTTTGCAGCGGTGAAATCGGCACAATCGGGGCATCCGTGGAGAGTGCGGTCGGCACGGTGTCAAACAGTTGTCTGAATAAATAGGTATCTTTTGCTTTGGGACCAAGTAAACGCTTCAGTAACGGGATGTCATCGTCTAAAAAGATGGGCTGAATCATCGCCCCAACATTTAAGTTCTGCATGCGGGTGACTTCTTCTTTTCCCGTTAGTTGCGCATGAATGAGGGCATGGCGATGACCAGGCCTTGGCGCACTTTCTTCGATGGCATCGAGGATGACGGCACTGGCACGGTCGCCAATCGCATGCCACGATAGATCCATGTCCACGGCATTGAGCCGCTCGATGTAGGCTTTCAAGGTCTCTTTGGAATAATTCAAGAGTCCGGTGTTTTCACTGCCCGCATACGGCGCATGCATGGCCGCGGTTTGACCGCCTAATGAGCCATCCACCAAGAGTTTGGATGGGCCCATGACCGTACGTCCATAGCGTTGATGGGGATAGCCTTTGGCCAAAAAATCATCCATCAACTCGAGGGTTTTTAAATGGCATTGTTGCTGAATGCGGATTTTTAACGTGTCTTGCAACGCTTCATAGGCTCGAATGATTCGTTCATAGGGCACCGGATAGGTGATGAAGTCATCGGTTTGAAAACTGGTGATGCCATGTTTAAAAGCAATTTTTTCCGATTCTAAGAGATCGGCTTCGATTTCTTCTTGCGACGGATCTAAAAAGACACTCATCACTTCAGAAATCATCTCTTCATAAAAGATGCCGCGGTCAAGGTCGGCTTTATCGCTTGGCTTTAAGCCTAAAGCCCCTTGCACCATCTCAATGGCTTTCGAATTGGCCATCAAGACATGGCCGCAGACTCTTAAAACAAGCACCGGAATATCGGACCGTAATTCATCCAGGGTCTTACGGTCGAGTAAAGCGCCGGTTTCAAACGTATTTTCATTAAATAAGGAGGCCCTTATCAGCGTTTTTTCATCTCTGAATAACTCTTTGACTTCCGCCAAGGTCGTCACGGCATCCAGCGCGATTTGCCGGGCGATATACATCAGCCCTAAAAAATGCCCATGGGCATCGTTAAACCCGGGGACGACGGTGCCATCATTCAAATCGATCACTTCATCAAAGTCCCCATCGGGCAGCCCCTCATAAAACGCTTCAAAGCGTCCATCTTGGACGCTGAATTTCGTGGCATTCGATTGATAAATATCGGCATTGATGTAAAGGGTACGCATTGAAACTCCTTACATGACTTCGGGGGCGGATACCCCGATCAATTCCAGGCCATTGGCCAGTACGGATTGGATGGCGATTAATAGACTGACGCGCTCGCGGGAATACGTTTCATCCTCGGTGATGAGTTTTTCTTCCCCGTACCAACGGTGGAATAAACTGGCGAGTTCGTGCAAATAATTCGGGATCTTATGAATTTCTCGGCTCAAGGCCGCTTTTTCTAACATGTCGGGATAGGCTCTTAGATGATTGAGTAAGGCTGTGATGGAATCCATGTTTAACGTGTCATGGGTAGTGAGAGGCGTCGAGACATCATAGCCTAAATCCATGGCTTTTTTGAGCAGGGATGCGATGCGCGCATGCGCATACTGCACGTAATAGACCGGATTTTCATTGCGCTGTTTTTCCGCAAGATTTAAATCCAAATCCATGTGCGTATTGAGCGAGCGAGCCGCGAAAAAATAGCGAATTGGATCGGGCCCGACATCATCGAGAAGATCTCTTAACGATAAGCTTTGGCCCGAGCGTTTACTCATCTTCACTTCCACCCCGTCGCGAATGACGCGAACGAGTTGAATGAGTAAGACTTCGAGGGCATTTGCATCATGACCTAAAATCTCAAGCGCGGCTTTTAAGCGCGCAATGTAGCCATGATGATCGGTCCCTAAGATGTCAATGAGATGGGTGTAACCCCTTAGGAATTTTTGTTCGTGGTAGGCAATGTCGGGCAAGATGTACGTATAATCGCCACTGGATTTGACTAAGACCCGGTCTTTTTCATCGCCTTTGGCACTGGTTTTTAAGTATAAGGCGCCGTCTTTTTCATACGTGTACCCGGACGCTTTTAACCGGTTTAACACGTCGTCCACATGGCCCCGTTCATAGAGTGAGGTTTCGTGATAAAAGGAATCAAACGTGACTTTGGCTTGGGCGAGATCGGTTTTAATGTCATCCAGTAAGGCATTGAGTCCTTTGGCTTTGAATGCTTGATGGGCATCTTTATGGTCCACCCATTGACGGCCATCTTCGTCAGCAATCTTCTTACCCAAAGTTTTGATGTCTTCGCCGTGGTACCCATCTTCAGGCATGGTTGCGGCTTCTCCGAGGGCTTCTAAGTAGCGGACATATAAACTTTTGGCGAGATTGTCGATTTGATTGCCGGCGTCGTTGACATAATATTCTCTGAGCACGTCAAAGCCCGTTTGACTGAGTAAACGGGCGAGCGTGTCGCCACTGGCCGCGCCGCGGGCATGGCCAATGTGCATCAGCCCCGTGGGATTGACGGAGACAAATTCCAACAATATCTTTTGCTTTTTCCCAGCGTCGGGGGCTTTAAAGGTGTCAAAATCATTTAAGATCCTGGGGATCACATCATAAAGAGTCGCCTTGGCGAGAGTGATATTAATAAACCCAGGCCCCGCCACATCCAACGACGCAATCACGTCTTTTTTATCGATGGCTTCGGCAATTTCTAAGGCAATCTCGCGCGGCGCTTTTTTGAGCGGTTTGGCGAGTTGAAAGGCGACCGTACAGGCGAGATCTCCGTGGGAGGCATCTTTCGGTTGTTCAAAAATCACATCGGACAGTTCGATGCCATAAAGACTCTGGATCGTGGATTTAAATGCGTGGTCTAAGTAGGCTTGTGGGGTCATTCAACTCTCCTAAAATTTCAGTCGCATTTGTTCATGCAATTTCAGTTTATCTTTTTTGCTGTGGAGTTTCATCCATTGCGCCGAGCGGCCTTTGCCCAGCGGCGAAATTTTCTTTTCGTCTTTGAGACGCTTGAGGGTTCGGTCAATCGTTGATTCTGAGACCGACGGATGGTGCAACCGCACGTCATCTTTGGTGAAGACTTCGGGCAAGTTTTTGATGGTGTTTTCAATGAGATCGCGCTTATTAAACTGGTGATCAAATTGCACGTTTTTGACCATCGCATCAAGCGCTTTATAGCCTTCTAACGTCATCGAGAGCACCAACCGGTGCAAGGTGGCGGGATGACTTAAGCCTTCGGTGGCATTTTGATTGGCTTTGAGCGCCGTCTCATGAAAGGTGGTTGTTAAGCGGTCATAAATGCCAAAGAAGCTGACCAGTTGGAAACAGCGATACTCACTGTTTAACAGTAAGATGTAAAGCATCAAAAGCCCGATCAGTTCATTGCGGGTTTTAAACGGTTTCATGAGCGTGAAATCCAGGTAAAAGCTGGTCGCTAACAGGCCCCGCTCAATCGTTTTTTCTTTGTAAGCTTGATTGTACGCGTCGACCAAGCCTTCCAGCAAGGAGCGTTTCGAGACCGTCTTCGTGCTTAATAAATCGCGCACGGGCGCGTCTTTTTTCTCGACCCGGTCAAACGCGAGGTCACTGGCTTTGGCGACATCGCCATAGATGAATTGAATCAAGGAGACAATTTCATTGGCGATCAGTTCAAAGTGATCGATGTTTTCATGAATCCGGACCAAGGCATGCTTGATTTGCGTGAGGATGATTTCATCGTGGCTTTTCGGTTTTAAATCTTTGAGAATGAGCGATTTCAAACGCTCTTCTTTGATGGAAAGACCGAGAATGTGCGCAAGGAAAAAGGTGTCTTCCCGAATCGTCGATGCCACGAAGGTTTCCACTTGCGTATCGAGCGCGCTGAAAAACGCATCGTTACGCCCCAAATACTTATAAACCTCAAGCATGGTGCTTAAGACATCATGGGGCAGGGAAACGTCATTCAGTCTCGTCGTTGAAAGCATCATCCACCTCCAAAGAGAGTTGTTCGGGGGTGTGCGTGATCACTTGCGTGTAATCACTCAACGGTGTGGGCTCTAAAGGTTCACTGCGGAACGCTTCATAAAAGGTTTTTGGCGTGCCTTTTTTCGGTGCGATCACGGCTTTGCCGGTATCGGCCAAGCCTTTTTTCAGTTCAAAGGCTTCCACATCCACCATCATTCGGTCGGTCAGTACGGTGATATGGCCATGGGCTTTATACAGTTCACCACTTAAAAGCATCGCAGCCACCGTGTAATATGGCTTGGTTTTGACCGGTTTATAAAGGGCCACCGGCGATTGGGTGCGTTTTTTCTTCGGAACCTCTGAAAGGTCCATCCGTTTGATGGTGCCGCGGGACGTTAAAATCAATAGATCATGATGATCTTTTAGGGGAATCGATGCGGCGAGTGCGTCTTTAGGCCCGAGGTTTAAGGCTTTAACACCTTGGGCGCCAATGCCGGTGAGGGGAATTTCTGAAAGATCGTATTTTAAGGCCAAGCCTTTTTTCGTCATCGTGAGGACTTCCACACTCTTTGAATCCACCGCTTTCACATCGACCAAGGCGTCGCCTTTTTTCAGGCCAATGGCTTTAATCGGGCGGTGATAGCGTTGGGCAAAGTAATCTTTGATCAGCGTCCGTTTGACGCGATTATCGGCGGTGGTGAGTAAGAACGCATCCTCCGTATCAAAGGTGGTTCTTACGTCCACATGGACAATTTCGGGTCGTTCATCGAGCTGCAAGAGCGTATTGATGTGAACGCCGGGGTCTTTCCATTTGGATTCAGGGATTTTATAGATGGGATAAAAAAGATAGTCTCCGCTTTTTAAGAAAATGAGCAAGGTATCTAACGTCGAGACTTCATTCACATACATGAAGCCATCCCCGTCTTTAAAGCCGGCTTCATCGGTGGCAGAAAAACTTCGTAAGCTGGAAAGTCTGACGTAGCCTTCCCCGCTCACGCCCAGCATCATCTGTTCGTGCTTGATGAGGGCTTGTTCTTCCACGGTGATTTTTTCGATTTCTTCTTCGATTTCACTGATGCGTGCGTGCGGCATCGTTTTTAAAAGCGCTCTCAGTTCGTTTTCAATGGAGGTTTCCAGGGCGTCTTCTTCCGATAAAATACGGGTCAAACTTTGGATGTGCGCTTCTAAGTCCTTGCGTTCGCCTTCTAGCGCGCCGACGTCGGTGTTGGAAAGTCGATACAGTTGGAGGGTTAAAATCGCTTCGGCTTGTTCTTCGGTGAAGCCTAAGTTTTTCACCAAGTCTTTTTTCGCAGACGCTTTATTTTTGGCGGCGCGAATGAGCGCGATGACGTCATCGATGACATCGACCATGCGGATGATGCCTTCAACGATGTGCAGGCGTTTTTTGGCCAGTCTTAAGTCATGGTTGGCGCGGTTGGTGACCACTTCTTTTTGGTGGGTGATGTAGGCATCTAAGATGGCTAAAAGCCCCATTTGAACGGGGCGACCATCGTGAATGGCGACCATGTTGTAGTGGTAACTTTTCACCAGGTCGGTTTTTTTCATTAAAAAGTTTAAGACTTGATCGGTCTCAAAGTTTTTCTTGATCTCAATGACAATGCGAAGGCCTTCTTTGGAGCTTTCGTCCCGGACTTCTTTGATGCCATCGATTTTTTTGGAAAAGCGCAGTTCGTCGATTTTCCGGACCAAGGTGGCTTTATTTACATCATACGGCAGTTCTTCGACGATGATGGCGCGGTCTTCCAAATGCGTTTTTGCCCGCAGCATGACTTTGCCCCGGCCGGTTTCAAAGGCACTGCGGATCCCATCGACTCCTTGAACGATGCCCCCAGTGGGAAAATCGGGGCCTTTGATGTAGCGCATGATTTGCGCCAGGGAACTTTCCGGATGGCGCATGCGATAAATGGTGCCTTGAATGACTTCTTTCAGGTTATGCGACGGGATCTCCGTGGCATACCCGGATGAAATCCCAGACGATCCATTGACGAGTAAATTGGGGAACCGGGATGGTAAAACGACCGGTTCAAGTTCTTCATCGTCAAAGTTGGGGATGAAGCCCACGGTTTTTTTATCGATGTCTTCTAAGAGGTATTGCGCGGCTTTCGCCATTTTGGCTTCGGTGTAACGCATGGCCGCCGCGGGGTCTCCGTCGATCGACCCTTTATTTCCATGCATGTCAATCAGGGGCACCAAGTATTTAAAATCTTGGGCCATACGGACCATCGCGTCATAGACGGATGAGTCTCCATGCGGGTGGTATTTCCCAATCACATCGCCGACAATCCGGGCGCTTTTTTTATACGGTTTATCGGGCGTGAGGTGAAGTTTATGGAGCGCAAAAAGAATCCGGCGTTGAACGGGTTTTAAGCCATCACGAACGTCGGGCAGGGCGCGGTCTTGAATGATGTATTTGGAATACTTCCCAAACCGGTCGCCCACGATATCTTCGAGGTTTTGCGCATCGATGTATTGGTCAATGAGGGCGGAGAGATCTTTCGGTTTTTTCGCCATCTAAGATTCCTCCACTCTGAAGGTGTCATCGGCGGAAAATGAGACGTTGGCTTCAATCCAATCGCGTCTGGGTTCCACTTGATCGCCCATGAGGATTTTGATGCGGCGTTCGGTATCGGCGAGATCATCCACTTTCACTTGAATCAGCGTGCGAGTCCCGGGGTTCATGGTCGTTTCAAAGAGCTGATCGGCATTCATTTCCCCGAGCCCTTTGAAACGTTGAATGTTTTTAAGTTTACGGGTTTTTTGCAGGGACTCTAACGCCTCATCGTCCCATAAATAGTCGGTGGTGGGTTTGCCTTTTTCGGTATACGTCACTTTGTATAACGGGGGCCGGGCGATGTAGATTTTTCCCGCTTCCACGAGTTGCCGCATGTAGCGGAAAAAGAACGTGAGGAGGAGCACTTGAATGTGCGCCCCATCGGTATCGGCATCGGTCATGATGATGATTTTTTGATACTGACATTTGGAAAGATCAAAATCCGCGGCCAAGCCGGCCCCGATGGTGTGAATGATGGTCGTGATTTCTTCGTTTTTTAACACATCTTCAATTTTGGCGCGTTCAGTATTAATGACTTTACCACGCAACGGTAAAATGGCTTGGAACCGGCGGTCCCTGCCTTGTTTGGCGCTGCCTCCGGCGGAATCCCCTTCGACTAAAAAGAGTTCTAAATGCTCGGGGTCTTTCCACTGCGCGGGCGCCAGTTTTCCCGATAACAGCGGTTCTTTCTTCCGCGTTTTTTTCTCCATGCGTGCTTCATCCCGCGCTTTACGGGCGGCTTCACGGACGGTCTGGGCTTTGATGGCCCGGTCAATCAGTTCTTTGGTGAGATTCGGGTTTTCTTGGAAGAAATAGGTGAGTTTTTCACTGACCACTTGATCCACAGCATTGCGCGCTTCCGAGGTGCCCAGTTTGTTTTTGGTTTGGCCTTCAAATTGCAAGAGGGGTTCTGGGACGAGAATCGAGATGATGGCGGTGAGGCCTTCCCGGATGTCGGCGCCTTCGAGTTTTTTCTTCCCGTTGGTGACATCGAGACTGACCGCAAACTCGTTAAAGGTTTTGGTGAGACTGGATTTGAAGCCCGTTTCATGCGTGCCCCCATCTCGGGTGCGCACGTTATTGACAAAGCTTAAAATCTGATCGGAATAGGCGGTCGTAAATTGCAGCGCCACTTCCACATGGATGCCCCCCGATTCCCCTTCAATAAAGAGCGGATCATGAATGGCTTTTTTAGATTGATGTAGGTATTCAATATAGGAAATCAGCCCATCATGGTATTGATAGGTGACGTCTTGTTTGGTGCGTTCGTCTTTCAATCGAATGGCGAGGCCTTTGATTAAAAAGGCACTCTCACGGAGGCGTTCTTCCAGGGTTTGAAAGTTATAGACCGTCGATGAAAAAAGATCCGCGAGGGGTTTAAAATGCACTTTCGTGCCGGTTTTTTTGGATGCTTCCAGTTCTTGAAGGGGTGTTTTGAGGGTTCCGCCATTTTCAAATTCCATGCGGTAATGCGTGCCATCACGGTGTACGTCCACATAAACAAACTCGGAAAGGGCATTGACGACACTGGCCCCAACCCCGTGAAGCCCGCCGGAAACTTTATACGCACTGCCGGCTTGACCGAACTTACCGCCCGCGTGCAGCTTCGTAAAAATGATGAACGCGGCCGATGCACCGCTGGAATGCTTAGCCACCGGGATCCCGCGTCCATCGTCTTCGACGATAATCGAGTTATCTTCTAAAATCGTCACGGTGATTTTCTTCCCATATCCTGCCAAAGCTTCATCAATCGCATTGTCAACGATCTCCCATACCAGATGGTGAAGGCCTCTGGTATCGGTGGAGCCGATATACATTGCCGGGCGTTTACGGACCGCTTCGAGTTCTTCTAATATTTGAATGGAATCGGCATCATAATGCGCCGCGTTCGGGTGAGCCATGGAGTCACGTCCTCAAATAATCTTATTGTATTATATCAAAAACGCCCTTTTCATGCGAAATAAAGATTAATGCGTGCTATAATGCTTTTTGTAAAAGTTAGGAGATATTTTATGAATTATATACTCATCGCGGTGGCGTATCTGATCGGAGCCATTCCTGTATCGTTGATTGTGGGAAAAGTCTTTTTAGGCATCGATATTCGTGAGCACGGGTCGAAAAATCCCGGTTCCACCAATGCCATCCGCGTGATGGGGAAGAAATATGGGGTCCCCGTTTTCATCTTTGATGTTTTAAAAGGGGCCATCATCGTCCTCATCGTCCATATCGGCAAACTCAATGGGGCATTTGAAAGCTTATTCCATCCGCTGGTGTACGGGATGGCGGCCATCGTTGGGCACGTCTATCCGGTGTTCATTAAATTTAAAGGCGGGAAAGCGGTCGCGACCAGCCTGGGGACGTTTCTGGCGTATGCGCCGCTCATTGGCCTGGCGGGGGCGTTTGGATTTCTCATCAGCCTCAAACAAAATGGGTGGGTCAGTGTATCATCCACCGTCGGCGCGTTTTCGCTTTCAACGGTCGCCATCATCGTATACTTTTTCGGTCCGTCCGAACTCCCTTGGACCGTCATATTGGGCACGCAAGGGATCATCGAGATTCCCATCATTGCCTTGATCGGGACCACCCTCATCATCATTCGCCACAAGAAAAATTATGAGCGCTTGCGTCAAGGCATTGAACCCAAAATTAAATCATTCCAAAAAAAATAACACGGATTGTGTTATTTTTTTTCGCTACGGCATCCATATCAAAGTTGGATAAGGATCAGCTGTAAGATTCCAAATGGTCTCGTTCCAACCTGAATAGGTCTCGGTGCTAAAGTCAGCTGCATTTAAAATTCTAGCGTTGGCTTCATCCGTCACAGTTGGTGAACCGTGATAAAGGGGGAGAGATGACTGCGCTAAAAACACATTATCAATAAGGAAAGTGACGGTACCATCCGCTGTTCCAATCGCTAAGCCTCTGTAAAGTGTTTTTTCTGACGCAACCACACCGTTTAATGTTCCCGCATGATAGACAAACTGTATGGAGACAGTTGCGTTTGAATCCATACGACCAATGAGACCGCCCACATGAAAGTCCTTCGTCCCGCTGGTGATATCGCCTGTGATGTTCCCTCGGTTCAAACTATCTGTGATTGTGACGGTTCCATCAAGATATGCGATGAGGCCCCCTGCATCAGGCGTGCCATTACCGGTACTCGCCGCATAAATCACATCAAAGTTTCCACTGTTGCTGGATTGAGCAATGGTAAGATTATTGACCCCATCCACCCAGCCGATGATGCCACCGGCATCGTTGTGTGAATCAATGAGACCTTGATTCGCGGCTTGAGAGATATTCATGACATCGCTGTTGTGCGCGTGACCAATGAGACCGCCCACAAAGGTACCCGCTAAATGGCCTTGATTTTGAACCCGTTCAATCTGTGTGTGATCGATATCATTCATCTCACCGATAAGCCCCCCAACATCGGCCGCTACATCTGCGCGGTTCCGATGATGAATGGCCGCGTGATTCACACTATTTTTGACTGAAAATATAGTATTTTCACCGCCGCCTAATTCACTTTGCATGTGTCCAATCAAGCCCCCCACTGCAGAGGATGCTGCACCAGTGACATTAATTCGAGCATGTTGAGTGACTTGGTTCAATGAGAGTGTTAGAAAGTTGTCGACTTCTCCGATGAGCCCTCCCACCATCACCAAAGCGTCATCATCCACTTTGATTGAGCCGGTGACGTATGTGTCATAAAAAGTTGTATTTGCGGATTGAGCACTTGATCCATCCCATATCCGGCCAATTAAGCCCCCCACAACGGCACCACTTGCTTCGATATTAACGTTGATGGATGTTTGGCTCAATGATCCATCAATGCTTTGTTTGGTATCTCCAATCAGCCCTCCTATGTAGGTATTGCCTCGAAGTATGACGTCCATCTGTGTGTTAAAAATCGAATAGTCTCCGCTTGAATTGAGGTGACCAATGAGGCCGCCAATCTTATCGCCGCCTGCCACGGTGAGCTGCGTGGTGGTGATGTTTGAAACAATTATTGGCTGAGCGACTTCATTAAACCCTAGTAAACCACCCACAGCGTCGATGCCCGAGATGGTTACCCGGTTAAAAATCACGTTTTCAATGGAGGTTGGGCCTGTGGGAGAAGTCTCTTTGCCAATCAATCCTCCGAGATTATTTCCACTGGCGGAAAGGGTTGAGTTAAACACTCTGATATTTGAAATGGATAAAGTATTACCATTAGAAAGGCCCACGATGCCCCCGACGTTGTTGATCCCTGACAGACTGACGGTTGAAGCTATGTTTGAAATGTGAACATCAGCCTTCTCAACCACACCCAAGAAGCCGCCCACGTTGTCGCCGGGCGACGTTAAAATCGCATTGAGCGTAATGTGTGTTAGATAAGTGGTTGCAAGGTGACCTGTGCCAGGATTCAGGATGCCAACCAATCCGCCAATGCGTGGGTCACTATTGGACGCATGCGCACGGATTGTAATGTCAAGATGGCTGGCGGTGATATTGGTGGCTGCATTATTTTCCCCATCCCCAATGAGCCCCCCTATTTGACTGATGCCAGATAAACTGAGGTTCATGGTGGCTTGGGAGACATTCAAATGCCTCACATTCGAATAATCACCAATTCCCCCAGCAATTTTATTACCGGCATCGATCTTAAAGTCTCTCAGTAAACTCTCATTGATTGTTATGGTGTCGACGTTCTGTGCAATCCCAATGAGCCCCCCCACGAAATTATTTGCGGACATGGCCACCGAAGTGGCTGAAATCGCATTTAAATTGAAGGATTCAACGTTTTGCAATTTTCCCGTGATACCCGCGACATTGTCTACTCCTAAAAGGTCTAATGCATCCATGTGAATGCTTTGAATGCTCATCGTGGTGATTGAAACCGAGGAACCGATAAGCCCCCCCACACCATTTCCGGCATCAATGGTGCCATCCATTGTAATCTGATTGAGCGTTACCCGATCAATAGTGTCTGCATATCCAATCAACCCCCCAACGTTTGATCCTTTACCACTACTACCGATCGAGGTGATGGAGACATTCACATTGGTATCATGAATGGAGACATCACCGCTAACGTTGCGGACTTCGCCAAACAATCCCCCCACCTCGGTGTTGCCTCCATTAGGATTATTCGCATAAACAGATCCGCTGATGGAGATGTTTTCGAGATGAAATGCGGATGTTACATAACCCGCCAACAAACCGGTTTGGTATCTACCTTGTGCATAGGCGTTTGAGATTTGGATGTTTGAGAGTGTCACCGAATGCGATGCATTGATGGTGCCAAATAATCCGCCCACATTAAAGCCATCGATCGCTTTAATGGTAATGTTTTGAACGGTGATATTTGAGATGTGAGAAGGATTCGCTGGATTCCATTGACCAAAAATCCCCAGTGAATCGCCGGCGCTTTCCAACGTCACATTATGGAAAACCACGTTTTCAAACGCTGGCCCTTGATAGGATTTAAAAATGCCATGAACAGAGCCAGTGTTTGATGTATCAAGCGAGATGTTTTTAAGCGTGTGGCCTTCCCCGAAAAACACACCAGTGAAATCCCCAATGATGGTTGAATTTGAAAAGCTTTCACCGCTAAAATCAAGGTCATTTCCAAGATAGTATCGACCGGAAAGACCGTTATTAATATCTTTAAATTCGGCCACCGTGGTGATTTTGGTAAACCCACTATCATCCAACAAGCTCAAAGCGCTGAATGTGATGAGCGCATCCGGTTGCCAACTTAAATAAGGATACGATCGAAAATCACCGCTTGAGGATTGAATGGTCCATGTATTTGACCCATCCGTCGTCGTCGCTATGTTCCAATCGGCATATGTAGTCGTTTCAACCAATTGATACGCAAACATCGCCTTGGGCAAGTCCCAAGACGCGTCCGAGCCTGACCCCACCGCCTGATTTAGTGTGGTGTTAAACGCGTCGAAATAATTGGACCGTGCTTCTGCCCCTTGGTTAAATTCTACGCTGGAAGACTGATTGGTTTTTCCAATAAATGCGCCTAAATCAGAGTGGGCTGGTCCTGAGATCAGTCCAACACTATAAGATCCGTTGATGTTTAGAGTGTCTTGATTATGTTCACCAATGAGCCCGCCGACATCCGATGCGGTGGTCAAAAAGTGTAGCGGACCAGCATTGTAGGAGTCTTGGATCGTTGCGCCGTTGGCATAGCCAAAAAAGCCGCCGAGATCACCGGCTGTGGCATGAAGCGTTCCAGAATTATAGGTTTGATTGATGTGGATTGTTTTGTGGGCTTCACCGATCAGGCCCCCCACACGGCTTGCGCCACTGATGGGCCCATGATTGGCCGATTGGTCAATCGCAATCACGGTCTCGGGGCCGCCTGATTGACCGGTGCGTCCAATCAATCCACCAATCCGATGGCCCGCGGTGATCGTGCCATCAAAAATGACGCCAGTCATGGTCACCGTGGTCGCGTCGACAGAGCCGATCATACCGCCCACGTCTTGGCTGTTGGCATCGTTCGAGATGGTATTGAGTCCTAAAATGTCATCAATGACGACCGCGGATGCCCCACTGATATAACCGATTAATCCACCCACTTGATTGTGGGCTTGGCCTGAACTGCTTAGATTTACTGTCGATTGAATGGCGTGGAGGGTTGCATGATGAACACCAGAGAGTCCTCCCATGAGACCTCCAACATGTGAGCCTCCATGCGTGATGATTCCTGTGATGGAACTATTTATGACTACAAGTTCTGAAGTCCCAATGGAATCAGAAAAGCGGCCAATAAAGGCTCCGATATCATTACCTGATGATTGGATACGGACGTCTAATTGAGTGGAGTCAATTCCGATGGTTAGATTATCCGCTTGACCGATCAATCCGCCCCCAAGTGCCTGGGTGGATACATGAACATGGCCGGTGACTGAGGTAAAGTTGAGGGTTTCTTGACCCGTGGCATAGCCCATCAAGCCACCGACATTGGCGGTGCCTCCAAGCACTGAGCCACTGATTGACGCAGTACTGATTTGGATGCTGCTGTTTGAGACAAACCCAAAGCCTAATCCCAGCTGGGTTGATCCATTAACGATGCCAGCCATGGTGATATTTGAGCCCGTTACCAAAGCGCCATGTAAGGCGCCGACCAAGCCACCGGCCGATGAATCGGAGGTCACTTGGCTATTTTGAGAAACGGTGTGAAGTTGAATCGATCCCCCAGTTACGTAGCCAAAATATCCGCCAGCGAAAAGACTCGACCCTGTGATGGAGCCTTGATTCGAAACGTCATTCAACGTCCACTGACTCCCAGAAGAATACCCCGCAAGGCCCCCTATCAGTTGGGCATTATCCAATTCCATGGTGAGGGTCATGTCACTGATGAAAAGAATCGATGCATGCACAGCACCCGATAAGCCTCCCCAATACGTAGTGGTTGAATAAGGGGATTGAATGAGGTGATGGGAAAAGTCAATGGCGGATACGGTGACGAAAGCCGCGTTCAATTCACCAAATGCGCCGACTTTTGAGCCGGCTTCATTAATCCGCATTGCTCCCGATAAATCGGTGGCTTCAAAGCGTCCTTCATCCATGACGCCAATCCACAATCCCCCCATCGTGACGTTTCTAAGTTCGCCATCAATTTGAATTGAGCTCACCGATAGGTGACTGCTCTTGGCATGACCGATGAACCCTCCCAACTGCTCAGGCGCCTGACTCACGCCAAATAATATGGGGGTTAAAAGCGACTGGCTGAGGGTTAAATCGGTATTAAAAGAGGCCCCAATGATGCCACCCGCCGTCGAATGCACAAATCCCGTGAGCGTTTGCTCCACCGCAGTGATGGTAATCGATGCCCCGGATGCGTGCCCAATGACACCGCCCATTCTTTGGACCGATGCACCACTGATTAAACCGCTTTGGGTACTTTGTTGAATGCGTAAAGAACCGCTAGACAACTGACCAAACATGCCACCAATGGCCCCGTTTTGAATGCCTTGTGACGTGATGATGAAGGTTAAATCGATATTTTGAATGTGGTGACTTGATTGAACAGAGCGACCGAAAAGCCCACCACTTCCATCCGCTGCAGTGTCAGAGGAGACATGATTGATTTGACTGGTGATGAATGAATCATCCAAGTCTACGTGCGTCTTTTCAAGTGAACCAATTAAGCCCCCCATATTTTGTAGATGAAAGGTCTGGTCACCGATGGAACGTGCTTGCAATAAAAGATTAATATAAATTTGATCCAGATCAATTTGGGCGTTTTGGGCGTGCCCAATCAGCCCGCCCACTTGACTTGAATCTCCTAAAGAGTTCCAAATTCCAGTCACCGAAATGCTTTGGAACTGATGGGTACCCTGATTGACATGACCGAAAATCCCCCCCACCGTAAGCGGGGCAATGATTTCACCCAAAATCTGTGATTCATAAATTTCGATTTGAGATGTGCCCACGACGTGAAGATTACCAGCCACACCTCCCACATGACCGATTTGGCCATAGATATTTCCATGAACTTCGACATGGGACAACTGAACATCATTGGACGCGATGATTGATCCAAACAGTCCGCCAATATTTTCACCAAAAAGAAATGATGATTGTACATTTAATGATTCAAAATTGAGGTTATTTTCATGGGGAACAATGGTGACATTCCCGACCAAGCCCCCAACGTTTGAAACGGAGATGTCACTCATAAACTGTGCCTCAATGACACCGTGTTTGATATCCCCATGTGATACGTGCATTGCGCCTGCGAGCCCACCTAAATCTCCATTAGAAGCAACGATGCCCGAGACCGTCAAATGCGTTGCGTGCAACGATGAGGCGGTCAATGTTCCGATGAGACCCGCTTGCGTGAGACTCGAAACGTAAGCATTGGAATGGATGTTCTCGAGCAAGAGGATGTCAGCATTTAAGGTGCCGACTAAGGCACCCGCTTGTAAACCAGTCGTCGTGATTGAACTGTTGGTGATAAGGATGTTTTTAAGTGTCAGTGTTCCCGCACCGCTCACTGCCCCAATTAATATTCCAGATTTTTCTTGGGATTCGATTTCAATGCTTGATACCGTTAGGTTCTGAATTGTGACATCGCCAGATACAACGCCAAAAAGGCCAACGAATGAGGCCGATGGGTCCGCGAACGCACCTGAGTGGAGTTGATAATGATTGCCATCAAAACTTCCTGTGAACGGGGCTTCTTGCGTGCCGATGGGGGTGATACTGCCGCCACTGATTGCGATATCATTGATGAGAATATAATCTTGATCGAGTCCACCGGTACCACTGTAAAAATAGTCAGTGCCTTCGGCAAAGACGTGCGGTTCATTTGAAGATATGGCTGCTAAATCGGCCGCTGTTGCAATCGGAATACGAATGGCATTGCCGGTTTGCAAACGGTTAAAAAGCGAGCCACGCGTTGGTGGAGAATCGTCTTCTTCTGACATTGAGTGTGCGAGTTGAATACGTCCCAGTCCAAGGTTGAGTTGACCTTTGGTCCCGTCCACACCGTTGACTTCCACCGCAAGGTACATCCTCAAGGCTTCAGGGGGAATTGTAAAGCTTGGCCCAGTGGCCACAGGTTGATAACTCCGGTTATCGGTGGATAAAAACCATTGGACTTGATAATTGGCTGCTTCAGGATTGACACTTAATTGAAGGGTTTCACCTACGTACAAAGACCCTAATACCTGTAAAGATGCCAACGATACACAAGGTGCCTGAGCGTCGTATTGAATCGCCACCAAAGTTTGGGAGCGAGTCACTAACGTCTCTTTTTCGATGGGTTTGCACTGAGAATCGCCTTCATTGATTAATATGTCATAGGCGTTCAAAGCGTCAATACCACTGAAGGTTTGAGCATTGACAAGCTCAACTCGATTCAACACTTGCCCACCTTCAGAGATAATCGTGAGGAGTATCGGTTCTTCGGGAGTTTGAGGCATTATGGGACCCAGCGTCCTTTGAACCGACCCTAGACCCCTCGGAATGCCTGTGGCGGTGATGGTCAGTAAAGCACCAGCCATATCTTCGGTCAACAGTATGGAAGATCCAGTTCCTTGTTGATTTTGAATGGACCACTCAATGAAAACATCGCGTTGGGTGATAATGTCTAAACGATTTCCCACGACGGCCACGCCACTCACAGTAAAGACATCAGCATCCAATTCTTCGCAAGGGCGCCGTTCATCGGCATAAACTGCCATCAGTGTGACCGAGGTCTCAATGGAAGTCGTTTCGTTAAAAAAATCGTCACAGGCTTGCGATTGGGCATCGATGTATCCTAAAAAGGAAGCATCATCGATGGGAAATAACGCTTCATTGAGGAGGGTTCCAGGGGTGATGTTTTGGCGGGAAAGAACTGTGTTTATTTCGTCAACCACCGTCAGTGTGACAGGGGTAATTGAATTGGGAATGGTTATTGGGGTGGTTTTCACAAATAAATCGGTCGGCGTCTCAACCATCTCTTGATTAAAAGTCTGGGTCATATCTGCGTCGGTATAAATGCCTGAGACTGTTAGTCCAGCGGAAATATATGATTGAATGGCATTCAAGGAAAAAGGAGTTTCAATTTGAACACGTTCGCCATTGATGACGACATTGCTGACAGGCTGTCTTACGGTCAGCGTTAACGAATCTTGAATGGCACCATTCCGAGCGGATACGATGATTTCAACCGTACCCGCACGTTTTGCAGTGATTTGACCTGCCACCACTTCGGCCACATCCAAATCTGAACTCATCCACGTTAAAAAAACCGGATTCAAAGAGGATTCATAGGCAATGGATTCTTGCGTGGCCACGTCCATAGTTAACTGATCAGTCGTTAAAGATAAATAGTCATTTTCTGATGCGGTTTCACATCCGGTGACCATTCCCATGCTAAGGAATACTATCGCGGCTAAAATGATTGTATTAAAGGACTTTGGGAGGCTCAAGACTTTTGAATGATAAAGCATATATGAAAGGCTCCTATAATGGTTATATATCCCCTAAATTTTATCATAGTTTTAAATATATCTATTTTTTAAGACCTAAAAAAAAGGCGGGATTCCGCCTTTTATATTTTTATGCTAAGTGGGCCAAGAACCGTTTGGCTTTGTCTGAATTGGGCGACTGGAAGAACGCCGCGGCGGGCCGGTCTTCGATGACTTCACCTTGATCCATAAAGATGATGCGGTCGGCAATTCTTTTCGCAAATTGCATCTCATGGGTGACTAAGATCATGCTCATGTGTTTTTTGGCCAGCGCACTCATCGTCGCTAAGACTTCCCCCACGTTTTCAGGGTCTAAGGCACTGGTGGGTTCATCAAATAAGATGACTTCAGGATTCATCGCAAGTGCACGGGCAATGGCCACGCGTTGCTTTTGACCGCCGGAAAGTTGCGACGGTTTCCGGGTGATAAATTCGCTCATGCCCACTTCTTGAAGCGCAGCGTTGGCGCGGGCGTGACTTTCTTCTTTGGAAAGGTTTAAAACATGCCTGGGGGCGAGGGCACAATTATCCAATGCATTGAGGTGGTCAAACAGATAAAAGGATTGAAAGACCATCGCAATCCGCTCGCGTATCGATTCTAACACTTTGGGGTCTTCTTTGAGTCGGGTACCTAAGACATCGACCGTGCCCGCTGTGGGCACTTCTAAAAAGTTTAAACACCGTAATAGCGTGCTTTTACCGGAACCAGAAGGGCCCATGATCACGGTGATTTCTTGGGGATTAAAGGTGAGATTAATGGTTTTTAAGACGGCGCCATCGCCGTAGTCTTTGACAAGGTTTTCAACGGTGATCATACGAGTCCCTCACTTTGACTGGAAAGCCTCGGGCCTTCTTTACCCAAAGCGGCCGCCACGCGTTTTAACAGTTCCACGGCGATTAAGACCGTCACGAGATAGATGATCGACACCAAAATAAAGGCTTCGGTGTAGCGATAGGTTGTTGAGGCAATGGCACGGCCCATGTAAAAGAGTTCGCCCACGCCAATCACACTGAGCACCGCCGTGTCTTTGATGTTGACGATGAGTTCATTGCCGATGGCGGGGACCATGTTTTTTAGCGCTTGCGGGAGTAAGATTCGGACGTAGGTTTGAAAATGGCTCATTCCTAACGAAAGAGAGGCTTCGGTTTGACCGACATCTAGGGAGTTAAGCCCGGCTTTTAAGACCTCGGTGAGATAGGCGGCCGTATTTAAACTGACGACAATCAGCCCCGCCGCAAAAAAGCCAATGCGAACGCCCATTTGATTGAGCCCATAGTAAAAAACCATCGCTTGCACCAGCATCGGTGTGCCCCGAAAAAAGGCCACGTACATTTTTGATAATCTCGCACTGGTGTGTTTGATCGCCCGCGTGATAAAGGGTTCGCCTGGCATCACATGAAACGATTGAACCGTGATCAGGATGAGGGCGATGAACAAGCCAAAAATCGTGCCTAAAAACGCCAAAAGAAGGGTTGATTGCAACCCTTCTAACAGCAATGGATATCCGTTTACAAAAAGCGTCCATAAACGGGATAGAAAACTCATGAGGATGGTTGGTTTTCTAAGGCTTCCGTCATCAACTGATTGCGGTCAGCATCGCTGAGGCCCGCTAAGATCGTGTTGATTTCATCGCGCAGATCGGTTTCATCCAAGCGGACGGCCACACTGGTGGTAACGTCGGATTCATTGAGTTCAAACCCGTTGGCCCCTAAATTCACAATCGAAAGATCGGGGTTAGACGCAACGATGGATGTGGCCACCGGGAGTTCGGCGATGAGGGCATCGGCAATCCCGGAAGCCACTTGCGCGACCAAGGATGGGTAATCATTCAACGGATCGAGTCGGTTGACCTCTGGGATTTGTAAGATGAGATCGTGTTGCAGCGTGCCCAGTTGAGCAATCACATCTTGCCCGGAAAAATCTTCTAAGCGAGTGGCACTCACGAGCGTGGAATCACTGGCCACGACCAAGACTTGTTCACTTCGGAAGTAAGGATCGGAAAAACTCACGACTTCCGCGCGTTCTGCTGTCGGGCTCATGCCGGCGATAATGGCATCGATGGTGCCACTGGTGAGCGCAGGGATGAGGCCATCCCAATCGATTTTACGGACGACGAGTTCCCGGCCTAAGCCTTCGGCGATCAAGCGAGCCATTTCCACGTCATAGCCATCGCAATAGGCATCGACGCCGTCAATGGGTTCGCCACTGGTTTCTGAGGTGGTCCAGTTATAGGGGGCGTAGTTGCATTCCATCCCCACCACAAAGGGGTCGCTGCTTTCGCCGCAAGCGGCGAGAATAAGACTGGTGCTGATGATGCTTAAAAACAGTAATGCTCTTTTCATTTGGTTCCTCCATGACAGATAGTTCATAAAAAAAAGCGTCACGGCGGACACTCAATCAAATTACGTTTGATTAGCGCCTCTACCGAAGTAGGAGTCTTACACGTATTTCATGCAAGCCCATGATCGATTCATGCCTGAATGGATCATTCGGCGATGATTGCCTTTCCTTAAGTTCAAAGCCTGCCGGCTCCCTTAAGTACTCATCTGCATCGCAGCCTCTAAATATTTTTTTATGATACGCATACTTTACACAAGATGTGACACGGTGTCAACATCCTCGCAAAAAAAAGATGGAGAAAGCGTTTTACTTCGCTTGCTCCATCGATTTCATGACTTGTCTCACTTGTTTTTCTGAGGGTTTACGCCCCATTTGTGTCAGCATGGCACGCACCATTTTTTCATTGACGGGGGGATTTTTTTCCAAGTAGCGTTTGAAGATAAACTGAGAAATGAAATACCCAGCCACAGCTCCCGCAATGAGTGCCAACACCAAATAAATGATAAATGCGAATACTCCGATAGTCATATCTCTTCACCTCTTTATTAAGTCTATATGAATTCTGGCATTCTGGCAAGCCATCGTGCCAGTTTAGAAAGTTTTTAAACAAGGCCATTTCTGCTTGTGTTTCATCCGTTTACCCCCTACACTGAAGGTAGTTCACCCAAGGAGGAAATTATGCCCAGACGGATTACGGATTCATGCATCAATACCGGCAACTGTGTGCCCGAATGCCCCGTGGATTGCATCAGCCCGGGTGATGAGACCTATGTCATCGACGAAGACACCTGCATTGATTGTGGCGCCTGTGAAATGGTCTGCCCCGTGGATGCCATCATTGAAGTGTAAGAAAGACGCTTGACCTCGGTCAAGCGTTTTTTTTAAATATTTTGAAAGGGAAATGCCTCGTCACTGAGCGACACGGCCACGCCTAAGGCTTCTAAATGCGGTTTTAAATCGGCTTTAAACACCCATTCGGTGAAATGGCCCATGTCGATGGCCGTAAGCTTCGCGGCGCGTAAATCTAAAGCGTCGTGGTGTTTGATGTCGCCGGTGATAAAGACATCGGCTTTTTTATTCAGTGCGTACGCATAATCCGAAACACCCGAACCACTGGAGAGGGCGACGGTTGATACTTCATGGGTCAACGGGTGATCGGTGATAAGGCGCACATGGGGAACGTTGAAGACATTTTTGATGCGTGCGGCCAAGGCTTCAAGCGACTGCGGCGTGATGCGGCCGATGCGGCCAATCCCATGACCGGGCGCGTCTTCATTGAGCACTTGAACATCACTTAACCCCAGCATATCGGCCATCACGCCGTTCATGCCCGGCATGCCGGTGTCGTAGTTGGTATGGGCCGCGTACACGGTGATCTCATGGGTGATTAACGTTTGGATGATGATGCCTTGTGGGCGGGAGACATCCAAGGTTTCTAAGGGATGAAACAATAACGGATGATGGGCCACGATCATTTCAGCCCCCGCTTGGATGGCTTGATGAACGACCTCTAAAGTGACATCCAGGGTTAATAAAACCCGGGTGACTGGGCGGTTTAGATCGCCGACTTGTAAGCCCACATGATCCCATTCAAAGGCATCTTCCAGTGGATAGTGGTCCGCAAAATAGCGATGGATCTCATGTCCAGTCATCGAGAATCTCCTTTAAAAGCGTGGCTTTTTGAATCATAGCTTCGGGTTTTTTACCCGGTGGAATTTGCGTAAGTAACGTATTTAAAAAGGCGAGATCTTGTTCGAGTAAGGCCCGGTAAGCGGGGTCTTTTTTTTCGAGCAAATGCGTGCCAAATAACACATCTTTGTCACTTAAGGGCATGCATCCCTGTTTTAAAAGCAAAGAAATATAGGGAATGTCACGGTCCACGGTGATGATTTCATCGACGATCATCCACGGCAATAACTGAGTAAGTTTGCGGATGCTTGATATCTTATTGGTCGGCTGAAGGATGAGGGTTTGGACGTTTTTTAAATCGGCTTTCATCAGCATCGATTGAATCAAACTGCCACCGAGGCCCGCAATGGTGACCACGTCCACATCGTCTTTTAAGACCTCTAAGCCATCGCCTTTTAAGACGGTGATATCGGCTTCAAGTTCGGCGTCAATGACATTCAGTTTCGCCACTTTCAAAGGGCCTTCTTTATTATCCGACGCATAGGCTTTTTGGATACTGCTGCGACGGATCGCATCGATGGGAAGTTTGGCATGATCGGTGCCCACATCGAGTAAGACTTCGTGCCCATCGATCCAAGGGAGTAAGGCGGATAACCGGTCCATTACCGACCGCTCATGAAGTCTTTGAGTTTCTTCGAGCGCGAGGGATGGCGCAGTTTTCTTAAGGCTTTGGCTTCAATCTGACGAATCCGCTCCCGGGTGACGCCAAATTCACGGCCGACTTCTTCCAACGTTCGGGTGCGACCATCCAACAGGCCAAAGCGCATTCTGAGCACTTTTTCTTCCCGGTCGGTGAGGGTTTCTAAGACGTCGTCCAGTTCGCGTTTGAGCATTTCTTTGGAGGTGAATTCTAAGGGGGTTAAGGTGTCTTGATCGGGAATGAAATCCCCGAGCGTGGAATCTTCTTCTTCCCCCACGGGGTTTTCTAAGGAGATCGGTTCTTGCGCGACCTTTTGAATGATCTGGACTTTTTCGACGGTGATTTCCATGCGGGCCGCGACTTCTTCGGGGGTCGGTTCACGTCTGAGTTCTTGAATCAACTGACGTTGCGTCCGCACGAGTTTATTGATGGTTTCCACCATGTGCACGGGAATCCGGATGGTTCTCGCTTGATCGGCAATCGCCCGGGTGATGGCTTGGCGGATCCACCACGTCGCATAGGTCGAGAATTTAAAGCCTTTGGTGTGGTCAAATTTCCCAACGGCTTTCATCAAGCCCATGTTGCCTTCTTGGATGAGGTCTAAAAACTGCATGCCGCGCCCCACGTATTTTTTCGCGATGGAGACCACCAACCGGAGGTTGGCTTCGACGAGTTTAGAGCGGGCGAGATCGCCTTTAAAGATGATTTCCCGGACGTGCATTTTATAGGCATCGTCCATTTCTTCACCGTTTAAGAGTTTTTCATCGTATTCGGCCCGAACTTCATCGCGAAGCGCAACGTCTTGCGCGAGTTGGAGTTCGCTGTCGGCATCCAAAAGTTCCACGCGGCCGATTTCTTTAAGATACATCCGCACGGGATCATCGACTTTGATGGCGGCGGTATCTTCAAAGCTTTTGTCGAGTAAGAGTTCTTCTTCAATTTGCGCGGCGAAATTGAGATCCATTTCCATATCGTCATCATCGTCGTCATCGACTTCCACATCGCCATCCTCGCCGTCTTTGACTTTGACATCCACGAGCTCTTTTTCACTGACGACATCGACGCCTTTGTCTTCTAAGGCGGAAATGATCTCTTCAATTTTTTCTAAATCGCCTTTGGTGAGGGATTTTTCAATATCGGACACGGTGAGAAAGCTTTTGGCTTTGGCTTGCTCCACCAACATTTCGATGATTTGATCAAATTCCATGGGTTAACTCCTTTTTCAGTGCATCCATTTGTTCGCGCAGCTGCACTTTTTCATCCAAACTTTGAGCCTCTAAAAGCGCGGTTTTGAGGCGGGTCATTTTTTCTTTGAGGGTGAACTTTTTTAAGACATTCAGTAAGTCATCGAACTCATCGGCATTAAACGGGTAATGATCCATGTCGATGTTTTCGTCGAGGAATTGTTGTTGCGCTGGGCTCAAGCTGGCTTTAAACAGCGGATACACCAGACATGAGACGGGGTTTAAATCGTAGTGTTCAAAGATTTCAAATTGAATGTCACGGACCATCGGGTTAATGTACATGATATCTTGAAACTCACGCCGAAACCAGCGGGAATAAAACTCTTGATACAAAAAGTAATGCAAGATTTGAATTTCCGCCTTTTTGTATTTGTCCATCACCGGGGTCGCATGCGGCACCACCGATGGGGTGGGTTTTTTGAGCCCATTAAAATCTTGGGTCAATACCGCAATTCCGATGCCCGTGGCTTCGGACAACGTTTTTAGATAGAAGCTTTGAACGGTGAGGCTTTCTTTTTTTAAGACGGGGTAAAAGCTTTTTTTAAAGCGTTCAAACTCACCAATTTTTGAAAGATCATACGTTGCTTTCAGGCTTTCAAAGATAAAAGCCGTCGGGTCTTTGGCATTTTTAAGCGCCCTCTCTAAGCCCTGGGGGCCTGCTTCTAAAAGATACGAATCAAGGTCCGCACCCTCGGGCAGTTCCACCATGTGCACATCCAGGCCCGATAAGACCGGCAACATTTTTTCCGCGGCCGCCCGGCCGGCTTGATCGCCATCTAAGACCAGATAAAAGCGTTGGGTGAGGCGTGAGAGACTTTGAATGTGCGACTTGGATAGGGTCGTGCCCATGAGGCCGACGGTTTCCGAAAAGCCCATTTGGTGGGCCCTTAAGACGTCAAAGTAACCTTCAGTGATCAACACGCGGTTGGCTTTTTGAATGGCCGGTTTGGCTTCATACAAGCCATACAGCAGTTCGTTTTTCGCAAAGACCACGTTTTCGGCACTGTTTAAATATTTCGGATCCCCGTCTCCGAGCAAGCGCCCAGAAAACCCACGCACCATGCCGTGGATGTCTTTGATGGGAATCATTAAGCGGCCTGCGAAAAAATCAGTGGGCTTTGCCTCGCCCGTGACGAGGCCGGCATCGGAAAGTTCCGAAAGGAGAAATGATTTTTGAACGAGCGCGTTTAATAAATGATCGCGCCCTTTGAGGGCAATCCCCAAATCAAAGGCGTGAATCGTTTTTTCATCGATGTTTCGTGTGTTGAGGTATTCCAGGGCAGGTTCGCCTTTTTTCGAGTTGGTGAGTAAGACGTGATAGACATCTTTGGCGGCTTTTAAAGCATCGAGCAACCGTTGATGGGGGCGTTCTTTCACTTGATACTCAAGCCCCGCCCGTTCGGCGAGAAGTTTGAGCGCTTCACTCCCTGAGATGCCTCTTGTTTCTTTTAAGAAGGTGATGGCGTTGCCTGAAGCTTTACAGCCAAAACAGTGATACAGTTGTTTGTCTTCAGACACGGAAAACGAGGGCGTTTTTTCATCATGAAACGGGCATAAACCGGTATGGTTTTTGCCCCGTTTTTCCAGTGCCACCGTTTCGCCGATGACATCTACGATATTTACTTGGGCTAAAATTTCATCGCGTGTGGCCAATCATTCACCTTGTTAAGGCTTTCTTTAAATATGGGTTCAGTTCGTCTAAAGAAAGCGTGATTTGTTCCATGGAATCTCTAAGTCTGAGGGTGACGGTGTTTTTTTCTAACGAATCATCATCGATGGTGACGCAATAGGGCGTCCCAATCGCATCTTGACGCCGGTAACGCCGGCCGATGGCGCCTGATTCATCGTATTGGACTCTAAATTCCCCGAGTAAGGCTTTAAAGACGTCTTCCGCCATCGCTTTATGCCGTTTTTTAATCAGCGGTAAGACGGCCACTTGCACGGGGGCGAGTTTGGGATGAATCCGAAGCAGCGTCCGGGTGTCGTTTTCCAAGGCTTCTTCTTCCAAGGCATCATGAAGCACCGCTAAGAATAAGCGTTCAATGCCTAAAGACGGTTCCACCACATAGGGAATGTATCGTTCATTGGTGATCGGGTCGATGTATTCTAAGTTGACGCCCGAATAGTCTTGATGTTGCTTAAGATCATAATCGGTGCGACTGGCGAGTCCCCACAGTTCATCAAAGCCCCACGGAAACTCATACATCACATCGGTGGTCGCATTGGAATAATGCGAAAGTTTTTCTTCCGGGTGATCTTCGAATTTTAAATGCGTTTCATCGAGTCCAAGGTCTAATAAGAACTCTTTCATTTTCGCTTTGTACGACTCAAACCAATTTTTTTCTTCACCGGGGGCGCAGAAAAATTCGAGTTCGGCTTGTTCAAATTCACGGGTTCTAAAGATGAAGTTGCCGGGCGTGATTTCATTTCTAAAGCTTTTCCCAATTTGAGCGATGCCAAACGGGACTTTTTGCCGGGACGTTCGTTGAATGTTTTTGAAGTTTAAAAAGATGCCTTGAGCGGTTTCCGGTCTTAAATAGATGGATTGAGTGCTTTCTTCGGTGACACCAATGCCGGTTTTAAACATTAGGTTGAATTCACGGATCGGCGTAAAATCGTGTTTGCCACAGTTGGGACAGACGATTTGGTGCTCTTTAATCATGCCTTCTAAGGTCTCTTTGGAGAGCCCATCGGCCGAGAGCCCAAGGCCCGCCGATTCAATGAGATGATCGGCGCGGTGTCTGGTTTTACAGGATTTACAGTCAATCAAGGGATCGGAAAAGCCGCCGACATGCCCACTCGCTTCCCACGTTTTCGGATGCAGTAAAATGGCACTATCGAGGCCCACCACGTGGGCATCTTGCGTGACAAACGTGTGCCACCAGAGATCTTTTAACGTGCGTTTTAACGTGACGCCTAAGGGACCAAAGTCCCACGTGTTGGAAAGGCCACCATAGATTTCGGATCCTTGGTAGATGAATCCATACGTTTTGGCGTAATTGACTAGGGCTTCTAAGGTCATGGGGTCTCCTTTAAGTAGTTTTGATACATCTGAAATGATCGAGCGTTAAAATCGAGGGCATCTTGATAGAGCGTTCGCACCAGCGCAAAGACTTGACGTTTAAACGTGAGATCTCTCGGACTGGCATGATAGTCCAGGGCATCGGCTTTCAGCCACGCCGTTAACTGTTCATGCCACGCCTGATCGCTTGCATTCGCACCATGGGCTACACATAAAGTTTGGTGGTTTTTTAAATCAAAGCCTAAGCCGTCTTGCGCGCCGCAGATGTGACAGGCGCCTAGTTTTAAGCCAAAGCCTAAAAAGTAAAGGACTTTCAGCATAAACATCGCCAGAAAATCAAACCCATCTTCAGCGTGTTCAATGCCTTCGAAGGTTTTCACCAGCAGGGAAAACAGTTTTGGATGGTCGTCATCATCGGTGACGTTTTTGAGAATGGTCTCGCCGATGATGTGCGGCAAGAGCGTTTTTTCATAGTTGGCTTTGGTGTTTGGATAATGCGCGACGAGTTTCACGCTTTTTAACGTCGGTAAGGCTTTATCCGAAAGCTCAATGTCCAGGAGCTTAAAGGGATCGGCCGCGAGTTTTAAAGGACTGTTCATTTTCAAGACCCCGCGGGCCACCGCGCTTTTTAAGCCATAGGGCGTATACGCATAGATGAGCTTGGCGTTTTCTTGATAGGGAATCGTCCTTAAAATGATCGCTCTCACTCAAAGTCTCCCGCAAACACTTGATTTAACGTGGCCGTTTTAAACCGCCAGTCGGGGATGACTTTGACGTGGAGGTCTAAAAAGAGTTTTTCACCCAATAAAGGTTTCAGTTCCAGGCGGGCTTGACGGCCAATCTTTTTAATCAGTGCGCCGCCTTTGCCGATGATGATGCCTTTTTGCGATTTCTTTTCAACAACAATGTTCGCGTAGACTTCCAACAAGTTATCCTCCGCCCGGTCGATCCGTTCAATTTCCACAAAGACCGAATGGGGCACTTCTTGTTGGGTGAGATTGAGAATTTTTTCGCGGATGAGTTCGGCCATTAAAAACCGTTTGGACCGTGTGGTCTTCATGGCTTCAGGGTAATAGAGGATGCCTTCATCGAGGAGGTCAAAGACGTCTTCAATGAGTTGGTCGGTGTAGATCTTGTCTTTGGCCGAGATTGCGACGACTTTATGAAAATCATAGCGCGCTTTGTATTTGGCGATGTGCGCTTCTAAGCGGTCCAAGTCGTGCGCCAGGTCCAATTTATTCATGACGAGGATGACGGGGGTCTTTAAAGCCTTGAAACTTTCGATGATGGATGCATCGACATCATCAAAGGGTTCCACCGCGTTCACCATATATAAAATACCATCCATGTCGGCAAAACTCTTTTTGGCAATTTGCACGAGTTTTTCACCGAGGGGATGTTTGGGCTCGTGAATGCCTGGGGTATCGACAAAGATGATTTGGCCTTGATCGCTGTGATAGATGCCTTCTAAGCGGTAGCGCGTGGTTTGCGGTTTCGATGAGGTGATGGCAATTTTTTCATTGAGCACCGCATTGAGAAACGTTGATTTTCCGACATTGGGCTTGCCAATGATGGAGACAAAGCCACTTTTAGGCATTATAAATCATCCGGAGAAAAGCCTTTAGGGAGAAGTGCATCGTTGGTGAAGGTTTCGGTTCCAGCTTTGGAATGCATGTAGATGGGCACATCCAATGGCATCAGTTCACGCATGACTTGCCGGCACGCCCCGCACGGGGACACGAGATGGTCTTGCGGGGTGGCAATGGCCATCGCTTGAATGGCTTCTTTTTTCACCCCTACGCTGATCGCGTGAAATAAGCACGTACGCTCAGCACACATGGAAAGCCCATAGGAGGCATTTTCCACGTTGGCCCCGGTCATGATGGTGCCATCATCCAGTAAGATGGCCGCCCCGACGGGGAATTTAGAATAAGGGACGTATGCATGTTCGTAGGCCTTGATGGCCGCATCAATGAGTGGTTTCATTATGACCTCGGCAATTCAGCGCTTAAAAGAATCGCTTCTTGTTTTTCTGTCATGAGACTCAGTTCTTCTTCGGTGTCGTGGGTATACCCGATGCAATGAAGCAAGCCATGCACCGTTAAGAATCCCACTTCGCGTTCTAAAGAGTGGCCAAGGGATTCCGCCTGGGCTTGGGCTTTATTTAAAGAAATAAAGACATCGCCAATTTCACCTTCTAAGCCTGAAGGGAAACTCAAGACGTCGGTGGTGGCATCTTTGCCGGCAAAGGTACGGTTCACGTCTTGCATTTTCGCATCATCGACAATGATGACGTTTAAAACATCGGACTCTGAGAGCTTTAACGTTTCAAACGCCACCGATACTACCTTTTGAATGGTGGGTTCTAAGGCCGTGTCCATGTGGTTGTGAAAATTAAGCATCGTAACGCTCCAAAATGACTTGAATCAAGGGGTGCCGGATGACATCAAAGCGGTCAAAGGTATGGATCGCGATGTCATGAATGCCTTTTAAAAGGTCGGTGGCATGCACCATGCCACTGCTGACGTTTTTCGGTAAATCCGTTTGCGTGACATCGCCCGTGACGACCATTTTGGAATCCACCCCCATCCGGGTGAGGAAAAGTTTCATTTGGCCTTGGGTCGTATTTTGCGCTTCGTCTAAAATGACGTAGGCGCCTTCTAGCGTGCGCCCGCGCATGTAAGCTAGAGGTGCAATTTCGATGATGCCTTTATCGATGTATTCTTCGACGGTGGCCCGGCCCAAGGCATCATAAAGGGCGTCATAAAGCGGTCTTAAATAGGGGTCAATCTTTTCTCTTAAATCGCCCGGCAAAAAGCCTAAGTTTTCGCCGGCTTCCACCGCCGGGCGCGTCAGTAAGATCTTTTTGACGTTGCCTTTTTTGAGTTCGGCCACGGCATGCATGACTGCGAGGTAGGTTTTTCCCGTGCCTGCGGGGCCCATGCCAAAAACCAACGTGTTATGTTTAAGTTTATTTAAGTAATCATTTTGGGAAAAGGTGAGCGGGACAATCGGCTTACCTTCCGTGGTATGAAGGATCGCTTTACGGGATTCGTAAAAATCCAAAATATCGGGGGTTTTGGCGTGTTTGACGAGTTCATTGAGATACAAATAGTCACGGTCTTTGAGCGGAATCCCCGCCGAAAGAAGCGTGACAATGACATCAAAGAGATGCTCTAAGGGTTTGATGGCGGTGGCTTTGTCTATATAAATGGCGCCATCTTTCGCCCGAATCGGCGTGTCAAATAGGCGCTCATAGAGTTTGATGTGTTTATCGTGGGGCCCTAAAATCTGTTGGTAAATGGCCGGTGAGGGCATGCGAACATTCAGTTTTTGCAGAGCGAGCCTCCTAGGCGTTTATTTGGCTTTATTATAGCATAGCCCCCCCTGGGAAAGGGGACTATGGGATGAAAAAAAAAGGGTGATTTTCATCACCGTTTTTTCTTTGCGCGTTTTGCTTTTTTAATCTTCTTAGCCACACTGGGTTTTACGTAGTATTCACGACGACGAGCTTCAGCAAGAGCGCCTGATCGGTTGACGTCACGCTTAAAACGCTTGAGTGCATCTTCCAGCGACTCATTATTGCGTACGACGGTTTTAGCCATTAGGTATCACTCCCTTCACTCGTAAATTCGCTTATTAGTGTACCAAACCTCTTAGGGTTTGTAAAGGCACGCTTCACCCATTTAACTCTTAAAGATGGATTTAAATTTATCCCATGCGGACGCATCGGAATCATTGAGTTTGGTTTTGCTTAAGTCTTTAAAGAGTTTTTCTTGATCTTTCGAGAGTTTGGTGGGGATTTTTACCTTCGCGATGATGTGTAAATCGCCGGTGGCTGAGCCTTTAGAACGTAAGTTGGGCATGCCTTTGCCTTTGATTCTAAAGGTTTTTTCACTTTGGGTGCCCGCGGGCACTTTCAGTTTCACATCGCCATAAGGCGTCGGCACTTGCACGGAATCACCGAGTGCCGCTTGCGAGACGGTGAGGGGCATTTCAATGATTAAATCGTCGCCATGGCGTTCAAAGGGCCCGTCTTGTTGCACTTCAAAGACGATGTATAAATCACCGGCGGGTCCCCCATTGATGCCTTTATGACCATAGCCTTGCATCCGGAGTTGGTTATTCGTATCGATCCCTTTGGGGATTTTCACGCTGACCACTTTTTCTTTGGAGACGACTTTCTCGCCGCCACAGGTGCGGCATGCTTTCTTAATCGTTTTGCCGGTGCCGCCGCATTTGGGGCAGGTGGTTTGGGTGCGGGTGCGGCCAAAGATGGACTGACTTTCTTGGATCACTTGGCCGGAGCCGCCGCATTGATTACAGGTGGTGATATCGCTTTTCGAATGCGCCCCCGTTCCATGACAAGTGGGGCATTCTTCATAGACTTGAGTTTTAATTTTCTTTTCCGCGCCAAAGACCGCATCGTGGAAGGACACTTTCATCCGTTTATGGATGTCTTGACCTTTCCGCGGGGCGTTGGCTTGACGGGCCGATCCGCCGGGACGGCCGCCAAAAAACGATGAAAAGATATCGCCAAAGTCAAAGTCGCCAAAGCCTTCAAAGCCTCCACCGCCCATGCCGCCTTGATTCATTTGGTGGCCAAAGCGGTCGTATTGGGCTTTCTTTTGGGCGTCGCTTAAAACGTCGTAAGCTTCTTGGATTTCTTTGAATTTATCTTCCGCGTCTTTGGCTTGGTTGACGTCGGGATGATATTCTCTGGCTTTTTTGCGGTACGCTTTTTTAATTTCGTCTTGAGAAGCGTTTTGGCTGACGCCCAAGACTTCATAGTAATCACGTTTGCTCATCGGTGCGTCCCCTCCTCACTTTCAAAACGGGTGTGAAGCATTACTCTTCGTCCACTTCTTCAAAATCGGCATCGATGACATCGTCATCGGCTTTGGCCTCACTGGAGGCATCCTCCGCACCGGCTTGGGGTGCGTCTTTTTGCGCTTTTTCGTACGCTTTGGCGCTGAGCGCTTGCGCCATGGTATTGAGAGCGTCTTTTTCTTTTTTGATTGCCTCTATGTCGTTGTCATCGAGGGCTTTTTGTAAGTTCTTAATGAGTTTTTCAGCGTCTTCTTTTTCTTTGGCACTGACTTCATCGCCGAGATCACTGAGGGCTTTATTGGTGGCGAAAATGAGTTGTTCCGCTTCGTTTTTGGTTTCTGCTTGTTCTTTGAGTTCTTTATCTTTTTCGGCGTTTTCTTCGGCTTCTTTGACCATCCGTTCGACTTCTTCTTCGGTCAAGCCATCTTGGTTTTTGATGGTGATTTTTTGTTCTTTGCCGGTGCCTAAATCTTTGGCGGTGACATGGACGATGCCGTTGGCATCGATGTCAAAGGTCACTTCAATTTGGGGCACGCCGCGAGGGGCCGGGGGAATATCGGTGAGTTGGAACTGTCCCAAGGTTTTATTTTGATTGGCCATCGGACGTTCCCCTTGGAGGACATGAATGTCCACGGCGGGTTGATTATCGGCCGCGGTCGAAAAGACTTGCGATTTTTTCGTCGGGATGGTGGTATTCCGTTCAATGAGTTTGGTGGAGACGCCCCCTAAGGTTTCAATCCCTAAGGATAACGGGGTGACATCTAAGAGTAAGACATCTTTGACGTCGCCTTGTAAGACGCCGGCTTGAATCGCCGCGCCCATCGCCACGACTTCGTCGGGGTTGACGCCTTTATGTGGGTCTTTGCCCAGTTCTTTTTTGATCGCTTCTTGAACGGCAGGAATCCGGGTGGAGCCTCCCACTAAGATGACTTGGTGGATGTCGTTTTGCGTCATTTCAGCGTCTTTTAGAGCTTTACGCACCGGGCCCATGGTTTTTTCCACGAGATCTTCCGTGAGTTCGTTGAATTTCGCGCGGGAGAGATTCATTTCTAAATGAACCGGTCCATTGTCGGTGACACTGATGTAAGGCAGTGACACTTGCGCACTGGTCACGCCGGAGAGTTCACGTTTGGCTTTTTCCGCGGCATCTTTGATGCGTTGCATCGCCATTTTATCTTTGGTGAGATCGACGCCTTGTTCTTTTTTGAATTCACTGACGAGATAGTCAATGACGCGCTCGTCAAAGTCATCGCCCCCGAGGCGGTTATCCCCAGACGTAGAAATGACTTCAAAGGTGCCATCGGAGAGTTCTAAGATGGACACATCAAAGGTGCCCCCGCCGAGGTCAAAAACTAAGATGGTTTGGTCTTGTTCTTTATCGATCCCATAAGCAAGGGATGCGGCGGTCGGCTCGTTGATGATGCGTTTAACATCAAGGCCGGCAATTTTACCGGCATCTTTGGTCGCTTGACGTTCGGCATCGTTAAAATACGCCGGAACGGTGATGACGGCTTCGGTGACGGTTTCACCGAGATAACTTTCGGCGGTTTTTTTAAGGTTTTGCAAGATCATCGCGCTGATTTCTTGGGGGGTGTAGTCTTTATTGTTGGCTTTGACTTTTTCGCTGGTCCCCATTTTTCGTTTCACACTGGAGATGGTATCGGGGTTGGTGACCATTTGACGTTTGGCCACTTCACCGACTTGGATTTCACCATTTTTAAAGGCGACGACCGAGGGGGTGGTCCGACCGCCTTCTGGGTTGGCGATGACTTTCGCTTCGCCGCCTTCCATGACGGCGACGCATGAGTTCGTGGTTCCTAAATCGATTCCAATCATTTTTGGCATAATAATTCTCCTTTTATTCGCTGACTTTGACCATGGATGGTCTTAATATGCGTTCGTGGTAGCGGTACCCTTTTTGGAAGACTTCAATGACGATGCCCGCTTCGACGCCGTCTTTGGCTTCTTGCATGACGGCTTCATGAAGTGTGGGGTCAAACGGCTTATCTTGAGCATCAATCGGTTCTAAGCCACTTTCTTTCAAGGCCACTAAGAAATTCTCGTGGAGCTTTTGAAAGTTCGGATAAAACGGTTTGAATTCGTCTTTGGCGCCTTCGACTTTGAGGGCCGCTTCTAAGTGATCAATGACGGGGAGTAAGGTTTTGAGTAAACTCGCATTGGCAAACTTACGGTCTTTGATTTTTTCATCGGTGATCCGGCGTTTGAAGTTCACGAGTTCGGCTTGCTCTCTGAGGAGCTGATCTTTGAGCGCCGTGATTTCGGCGTTCAACTTAACGATTTCTTCTTCTTTGGCTTCTAAGGCCAAGGCTTCTTTGCTTTTTTTCGGTTTGGACGCTTTCTTCGTCGCTTTTTTCTTTGGGGGTGCTTTGGGTTCTTCGCTTTGAACGGTGTCGTCCACCGGGGTTTCTTCGGGTGTCGATGGTTTTTCTTTGGGTGTCGATGATTTTTCTTCAGACATCGGCATCCTCCTTATTTTTTGTAAAGTTTCGAGAGGTGTGAGGCAATGTATTTCAAGATGGGAATGACTTTTTGATATTCCATGCGGGTCGGTCCAACGACCGCGATCGTGCCTTGTTCGGTGTCGGATAGGTCATATGGCACCATCACCACGGAACAATCTTTCATGGCTTGGACTTGGTTTTCTGTCCCGATGCGCACCGTCATGCCGTTATTTTCGGTGTGTTCAACGAGTTTTAAGACTTCGTTTTTTTCGAAGAATTGCATGAGCTCGCGGACGCGGTCTAAATCATTAAATTCGGGTTGATCGAGCATTTTCGTTTGACCGCTCAAATAAAACTTACTTTCCGCAAACTGCGTGAAGGCTTCTAAGAACGCATCGAGGATGGATTGGTTATAGGCCATCAACTCTTTAATTTGATTCGTGTCGATCTCATAATGCAGTTTTTCAGACACCGAGGCGATCGGCACATCTTTTAAGACATCGTTGAGTAAATTCACCACTTGTTTGGCATCTTCAATGTCCACCGATTCTGGGAAAGTGATTTGTTTGTTTTCTAAATGCCCCTGATTGGTGACGACAATGAGCACGCCGACGCGTTCATAAAGGGGCACCAGTTCGAGTTTTTTCACCGTCGCATACTTGGCTTGAGGCCCTAAGGCGAGCGTCGTGTAGTTGGTCAGTTCTGAGAGCCGTTTCATGGCTTCTTGAATGGCCGTATCTTTATCTTTCGGAAGGTCTTCTAAAAGATCTTTGACGACATTTAAATCGAGCGTGGTGTCCATGTCTTTCATCAAGACATCCACATAATAGTGATAGCCTTTTTCCGAGGGGACGCGACCGCTGGAAGAATGCGTTTTTTCTAAGTAGCCATCTTCTTCCAAGTCCGCCATTTCATTACGGATGGTGGCCGGCGAAAAAGAAAGCTTTTTAGAAAGCGTCCTCGATCCCACGGGTTCTGCGGTTGAGACGAACTCTTCCACAATCAATTTCAGCACTTCTTTTTGGCGCGATGAAAGCATGCGCATCACCTCAATTAGCACTCTCAGAAGGAAATTGCTAAGTTGATTATACGGGGGATGATTAGCACTGTCAAGTGATGAGTGCTATTTTTGGATTAAAAAAAAGCCTGACGGCTAATTGACGCAGTCAGGCTCGCTTGGGACGTATCCGTTCAGTTCGACGGTGACGCGTTCCATCACGATGTTTTCGTTGGGTTGATCTTGAAAGCCCGTCGCCGTGGTGGCGATCGCGTCTAAGACGTCAAAGCCTTCAATCAAGCCCCCAAAACCCGCGTATTGACCATCCAGGCTTGCGGTTTTTTGGTGCATGATGAAAAACTGGCTGGTCGCACTGTCCATCACCGAGGTGCGGGCCATCGATAAGACCCCGCGGTCATGTTCTAAGGGGTTTTCAAAGCCGTTGGCGTTAAATTCGCCGGCGATCGTACACGTGGAAGCGGGTTTACCAACGAGTTCTCCCCACCCGCCTTGAATCACGAAGTTTTCAATCACCCGGTGGAAGATGAGGCCATCGTAATAGCCTTCTTGCACGAGTTTGATCATATTATTGACACTGTTGGGGGCCACATCGGGAAAGAGTTGGAGTTTCATGGTGCCGAGTCCTTGCACTTCCATGGTGACTACGGGATTGGAATCTTTTAAATAACTTTCATACGGAACATCAATCATGAGTGAATTCTCACTTTCTTCAGGATCAGGGGGAGTGACTTCACCGGCGCTGGAATCATCCGGCGTTTCTGTGGCATCCGGTTCGATGCCTTGACACCCGGCTAAGAATACCACACTGGCGATTAAGAATAAAAATTTCATGCGTCCACCTCTTTTTTCACGGAATGATAGGCGCCGTAGATGCCGGCGTTATTGCCTAATATCGCGAGTTCTACGGGGATGTGTTTGGTGCCCGCAAACGCCATCTTCGCAAATTTTTCTTGCAGCATATCGGTGAGGAATGTACCGGCTTTGGCCACCCCACCGCCAATCACAAAGGCATCCGGGTCAATGATGACCGCCATCGCTTGCATGGCTTGGGCTAAGACATCGGTGACATAGCCGACCACATCGAGCGCAAAGGCGTCTCCGTCTTTGGCGAGGTCGAAAATCTGTTTGGCGGTTAAATCGTCTTTAATCAAATTGGTCGGGGTCTTATAGCGTTCTTTCGCGACGCGGACAATGCCCGTGGCACTGGCCACCGTTTCTAAACAGCCCGTATTACCACAATTACATTTTATGCCGTTATCCACGACTTTCATGTGGCCAATCTCCCCGCCGACGCCATGGGCGCCTTCGACGATGGATTGATTGATGATCACACCCCCACCGACGCCGGTGCCGAGGGTGATAAAAATCATCGATTGATACGGATCAGGCCGGCTCATCGCTTCACCGAGGGCGGCCGCGTTGGCATCGTTATCGACACTGATCGGGATGGGCCCAAATTTCTTTTGGAAAGCGTCTTTGAGATCGACATTTTTCCAACCGAGATTGACCGCTTCACTGATTAAGGTGCCATCCACAGGGCCTGGGGCTGCGAAGCCAATGCCTCTCAGTTTATGGATTTCGATGTGATCGCCAATCGCGGCTTCAATGTCATTGATGATGAACATCCCATCGTAATCGGTCCGCGTCGGGATCTCCCATTTTTTATCGAGGGCGCCCGAGGGCTTAAAGAGCCCAAACTTGATCGTCGTGCCCCCAATATCTATGCCTAAAATCATGGCAATTCTCCTCTAAATAGAAAAATAAACTTCCAAGGGAAGCTTATTTTTTCTCTTTGTGCATCGTTTGTTTATTACACTTCTTACAAAACTTTTTCACTTCCATCCGTTCCGGATGGTTGGTTTTATTTTTGCTCATGTAATAGTTTTCGTTTTGGCATTCGGTGCACCGTAATACGAATTCTGCGCGCATGAATATCGCCTCCATTTCTTAAGTAATGTACCATAATTTGGCGGGTTTGACAATTAATTGTTTGCGTTTAAGTGCGCATCAAAGGTGAGCACGGGGTGTCTGGCGGCTTTCGCTTCATCGAGTCTTCTCACGATGGTCGTATGCGGTGCCGCTTTCACCATTTCGGGGGCGTCTTTGGCTTCTTGGGCGATGGTTTTCATCACCGCAATAAAGGCATCGATGGTTTGCTTGGATTCGGTTTCCACCGGTTCGATCATTAACGCTTCTTTATAAAGCAGTGGGAAATAAATCGTGGGGGGATGGATGCCATAATCGAGAAGCCGTTTGGCCACATCCAGCGTGGTCACGTGCTCAGACTTATCTTTAAGGCCATTAAAGACAAATTCATGTTTACAGACCACGGTGGTCGGAAGCTCATAGACGTCTTTCAAGGATTCTTTCACGTAATTGGCGTTGAGTACGGCATAGCGAGCGATGTCTCTCAGGTGTGGCCCATTCGTGAGAATAAACGCATAGGCTTTAATGTAAACGCCAAAGTTGCCGTAAAACTGTGAGATTTGGCCAATCGTACCCGTTTTATCGCGGTTGAGACGGCGCTTGCCGTCTTTCTTTTCAACCACGGGTTTGGGCAGGTATGCCGCCAGGTCTTCTCGCACGCCGACCGGGCCAGCGCCTGGCCCGCCGCCACCGTGCGGGGTGGAAAAGGTTTTATGGAGGTTGATGTGCATGATGTCAAAGCCCATATCTCCGGGTCTTGCCATGCCTAAGAGGGGATTTAAGTTGGCCCCATCATAATACAATAGGCCGCCTTTTTCATGAATGGCTCGGGAGATTTCTAAGATGTTGCGTTCAAACACACCTAAGGTGTTGGGGTTGGTGAGCATGATGCCTGCGACATCATCATCGAGCTTGGCGTAAAAATCATCCAGATC
>CAJXNT010000008.1 GCA_913057225.1 uncultured Mycoplasmatota bacterium
GTGGGCGTGCGGCGTGAGACCATCTCCCATTTGGAACAAGGGAAGTACAATCCTTCGCTGCTTTTGGTGATGAAGATTGCCGAGGTTTTTGATGTCACCATCGATGCGTTATTTAAAAAGGAGCCCTCTCATGAGTGATGTAAAGATTCTTCCCATGACCCAAGAAGTGGTCCCAGAGACGACCGCTGTGGCGGAAAAAGCGTTTGGCAAGATGGTCCGTTTGATTCTTCCCAAAAAAAATCTTTGGGGCTTTTACGCCGCAAAGGATGACCAGGTATTGGGGGCGGTTTACATCAAAGAAGTGGCACCCAAAGAAGGCATTTTGGAGTGGATATTTGTCGATCCGGATGCCCATGGCTTAAGCATTGGGAAACAACTCGCGGCGACCGCATTTGATGCCATGAACGAACGCGGCCTCACCCGGCAATTTGCGCTAGTGCGAGATGATAATACAGCCTCTTGGAATCTCTTTGCCAAAGAAGGCTACAAAGAAGTCAGCGTCTTGAAGTCGCTCTTTGGGTATCATTTTAAAAGTTTTCCTGAGCGATTTTTCTACAGCTTTGCGTCAAATTATTCGACGTGGGTGAAAGACGAGCGATTCGAAGACGTTCCGCTGCATCCCAAACGGTTTTCCGTTTTAAAAACGTTGGCATTTGCCGCGTGGATTGGGGCGTCTTTATCCTTGTTTTCGCTGCGCGGTTTGGATTTCTTTTGGATCGCGCTCGCCATGGTGCCAGCCGTCACGTTGATTCGGATGGTCGTGGCCTTCCCGTTCGCCAGACGCTATGGCCCCGTTCGCTATGATGCGCCCCAAGGGGGAACGCCGTTAGCGTTTATCTTCGGGTTCATCGGCACGTGGTGGCCCACTTTTGGCATGTATGTGCCGCAAGAAGATTATTGGAAAGACCATGAATTTCTCCCCTTTGCAGGACCCGCCCGATTTGCGAGTTGGATGAGTTTGTTGGGCGTTTTCATGGGCACGTATTATTTGATGCCTAATGCGTTTGCATCAGGGCTCAACTTTTATTTGGCTTTCATCATTGGAGTCCAGATGATTCCTTTTTTCCCCATGGATGGCATGGATGGTAATATCGTGTTGCAATATTCAAAGCTTTTATACCTTGCCGGTGTCATCATAAGTGTGGTGAGCCTATTGGTTTATTATTGACGTACGTTATTCCGTATGCTTTAATACACTTAGAGGTGATATCATGGCACACCATATATCCATCACGAATGCCCGCAAAAATTTGTATCAATTGGCTGAACTTGCTTTGAATCAAGGCACTGAAGTCCAAATACAAACGAAGCATGGAAATGTGATTTTAATTTCTGAAGAAGAATATCGGGGACTCATTGAAACGTTGTACTTAAGCAGTAATCAATCACTGAAAGACTCTCTGATTGAAGGAAAAAACACTCCACTTTCCGAAACGATTGACGAAGATGATATCGATTGGTCCTAATCGGATATGTATCGGATTGTATATACCCGCATGGCCCGCAAAGATATTCCCAAATTAAAGCAAGCCAAATTATCGTCCACCGTACAGAATTTGATTCAAATGATGAAAATCAATCCATGGCAGACCCCACCACCCTTTGAAAAACTGTCGGGAGATTTAAAAGGACTCTATTCTCGACGAATCAATTTTCAACATCGATTGGTCTATCAGATCTATTCGTCTGAAAAAATCATCAAGATTGTACGCATGTGGTCACATTATGAATAAAGCCATCGATTCTTTCTATCGATGGCTTTTATTTGATATCACAATCAGTGTTTCCAACGATCATAGGCATCCAAGTAATTAAGCGTTGGTTTGAAACTTAATGAAATCTCGTAGGCATGGTCCTCAAACTCTTTAAGGGTCATGCTTTTTCGCCCCGTTCGGGCGCGAAAGGTAAATTGAGATAATACGTCATACGGCAGTAAAAAGAATTTTTCTATGCGGGCAAACGCGACTAAGATGAAGGCATCTCCGCCTTGGGCATTCACCGCCCCTAAGTGATTCATCTGATGCGGATGAATATTGCGTAAGGGAAACGACGTGGTGGACTGAGTCTCTTTGACATCAAAATCTAAGTACCTACCATTATAAACGCCGTTGTAGTCTGTGGTTGACGGGGTTTTAAAATACGCTTCTTTAATCTTTGCGGCACTTCGTTTGGGATAATCGACCGTCACAATTTGCACGGGGGTCGGTTTTTTATGGATGACCGCTCGGCCTGAGTTTAAATAAAAATCATTCGCCTCATTGACGAGTTTTTCGGTTTGAATGCCTCGGTTTTTCACCGAGATTTTTTCCGGCTGATACGCAGGTTTACCGTTGGGATAACGAATGTTTTTCATAGGCTCATTGTATCATGAAAGTTTTTCAAGACACCTTGAAAAAAGCCGCCGTTTTTCCGTCAAAACGTCGTGACAACCGCGCTTTTATGCTATAATGATGACGTTACAGTCTGAAGGAGGCACTATGAGCCAAGTACAATTTTTCGCGCTCGGCGGACTGGGTGAAGACGGAAAAAACATGTATGTCTTTTCCGTGGATGGACGATTATTTATTTTCGATGCGGGGATCAAATACCCCGACCAAGAATTATTAGGCGTTGAAGCCATTCTTCCCGATTATCAATATCTCCTCGACCATCAATCTCAGATTGAAGGCTTTTTTTTGTCGCACGGTCACGAAGACCACATTGGTGCGATGCCCAAAATACTCACTGAGATTAATGCCCCGGTCTACGGATCGTTTTTTACCATTGCATTACTCAAAGATTCATTAAAGCAACACAAAATTGACGAGTCCAAACTCGCGTTTCGGACCGTCACCAAGAATACGGTGTTGGATTTTAAATCCGTCAAAGTGCGGTTTTATCAAACCACCCATTCCATTCCAGGTTCGCTCGGTATGGCCTTAGAAACCAAAGAAGGCTTTTTTGTCTACAGCCCCGATTACACGTTTGACCAAAACGTGGACCCCATCTATCAAACGTCGTTTGATAAGATTCATGCGTTGACCCAAAAACCGGTCATTGGCCTATTTTCGGAAAGTCTTGGGGCCATTCGCAAAGCCACCGAAGCGGTGGATGAAACCCTAGAGTTTCACATCAATCAAGTCTTTAGAAACCGCAATAAACGGATCATCGTGAGTGCGTTTTCTACGGACATTTATCGCATTCAGCGGGTCATTAACATCGCCTTAAAATACGACCGCAAAATTGCCATCATTGGGCGCAAAGCGCAGCGCATGATTGACATTGCCATCAACACCGATTTGCTGAAGATCCCCGATGAGCAATTTAAAACCCTCAAATTCATCGACACCGAAGATGAAACGCCGCACGATGACAACGTCATGATCTTAGTGGCGGGTGACCGACATGAACCCTTCCATATGATTCAACGCATGGCGCTTAAACATGACCGCTTGGTCCATTTAACCAAAAACGATTTGGTCTTATTGATGACGCCTGCTGTGCCCGGGACCGAAAAAATCTCATCCCGCATGCTCGATATCTTATACCGTCACAACATTGAAATCCAAAAAATTGATCGCGCCATGCTCCCCCCGGCGCATGCGACCAGTTCCGATGTGAAATTGCTCAGTAATATTTTGAAACCGAAGTACTTTGTGCCCGTCATTGGCGAGTGGCGTCACTTTTATGAAATGAAACAAATCGCCAAACAGCTCTCCTATTCGGATGACCACATTTTAGAGCTTGAAAATGGTCAGGTGCTCACCTTTGATGCGGGAAAACTCATTAAAGATGACGGCCATGTGAAAGTCGGCGAAATCCTTGTGGATGGTTCGCTCGAATCGGGCATTCACGATGTCGTCCTGAAAGACCGTGAAATCCTATCGCAAGATGGCGTCTTGATTATTTCCGGGGCGATCAGCTTGAAAAAACGCAAATTCCTGGCGGAGCCGGAACTCACCTCGCGTGGCTTTGTCTATGTTAAAGAAAACGAAGCCTTGCTCGATGAAGTTTCACAAATTTTTAAATTGGTGGTCGAAAAAGCCTTAAAGGCCCCCCATTTCGATTTCAAAGAGACCCGCGATCAAGCGAAGGACGCCATGCAAAAATACATTTCGCAAAAAACGTCCAGACGGCCCATCGTCATGCCGATGCTGGTCACGGTCGAAGATCCGAATTATGCGTAAACTGAACCTATACAGCGATGATTACGACGAAACCATCTCGCACGTCCCAAGAAAAGGCGCGCGGGGCATCATCTTACACGATTCCAAAGTCTTGCTGCTTCATTACGAAACGCTGAACCACTATGTGCTTCCGGGGGGTGGGATTGAACCCGGAGAAACCCCACTTGAAGCGTTTCACCGAGAAATATTAGAAGAGACAGGCTACCACGTGGACGGGGCCAAAGCCGTCTTAGAACTCACCGAGCATTTTAAAGATTCAATCTGGTCTCATATGTTTTTTGTGGCCCGCACAACAGGGCATAAGCAAGACCCCATGTGGACTGAAGAAGAAAAGAAATACACCATTACCTTGCATGCATTGGACCCATTGGACGCGCTGGAACTCTTATCGACGCATGTGGGCGATGACCCGTATTCTGCCAACATCATGACCCGAGAATTTTTAGGATTATCGGAGGCCATGACGCACATGGCAGGCGCCAAAATCCTATGATATAATGACGCAGTATGCTTACTTAAGGAGGCCATTATGGCAACGATCGAAACCCTCGAAAAATCACAAGTGAAGCTGACCATTGAAGTCAGTGCCGAACAATTTGACCACGGCTTAGAACACGCCTATCAAACCATTCAAAAAGACGTTGAAATTAAAGGTTTTCGTAAAGGCAAAGTGCCCATGGCCATTTATGAAAAGAAATTTGGGGTGGAGTCGCTTTACGATGAAGCCATTAACCATATCATTTCGGACACATACTATGAAGCATTGGTCGAACACGATGTGCTGGTGGTGGCGCAGCCAAAGATTGATTTTGACATCAATGCCATTGGCCGCGGAAAGTCGTTTACTTATACCGCCACGGTGGCAGTTAAACCCGAAGTGAAACTTGGGGAATACAAGAATTTGAAGATGAAAAAACCGTCGGAAAAAGTATCAGCCGCGGAAGTCAACGCCGAGATTAAGAAACTGCAAGAGCAAAACGCTGAAATGCAAGTCATCGAAGACCGGCCCTTAAAAGAGGGCGATACCGCCATCTTTGACTTTAAAGGCACCCTCAATGGTGAAGCCTTTGACGGCGGATCGGCGGAAAATTACGAACTGAAAATCGGATCCAAAAGCTTCATTCCGGGATTCGAAGATAAAATGATTGGCTTAAACGTGGGTGAAGAAAAAGATTTAGAACTCACCTTCCCCAAAGACTATCAAGCCGAAGATCTCGCGGGCAAGGACGTGGTTTTCCACGTGAAGCTCCATGAAATCAAAGAAATGGTTTTGCCCGAACTCGACGATGATTTTGTCAAAGACCTCGATAAAGAGGGCATTGACACCGTGGCGGCATTAAAAGAAAGCATTAAAAAAGATTTGAAAGCTGAAAAAGAAAAATCGGCGAAAAACGCCAAAACGGATTTTGCGGTCCAAACCGCCAGTGAAAATGCGACCATGGAAATTCCCGAAGACATGGTGGTGGCCGAAAAAAATCGGATGCTCGATAACACCAAACAACAAGCCAAACAATACGGCCTTGAGTTTGAGCAATATCTTCAGTTTTCAGGCATGACCTTAGAAAAATTTGAAGAAAAACTGATGGAAGATGCGCGTAAATCCATTCGCTACAACCTGACCTTAGAAGCCGTGGCCAAAGCCGAAGGCATTGAAGTCAGCGATGAGGAATACAATGCCCGCCTTAAAGAGCTGGCCGATCAATACAAAATCAGTGTGGAACAAGTCAGTGCCCAACTGTCTAAAGATGTGGTCATTCAAGACATTCAAATGAATAAAGCGGTGGACTTACTCGTTGAATCCCTTGAATTAACATGAGGCCTTACTTTTTCGTTTTCGATCTCGATGGCACGCTGTTAGATGACGATAAACATCTCAAAGAAGACGTTAAAACCATGTTCGACCGGCTTCGCTTGCTCGGGCATGAAACGTTTGTGGCCACGGGAAGAGCCCTTGAAATTACGCAACCCTATCTGGATTATTTGGGGCTTTCCAATCATTGCATTTTGAATAATGGGGCCGTCATTCGGGATCTAAGCCACCACAAAAACATCCGAGAAACCGGCATCAGTGACGCCGATATCGCAGGGACGATCGGCTATCTAGAAGCCCATCACATTGCGTACTCGGTCTCAACCAATGAGGCGTTATACACCACGGAAGATTACGAACTCGGCTATTACGACCGCTTCAAAACGATGTTCCCCGATTATCCCCTCCCCAATCACCAAGGGGCGCGCATCGAAGACATTCGCGGAAAAACGGTCTATAAGATTTTAGCGCAATTCAAAAGCGAGGCTTCCTTAGAGACCACACGCAAAGCGCTCAGAGAGCGTATTGATGCGACGGTCACCCAAAGCATGGAGATGTATTTAAGCATTCTCCCCGCCGGCATTACCAAAGGGGGAACCCTAAAAAAATACATGGATGATCGTCATATTTCGGTTGACCGATTGGTGGTTTTTGGCGATAATGATAACGATGTGGAGATGCTCAAGCTTTCTTCGCATTCGTACGCCATGATAAATGGCTCAAAGAATGCTAAAGCCGCGGCGGCGCACGTCACTTTAAAAGACAACAATCATCTCGGGGTGCTCGAGATGGTGTCTAAATACGTACCACTTTAAAAGGAGACTTCCATGGCAGAAAAAACTGTGGTCATTGTTGACCCCGCGGGCATGCACGCACGCCCCGCTTCGAAAGTCGCGCATTTAGCCGCAAGCTTTGACGAAGATGTATCCATTACTTACAAAGCGCGTACAATCGACGCCAAAAGCATTATGGGATTGATGAGTTTAGGTGTCCCCAAAGATGCCGAAATCACCCTCCAAGTGAATGGCGACGATGATGAATCGATTCTTTCATCCATCCTCGGTGAAATGAAAGAACTCGGGCTCATCAAGTAAGAAAAGACGCGAAAGTGTCTTTTTTTTTGCGTTGCTTATAAATTGATTACCCATTTAAAGGGCGGTATAATTTAACCATTCCTTAATAAGAGGTGAATATGTACTCTAAAACCACGCAAACCAAAGGCACGTTGCCAGCCATCGCGATTCGTGGGATTGCCCCGTTTCCATCCACGGATGTGCGCACCGAAGTGGGCCGCAGTGTCTCCAAGCAAGCACTCTTAGAAGCCGAACGCAACCATGATAATCATGTGTTTTTACTCGTGCAACAAGACCCCGTGATCGAAGAACCCACGGAAAAAGATATGCTCCCCGTGGGCGTCGTGGCCAAAATTGGCATTAAGATCAAACTCCCCAACGGCAACTTCAAAGTCAAATTTGATCCCATTGTCCGCGCCAAAATTGAACACATTGATCAAATGGAACCGTTCATTCAAACCCAGTTTGAAACCATGCCCACCGTGCAAAACGATGTGGACGAAGAAATTGCCTTGGTCCGGGTCATCGTCAAAATGGTCATGGATAATTCACAAGGGGTTTTAAACAATCCCAAGCAAACCGTGGAGATGATTCAATCCGGCGTTTCATCCGATAAGCTCGCCGATGTCGTCGCCAGCAATTTGAAAATTGCAGAAAAAGACAAATTCAAATACATTGAAACTGCCGTCTTAGAAGACCGGCTGAATTATCTCATTCAAGACATCGAAAAAGAAAAACATATGAATGAGATCGAAGATAAAATTAACCGCACCGTGAAGAAAAACATCGATGAAAATCAGCGAGAGTATTATTTACGGGAAAAACTTCGCGCCATTCAAGAAGAACTGGGCGACAAAGCCAAAAAAGAATCAGAAATTGAAGAACTGAGAGAAAAAATTCTCGCCAAAAAAATGCCCGAAGCGATTGAAGAAAAAGCCCTGTATGAACTCTCTCGCTATGAAACACTTCCCGCATCCAGTGGAGAATCGGGCGTCATTCGGACCTATCTTGACTTTTTAGTCGAACTGCCTTGGAATGAGTTTTCCAAAGATGAAGAAGACATCACCAAAGCGGAAAAAGCCTTAGAAACCACCCACTTTGGGCTGGAAAAAGTGAAAGAACGGATCATGGAGTATTTGGCCGTGAAACTTTTAACGGGCAAAAACCCGCAAACCATCCTCTGTTTGGTGGGGCCTCCGGGCGTGGGGAAAACGTCCTTGGTGCAATCAATTGCCAAAGCGCTCAACCGTGAGTTTGTCAAACAATCGTTTGGGGGCGTCAAAGATGAAGCTGAAATCAGAGGCCATCGCCGGACCTATTTGGGCGCTCTCCCAGGCCGGATTTTACAAGGCATGAAAAAAGCCAAAGTGATCAATCCGGTGTATTTACTCGATGAAGTGGATAAGCTTGGGTCGGATTACAAAGGCGATCCCAGCAGTGCATTGCTTGAAGTCTTAGACCCTGAGCAAAATACACATTTTTCCGATCACTACCTTGAAGATACCTACGACTTATCGCAAGTGTTATTCATTGCAACGGCGAACTACTTAGGCAACATTCCGGCGCCCCTGAGAGACCGGATGGAAATCATTGAACTTTCCAGCTACACCGAAATTGAGAAGTTCAACATCGCCAAAGAACATCTCATCCCCAAACAAATGGAAACCCACGGGTTGGATCCTAAAAAATTGACCATTGAAGACGATGCGATCATGGCCATCATTCGTGAACATACCCGTGAAGCGGGCGTGCGTCAGCTCGACCGGCTGTTTGGGACCATCGTCCGTAAAGCCATTAAAATCATCTTAGGAGAAAAGAAAAAGCACGTCTCGGTGGATCCTTCCAACTTAGCGACGTTCTTAGGAAAATCCAAATTCTCCAACAATAAAGCCGACCAAGAAGATCAAGTGGGCGTGGCCACGGGCCTGGCCTACACGCAATTTGGCGGCGACACCTTAGCGGTGGAAGTGGCATTTTATGAAGGCAATGGCGCCCTCTCACTCACCGGCCAACTCGGCGATGTGATGAAAGAAAGTGCGCAAGCCGCCATGTCTTACGTGCGGGCCAACGCCGATAAGTACAACATCGACCCAAAAATCTTTGAAAAGCAAAACGTGCACATCCACGTGCCAGAAGGGGCCGTCCCCAAAGACGGACCCAGTGCGGGTGTCACCATCACCACGGCCCTCGTCAGCGCCCTTTCCAAGAAAAAAATCGATCACACCATCGGCATGACCGGTGAAGTGACTCTAAGAGGTCGCGTCTTACCGATTGGGGGCCTCAAAGAAAAAGCCATCGCGGCGCACCGCAGTGGGCTGAAGAAAATTTTGATCCCCAAACTCAACGAACGCGACATCGATGACATTCCCCAAGAAGTTCGGGATGCTTTAGAGATTGTGTCCGTGGAAACCATGGAAGATATCTTATCCAATACATTAAAAGCGTAAGAGGCAATCATCGATTGCCTCTTTCTCCTTAGAAAAGGCTCTTTATGCAAGTCAAAGTGAACACGCCATGGATGGCGGCGAAAGCCCCCGATTACCCCGAAGTTTTAAACGCTGAACTGGCGTTTTTTGGCCGTTCCAACGTGGGAAAAAGCTCTCTATTAAATGCACTATTAAACCGGAAACAACTCGCCTATACGTCTTCCATGCCGGGGAAAACACGGACCGTGAATTTTTATTGGATGCAGGGGGATTATTACATCACCGACCTTCCGGGTTATGGCTATGCGCACAAGCAAAAAAACACCGATCGCTTTGCGGCATTATTTGAAGATTACTTGGCCAGCGGTCGGATGAGTCATGCGTTTATTTTAATCGACGGCCGCCACGCGGTGAACCCGCTCGATGTGCAAATGGCCGAGACCCTCAAATACCTCGACATTCCCTATTCCATCGTCGTGACGAAGCGCGATAAACTCAATCAATCGCAAACGCACGCCATTGAAACGGCGGCCAAAGAAGCCTTTGGCGTCAGTGACGATGAACTCTATGTGGTTTCCAGTCTCAAAGGCCGCGGCATTGAGCGTTTAAAAGCGGCCATCGAAACGATGATTCAACTTGTCAAAGCGCAGGACAATTGATACACTAATACTGTCGATGAAAAGATAAGTACACCCCGCTAAAGATCCCAAAAGAGAGTGCCGGTCGCTGAAAAAGGCATGGAGTTTACGGAGTGGAAGTCCCTTGGAGACATGGGTTCTGAATGGAAAGTAAGAACCGACCCGTCAGCTGGGTTAACCGCTTAATGAAGTGTATTGTGACCAATAAATCAAGGTGGTACCGCGGACTCACGTTCGTCCTTATCGAGTTTTTCGGTAAGGATTTTTTTTATGGAGGCACATATGATTGCACCAAAGTATGATCACAAAGCGGTGGAAGCAGGCCGCTACCAAATTTGGAAAGACCAAGGCTATTTTAAAAGTGGGGATACGTCTAAAGTCCCCTTCACCATTGTCATTCCCCCGCCCAACGTCACAGGAAAATTGCACCTCGGACACGCTTGGGATAATACGATTCAAGACATCCTCATCCGCATGAAACGGATGCAAGGGTTTGACGCGCTTTATTTGCCCGGCATGGATCATGCGGGGATTGCCACGCAAGCCAAAATTGATGCGAAGCTAAGACAAGAAGGCATCAGCCGCTACGATCTGGGCCGTGAAGGATTCTTAAAAGAAGCGTGGGCGTGGAAAGAAGAATACGCCAAAACCATCCGCACGCAGTGGGCCGCTTTAGGCATCAGTGTGGATTATGATAAAGAACGCTTTACCCTCGATGATGGCCTCTCAAAAGCGGTGGAAACCGTCTTCATCAGTTTGTATGAAAAAGGCTATATCTACCGGAAAGAACGCATCATTAACTGGGATGTGGAAGCCAAAACGGCGCTTTCAAACATCGAAGTGGAGCGCAAAGACATCGAAGGGGCGCTTTATTATCTGCGGTATTTGACCGAAGATGAATCCGATGAAATTTTGATTGCGACCACCCGCCCGGAAACCATGTTTGCCGACACCGCCATCATCGTCCATCCCGACGATGAAGCAAGAAAACACTTGGTGGGCAAAAAAGTAAAAATCCCCGGGACGGACGTCTTAATTCCGGTTCTGATCGATGATTACGTGGACCGTGAATTTGGAACGGGCGCCTTAAAAGTCACCCCTGCCCATGACCCCAACGACTTTGAAATCGGCGAACGGCACGGACTTTCCATGCCATCGTGCATGCATGATGATGGGACAATGAATGCCATGGCCCATCAATATGAAGGCCTCGACCGTTTCACCTGCCGGAAGACGATGGTGGACGATCTCAAAGCGGCCGGGTTGCTCACGAAAATTGAAAAAATCACGCATAATGTCGGCCATTCTGAGCGAACCGGGGTGGTGGTTGAACCCAGACTTTCCCTGCAATGGTTTGTCGACATGGAAAAACTCGCCGCCAATGCCCTGAAGCATTCGAAGGCGAATTTTGTCCCGGCGCGGTTTGAAAAAATCTTTGCGCACTGGATGGAAAACATCCAAGACTGGTGCATCTCCAGACAGCTTTGGTGGGGGCACCGGATTCCCGCGTATTACAAGGGCGATGACGTTTATGTCGGAACCAATCCCCCGGCGGGCTACACGCAAGATACCGATGTCTTAGACACATGGTTTTCATCCGCATTGTGGCCATTTTCCACGTTGGGATGGCCGGAAAAAACCGAAGATTTGAAACGTTACTATCCGACCGATGTGATGGTGACGGGGTATGACATTATTTTCTTTTGGGTCGCCCGGATGATCTTTCAAGCGATTGAATTCACGAATGAGACGCCGTTTAAAGATGTCTTGATTCACGGGTTAATCCGCGATGCCGAGGGCCAGAAGATGTCCAAATCCCTCGGCAACGGCATTGATCCTTTAGACATCAAAGAAAAATATGGGATCGATACGCTAAGGTATTTCCTCACCACGAATTCAGCACCGGGCCTGGATTTACGCTTTGAGTTTGAAAAGGTTGAATCGAGCTGGAACTACATCAATAAGCTTTGGAATATTTCACGCTACGCGATGATGCAGCTGGAATCTCTAGATGAGCTCGCCGACATCTCAACGCCTCAAGCCTTGCCGAATCAAATGATTTTGGCGGCGTTTGAACAAACCCTCAAAACCGTCAATGAAGCCTATGCGCGTTATGAACTCTCAGAAGCCGCTCGCGCCATTTACACGTTCAGTTGGGACCTGTTTGCCTCCTGGTACATCGAAATGAGTAAACCATTGATGCGCCATTCGAATGCGGCCATTCAAGCGGAAACCCTGACCACGATGTGGACCGTGCTGACGAAACTCTTAAAACTTTTACACCCGTTCATGCCCTTTGTGACGGAGTACTTATACCTTCACCTCCCCTTCATCAACGATGCGTCCATCATGATCAGTGAATGGCCGAAAGAAACCCCCGAGTGGGTCAATGAAGAAGCGCTTTCTCATTTTGAACTCATTCAAGATTTGGTGTTATTTGTCCGACAAACGCGATCGTTTTATCAAGTGGGGCCGAAAAAACCCATCGATGTCTACTTAGAAACGTCGAAAGAAAAAGTGTTCACGGAAAACTTCAAGATCATTGAAGAGTTCATTCATCCAAAACTCTTTTCCTTCAACAACGATTACACCCCAAATCCTGAAGACATCACGCACGTGGGCCCAGGCTATACGGTGTATATCCCACTGGGATCACTGGTCGATATCGCGGAAGAAATCAAGAAGCAAGAAGCTGAACTGGCGCGCGTTGAATCCGAAATTAAACGCGCCGAAGGCATGCTTTCCAATCCGAAATTCGTAGAAAAAGCTCCGGCAAAGAAAGTGGAAGAAGAAAAAGCGAAAAAAGCCGACTTTGAAACCCAAAAAGAAGCGCTTGAGAAATTGCTGGCTCAGTTAAAATCCAATGTTTAATAGCCTTAACGATGCCCAAGCATGGATTGAATCCGTGCAAAAGTTTGGGCCTAAATACGACTTAGTACGTATGGAAAATGCGGCCGAAATGCTCGGGCATCCGGAACGTAAAGTGCCCATGGTGCATGTGGCCGGAACCAACGGCAAAGGCTCCACCGTCGCCTTCATCAGTCACATCTTGATGGAAGCGGGCTACCAGACGGGGATGTACATTTCCCCGTATATCGAGTCGTTCAACGAACGCTTCATGATCAATCATGTCCCGGTGGATGATGCCACATTGTTATCGTTGATTAATCAGATGCATGCATTCAGCGAAACGTATCAACGCACGCACGGTGAGCATTTGTCCTTTTTTGAGCTCACCACCCTCCTGGCGTTTGTCTATTTCAATCAAGCTCAGGTCGATGTGGCCGTCATTGAAGTGGGCATTGGCGGGCGCCTGGATGCCACCAACATCATCACGCCCGAAGTCGCCATCATCACGTCAATTGGCTATGATCATATGGCGATTCTTGGCGATACTTTAGACGCCATTGCCAAAGAAAAATTGGGGGTTGTCAAACCCGGAATTCCTTGGGTCAGTGGCGTCAAAGACGCATCCTTGCAGCCTTTATTTGATGAAAAAGCGGCTCAGAAAAACGCGCCGTTAGTGAAGACAAAAGCCAGCCGTTTCATCCCCTCGATGCCTCAAGGCTTTGAGTATGATGGGGAATCGTACACCCTTCATTTATTGGGCGCTCATCAGATCGAAAATGCAGCGTGTGCCATTGAAGCGGCGCGTCTTTTAAATCAACGCGGGTTTACCATTCCCCAATCCGCCATTGAAAAAGGCTTAAATCAAGCGTTCTGGCCGGGACGCTTTGAGCAAATCGGTCCGTTTATTCTCGATGGGGCGCACAATAAAAATGGCATTGATCGCCTCCTTGAAAGCCTTGAAGCATACCATCAAGACCAGCCCTTGACCATCGTCTTTGGGGTGATGGCCGATAAAGACAGCGAAGCCATGCAAGCGCGCTTAGAAGCGCGGGCGGCCCGGATGATATTTACGCACGTGGATCACCCAAGGGCCCTAGATGCCAACGAAATGTTAAAACGTTCCACCCATCCGCAGGCCTCGGTGATGACGCTTGAAGAGGTGGCGGGCCTCGATGAACCGACCTTGATTGCAGGGTCGCTTTATGTGATCAGTGCCATGCGACGTCTTATTAAGGAGCGATTCCGTGCTTAAATCGCCTAAGAAAGCGGCGCAATCTTTGATGACTTGGTATCACGAAAACAAACGGGATCTTCCCTTTCGAGGGATTGACAACCCGTATTTCACATGGGTCAGTGAAATCATGTTGCAACAAACCCAGGTCGATACGGCCGTGCCTTATTTCAATCGCTTCATTGAGCGGTTTCAAACGGTGTGTGACCTCGCTCGTGCCGATCAAGCGGAAGTGTTGAAATACTGGGAAGGGCTCGGCTATTACCGCCGCGCCAAACATCTGCACGAGTCCGCTCAGCGCATCTGTGATGAGATGGATGGGGTCTTCCCAAGCGATTTAAAAACCATTGAATCGTTAAAAGGTGTGGGCCGCTACATCGCCCGTGCCATTCACTCGATTGCCTTTAATCAGCCCAGTGCCGCCGTGGACGGCAATGTGTTAAGGGTCATCACGCGGCTCACAGGCTATGATGAGGACGTGATGAAACCCGCCCATGCCAGGGTGGTTGAAGGCGTGGCGCAATCGATGATTGAACACGCCACCCCGAAAGATTTCACGCAAGCCTTGATGGAACTCGGGGCCACAGTCTGTCAAAAATCGCCCAAGTGTGAGCAATGTCCCATGCAATCCATGTGTGTGGCGTATCAAGAAAATCGGCAAGCGGAACTCCCCGTCATGATTAAAAAAACCAAAAAGACCGAAAAACACTATCATGTCTTTGTCGTTTTAAATGCGGGTCACGCGTTTTTGATCAAACGTCCAGAAAATGGTTTGCTTGCAAACCTTTATACGTTCCCGCAATACGAAGGCTCTTTAGATGCGGCGATTCATGCCTTTGAATCGGATGTTGCGGCACGCGTTAAGGATACGGAATCACTGTTTGAACTCGATCATGTGTTCTCCCATCAAATCTGGCATCTCACAGTTCACCGCGTTTATCTCACGGATGATTCCATGATACCGTTCGTGTCATTAACTAATTTTCCCTACGCGATTGCGAAAGCGCATTTAAAAATCATCGATCAAATAAAAGAAATTTAGCCGACTTGTGTGAATGGTTTACATGAGGAGGCTTTTTTTATGAGACCTTTACGCGATGAAAATCCACGACAGCGTTTTTTGCAGGTTGGCAAATCCGCGATGATGACCCACGAGCTCATTGCATTGCTCATCCAGCGGCACGACGGGGATGAGGATGCGCTCGATTTAGCGAAAAAAATCCAAATGCGCTTTAAACGCATCCATGCCATTCGCAAAGCGACGATGTATGATCTCATGCAGATTGCAGGGATTGGTCCTGTGAAGGCCATGCAATTACTCGCCGCCTTGGAACTTGGCAAACGGCTGAACCAAGAAGGCCTGGGGAAACGTTCGTTTCTGGGCAGTCCGAAGAAAGTCTATGATCATCTCAAAGATGATTTAGAACCGCTGGATCAAGAACACTTCATTGTGCTCTATCTCGATACCAAAGGCTTTTTGATCGACCGAGTGGATTTATTCAAAGGAAGTCTGAATGCGTCCTTGGTCCACCAACGAGAAATATTTAAACATGCCGTCTCGATGAGTGCGGCCAGCTTCATCATGGTTCACAATCACCCGAGCGGCGATGCCTCGCCATCCCAAGCAGACAAAAAGACCACCCAGGTGGTGAAAGAAGCGGCCGCGCTGATGGACATTCCCATGACCGATCACATCATCATTGGCAAGTCGCAATTTTACTCGTTTCAAGCCGGCCATGTGATGCCCGTGACGCAAGCGCTTCATTAGTGGCTTAAGCCACGAACAAACAATGGCTAAAAGCATTGACAAAGAAAGGCAGCTTTGGTATTCTTTTTAAGCAGTGCACACCGCACAGAAAAGGTTTTAACAGCGTATGCTGACCTTCATGGCGAGTCTTAAAATATGAGGAGGTGCAAGATGAAAGCAGTCATTGAAACCGGTGGCAAACAATTTACCGTCGCCAAAGGCGATAAAATTTACACCGAATTGGTCGATGTCAAAGTCGGTCAAACTGTGAGTTTTGATGATGTGTTGATGGTCACTGGCGATAAAATGCTGGTGGGCGATCCTTATGTCAAGGGCGCCAAAGTTACCGCGAAAGTGCTGAAACACGGTAAACAGAAAAAAATCATTGTTTACAAGTACAAGCCGAAAAAGAACTACAAGCGGAAACAAGGTCACCGTCAACCCTATTCACAATTAGAAATCACCAACGTACAAGTCTAAGAGAGAGGAGACATCGATATGTTATTTGAATTGCATTTAGCACCCTTTGAAGCATCGAAAAAAGGGGTAGGATCCACCAAAAACGGTCGTGACTCCGAATCGAAGCGACTGGGCATGAAATTATCCGATGGTCAATTCGCCAAAGCGGGTGCCATCATCTTCCGTCAACGCGGAACCAAAGTTCGCCCTGGTCAAAACGTTGGACGCGGCAGTGATGATACCTTGTTTTCAAAAGTCGATGGCGTCGTCAAATATGAACGCATCGGCAAAGAGAAAAAACAAGCTTCCGTATATCCCCTTTAAACAAGACATGGCAAGCCCTTACGGTTTGCCATTTTTTTTGACAATGGCTATAATTTGAACGACACCACCCCGAGGAAATCTATGGTTCGACGTGCCACATTAGATGATATCAAAACACTCGATGCCATGGCCCGCCGTACGGTCAAGGCCATGCATGCCAGCGGCATCGACCAATGGTCAGACACTTACCCTGGCCCGGATGATTTTAAAGCCGACATTGAATCTCAGCAAGGCTATGTATACGATGACGGCGCCATCCGTGGGTATTTTGCATGGGTCCCACACGATCCTTACTACGATGATATCGCTTGGAAAAACCCCTCTGGCATTGCCATCCACCGGATCTTTACCGATCCCAATTGCACGCGCCAAGGCATCGCCAAAGCCATGATGGAAAGCATCATCGAGATGGCTCAAGATGAGAATATTGAGTCCGTATGGATCGATACTCATCCTGCGAATGATGCCATGCGGGCCTTTCTACATTATTTTAACTTTCAAGAACGCGGCTTCATCGATGCCATTTATCGCATCGCATACGAACGGCCCACATGGGTAAACCCGCCCCAAAAAGTGCTCATTTTTGGCAACTCTGGGGTCGGAAAAACCACGTTATCGAAAAAACTCTCGGCTAAACTCGGCATGCCGTATGTCCACTTGGACAGTCTTTATTGGCTGGAAAACTGGCAATCCACCCCGCGGGATTTGTTCATTGAAAAAGTGACCCAATACATTCAAACCCATCCCAGCTTTGTGATGGATGGCAATTACTTAGGCTCGGGAACGTTAACGGCCCGTTTAGAGGCCGCCGATACCCTAATTTTCTTGGATTATCCCACGCAAATGGCTTTAAATGGCATTAAAATGCGAGAAAAAACGTATCACGGGCGGGCCCGTTCGGACATGGCCGAAGGCTGCATTGAAAAAATCGATCAGGAATTTCTCACCTATGTCCTCAACTTTAACACCACCCGGCGGCCTGCCTTGTTACATTTACTCGAGACCCATCAAAATACGCACACGACGTTGCGTTTCACCACCCGGGCTTCACTCAACACGTATTTAGACACCCTTTAGGAGCTTGTATGTTTGTAGATTTGGTTCACGTTGAACTCGAAAGTGGCAAAGGCGGCGATGGCATCGTCGCATTTCGGCGTGAAAAATACGTCCCTAAAGGCGGCCCATCCGGGGGCGATGGCGGCCGTGGCGGCCACGTCATCATTGAAGGTGATGAAGGCCTTTCCACGCTGTTAGACATTCGCTATAAAAAGAAATTTAAAGCTGAAGATGGCATCAACGGCCAAAATAAAAAGCGGCACGGGCGCAACGGTCAAGATCTGATTATTAAAGTCCCACTGGGCACGCAAGTCCGCAGTGCAGAAGGCGCTTTAGTCGCCGACATCATTCACCAAGGTCAACAAGTTCCCGTCGTCTATGGCGGCCGGGGCGGCCGTGGGAATGTGAAGTTTGTGACGGCCCATAACACCGCCCCTAAAATTGCGGAAAAAGGGGAACCCGGGCGTCTGCTCGAAGTCACCATGGAACTCAAATTGCTCGCCGATGTCGGCTTGATTGGCTTGCCCTCTGCGGGGAAAAGCACACTCATCAGCGTCATCAGTGCGGTGAAACCGAAAATTGCGGCTTATCCATTTACGACGTTGGTGCCCAATTTAGGCATGGTGCAAGCCCCCGATGGGAAAAACTTTGTCGTCGCAGACATGCCAGGGCTCATCAAAGGAGCGTCTGAAGGGACAGGGCTTGGTTATCAGTTTTTAAGACACATCGAACGCACGCGTGTCTTAATCCATGTGGTGGACATGGCCCCCATGGATGGGTCTGATCCTGTGGAAGCGGTCAAAATCATACTCGATGAACTTGAAGCGTATAATCCCGATCTCTTGAAGTTACCTCGGCTCATTGCGGCCAATAAAATGGACCTTCCAGACGCTGAAGCCAACTTAAACGCCCTGAAAAAAGCGTATCCGGATTTAAAGATTTTCCCCATCAGTGCGTATCAAAAAGATAACCTTGAGCCCTTACTATTTGAGACCTCAAAACGGCTCGATGAAGCGAAACAGGTTCCCAAAGACGATGATTACTATTATTATAAATATGAAGAATCTTTGGAGATTCCATTTGAAATCACCCGGGGCGACGATGGCATCTACGATGTGTTTGGGGGCGAACTCGAACGGATCTTTAAGATGACGGTCTTTGAACAAGACCAAGCCGTCCGCCGGTTTTCGCGTCAGCTCAAACGCCTCGGCGTCGATCAAGCGTTAAGAGACCGAGGTGTGAATCACGGAGACACCGTCCGGATTTGTGGCGCGGAATTTGATTTTAAAGACTAATAGTTTATAAAACGAACTATATGGAGAGTGCGATGTATAATTACATTCAAGGCACCGTCAAAGGCGTCGATCCTTCAGGGATTACGCTGGATAATGCGGGCATCGGGTATCACATTGTTCCCCCGAATCCGTATGCGTATACTCCTGGTGACACCGTCCTCGTGCACACGTATCATTACGTGCGTGAAGACCTCGCGATTTTATATGGATTTCATTCGCTCGAACAAAAAGCGCTTTTTGAGCGTTTAATCAGTGTCAAAGGCATTGGCCCCAAAAGTGCCCTGGCCGTTTTAGCGAGTGCGGAAGTCGATGATATCATTCGGGCCATTGAAACGGGCGATGCGAAATACCTGAACCGGTTCCCCGGCATTGGGCCCAAAGCCTCCCAACAAATTGTTCTCGACTTAAAAGGAAAAGTCACCCAAAGTGGCGTCACCTTAAAAAGCTCTCAACGCATTGAAGAAGTGGAAGATGCGCTCAAATCCTTAGGCTATAAAGCCAAAGAGATTGCGGTCCTCACGGATTCACTGGATCCCACCTTAGATACGGCCACCTTGGTCCGCCAAGCCTTAAAGAAAAAAGCCCAATAAATAAACCGCCCAAACGGGCGGTTTTTTCATGGATTTAAACCGATGATTTATTGATAGGTAAAAAGTGAGCGCAGTGAAGCCTTCTCATAGGCATTGCCAAGAGCGACCATCAGTAAGATGCGTGCTTTTAACCCGGTGAGATCGGTGCCGAAAATGGCGCCTTTTTGAATGAGGTCCTTGCCACCCCCGGGATAGCCATAGGTATCAAAGACACGCCCACTCGGGACGCGTGAGACAACAATGACAGGAATCTCTTTGGCAATGAGTCGTTCAATCGGCTCCACCAGTTGCGGTGGGACGTTGCCACGGCCCATGGCTTCAATGACGATGCCGGCAATTGGTTTGTTTACAAACTGATTAATCATATCCGCGTCGATGCCCGCATAGGTGGTGATGATGGGCACTGGGGCTTTGAACGTATTTTGAAAGCGATACGACCAACGGTTCCGGAGCCGGTAATAGATGACATGTTCCCCGTCAATGATTCCCAAGGGACCAAATGAGAGCGATTTAAATGTATCTAGGTTCAGGGTATGGGTCTTAGTGACCTCCCAGGCCGCGTGAATTTCATAGTTCATCACGACCAAAACCCCTTTATTTTGTGAATCTGGGTGTTGGGCCGTGTAGATGGCACTCACTAAGTTGGTAAATCCATCGTACCCAATCTCCGATGCATTTTTCATGGCGCCGGTCACAATCACCGGTTTTTCGGATGTGTGAACGAGGTCCAAATAAAATGCGGTTTCTTCCAAGGCATCCGTTCCATGGGTAATGACCACACCGGAAATTTCCGGATCTTCCAAAATCGGATCGATGAATGATTTTAAATCTTGCATTCTCTCAAGCGTCATCGATGGAGAGGGAATCATCGAATATTTGTGGGTCACTAAATTTTGAAATCCCAAGGTGTCATTCAAAACTTCAATGATGTCAGAAGCATCCTGCATGGGAAATGCCCCGTGCGCAGGATCGAAGATTTTCATGGTGATCGTTCCACCCGTCATGACAATGGCCACTCGGCTCATACGCAGATTCCTTTCAAAAATCGAAGTTGTAACTGACGTTAAATTTGATTTTGAGATATCGGTGTTTGATCGCAGTCCTCATCGCAAGAAGAAACAATAAAGCATTTAAACATTTACACACTTAATATCTTAGACGTCTTTATAATTACGTTTCAGTAAGTTAACATAATATATATTATAGAAAGTAAATCGTGTATTTAAAAATCCTTCTATTCAAAGGCTTTATTGTGGGTGTTGCATGCAATGACCCCAATTAAACCATGGTTCATCATAGGTATTATATCTTAAATGGGGTCACTTTTTTAAATGTGCCTATATTTATTGAGACTCTACTACTTCTTTGAAATCGGCGATGTGAATTTTGAAAATTTGCCATCTTTTTTCTGAATTCGAGGATTTCATCCTCTCTTATTACAAAATGCCTCAGAGGCGATTTTTGAGGTGTTTCATCTTCAAGGTGTGAATTCGTTTGAGCCCGAACTGTTCGATCATCTGTTCGGCTTCTTTCATCGCATCGTCGTATAACTTGTTCGGGTGATGGGCATCGGAACTTAACATGACATCCACGGGATAGGTTTTTGCAATCTCCCAAAATTCCATGCGGGGATAGGGGTACCTCATCCCTTGAGAGGTTTCTTTAATGCCCCGACGAATGCCATTGGCATTAAATTCTAACGGAATATCATGCTCAACGGCAGACTTGATAATGCGATGGGCGGTGTCTTTGGCGGCCTCATTAAATGCATCAATGCCACACATGTATAAATCGGGATGGGCGACCATGCTGAAATACCCACTTTCAATGGCAGTTTCCACCGTTTTGCCGTATTCCAGGATTTGCGCATCCGTCGATAAGGCAAACGCACTTTGGTAGCCCGCTGCTTCTTTGACGTAGTGTTGACCGAGGATTAGGTAGTCCACGCGCGATAAAAAGCGTTCGTAATAGGCGGGATTCGGGTCTAGAAATTCACATTCCATGCCAAGATACACCTTAATGGTGTCTTGATGGGCTTTTTGCACCGCCCTGACATCTTCGATGTATGCATCCAGCTCAGAAGCGTCCATGCGCATGGTGTCTGGCAATAAATCAGAGGGCACATGATCGCTCATCCCCAGGGTTTTAAACCCCAGGTCAATGGCTTTTTGGACGTAATCGATGGTGGTGCCTTTCGCATGCCGGCAAAGCCGGTGATGGGTGTGGTAATTGCTGTGGGTCATGGGCGCCTCCTCTGGGATTTATTATAGCATCTAAGAAAAAACACGCACTCTTAAGAGCGCGTGTAGGGGACGGATGTTTGGGCCTCCAAGTGGTGCGTTTGCTGGTTGATTTGAATCGTCACACGCCCCGGGGTGTCATCGGTTCGGGTGATCGTGGTGTGGGTGATTTTAAAGGTCCTGAGCGCCCCATCCAGAAAGAGCGGGAGCGTTAAGGATTCCCAAGCCTCCGGTAAATGCGGATTCATCACGAGGCCGTGATCATACGCCACGCCGGCAAAGCCTTCGGCCACCACGGCCCAACTCGCCCCATTGTTGGCCGTATGCATGCCGCCAATGAAGGTGCCGCCACTGATCGCTTCGTTGGTGTTCAACAGATCAATGAACAGGGCTTTTTTCATATGTTTATAGGCTTCATCCAAAAGTCCAAGCCTTGCGGCCACCAACGCATGGGTGGTCGGGGAGAGCGAGGAAAAGTGCAGCGTTCGCGGTTCATAATAGGCATAGTTCGCTTTCTGAACTTTTTCGTCAAAAAGCTCAGGATGAATGCTAAAAAGCTGGATCGTGTCGGCTTGTTTGAGGCACTGTGTAAAGACGGTGATGCCGTTGGGATAGCCGTAATATTCTTCGGGATCTTGCAAGCGTTCGGTGACTTTTTCCGCCGGCACGATGGATTCTAAGTCAAAGTATCCGTCAAACTGTTCGATGAGGCCATCCGCATTGACGGGCGGTAAATACAGCCGTTTCGCAATGTCTTCCCAAAGCGTGCGTTCTTTGGCCGTGGGTAAAAAGGCGCCTTCAACGTCTCTATGTTGTTCGAGTGCGCGCAAGGTTTCTTTTAACACGTAGTGCGCTTGATAGTTGGTGAAGGCGTTATTGTCGACGTTTTCATGGTACTCATCGGGCCCTTGCACGCGGATGATTTCATAGCGCTCACGGTGGGGAATATACGCCACGCGGGAGGCCAAAAAGCGGCTGATTTCACTCAACATCTCGAGCCCATAATCGCGCATGAATTCATGGTCTTGGTGTTGCTCGACATAGCGCAAGACGGCAAAGCCCACATCAAAGCTGATGTGAATTTGCCAGAGGTTAAAGTGATTGCGAATGGGGCGGCCACTGAGGACATCTTTAAAGAAGAAATCGGGACAAAGTTCTTCGCCCGTTTTGCCGCTGATCCACGCGTAAAAAGCCCCTTCAAAGCCATGTTTTTTGGCTTTTTCTTTGGCGCCGGAAAGCGTCTGGTAGCGATACAAAAGCAGATTTTTCGCCACCTCAGGCTCGGCGTATAAGTACATCGGCATGTTGTAGATTTCTTGATCCCAAAAGGCCGCGCCTTGATACGATTGCGCGGAAAACCCTCGAGCTCCGATGGGAAGCGGTTTGTGTCTGGGGGTGGCAATCAAGGCATGGTACGTATTGACCATGAGGGCGACGTGATCGTCTTTCGCGCCTTCAATGGTGATATTAAAGGGTCGCCAAATCGTTTCCCAGGCCTGGATGGACGCCTCTTTTAAAGCGTCAAAGCTGGGACAAGCGTGCAGAGTGTCTTGGACAAACTGTGAGGCATTAGGGTGATCATTGGTGGAGGTGACCACCATGATTTGTTCGAAGGTCACCGGGGTATCGGGCGTGAGCGAAACCGCCCGGTGTGAATGGATGGCGTGAGCCTTCTTGACGATCGTATGAAGCGGGGCTTTCATGCCCACCACCACGTGAGTGTCGGCATTTGAAAGCGTGGCTTCGGCCGCTAAGCCGCCAGGAATCTCAGAAAATGAGACGTCTTTTAAATGCGTGCCATTGAGACTCCACACATCGGCATCGATGCCTTGGATGAGCGTCAGATCGATCGCCCGGCTGGCCGTTAACGTGATTTTCATCGGCAATGTATGCCGATCGGCCATGGAGGCGAATTTCTCTTCTTTGACGGTGAGTTGTGTCCCGTCTAAATCGAGGGTGACTTCGCGCGTGGCGATGCCGGTTTTTAAATCAAGCGTGCGTTTAAAATCCTGCCAAGGGCGCGTAAACACGGACGCATCGTTCCACATAATATCGGCAAAAAGTCCATTCATGACGGTGGAAAGTTCTTCCCACTTGCCATCGGCGTTATCCCAGGTGTCGCTGACAATGATGCCCGCATACGCGTCTTTTTTCGCTTCCATAAAGGTGCCGCGCATGCCCAGATAGCCATTGCCCATGAGGAATAAAGAGCCGTCGTTGATGGCTTGCTTGGGGGTGTAATGGGTTTTGATTAAGGTGGTGCCTTCCGCGGTTAAATGAGGGCCTAATTGAATCATGGTCGCTCCTTTTTTTGTGTGAGTCAAAAAGAACGGGCAAGCACGCGACGTGCTTGCCCGGACTTACCTTGCGAAAGGGTTATTCCGCAAGCGTTGCAATTTCATCGGCTAAAGCTTGAACAAATTCTTCTTTGGTGTAGGTTCCATCTGCGAATAATGTGTAGATGGGGCCGAGTTGTTCCATTCCGAATCCTGGGGGCATGTCATTTTGCCACCACGCGGAAATGTCACCGGATTGAGCGTACTCATAGACCACGGCCGAAAGTGGGGATGATGGGACTAACGACACGGTGTTAAACGCAGGCACAAAGTTGGCTTGGTTGACCATGTAGTCATGACCGGCTTCATCAAAGACCATGTCATTGAGGAATTGTTTGGCGGCTTCTGTGTTCGAACCATCGGGGTTGATGCCGTAATACGAAGGCGCCCCGACAAAGATCGAATCGACATCGCCTAAGCCTGATGCATGGGGGGCATACCCGACTTCAAAGTCGAGGCCACCGTCGGCGATCAAGTTTGGATCAATCCAGTTTCCTTGATGGATGAATGCGGTCCGGCCCAGTTTGAAGGCGTTGACTTGATCGTCATAAGATCCTTCCAATAAGACACTGGGGTCGGCATAATCAAAGAGCAGTTCGACCCAATCCGCCAGCGCTTCTAAGCGGGCTTGATCGGAAATTCCGTTGAGTAAGTCTTCGGTCACGGAACGATCGCTGTAGTCGAGTCCACTGGATAAGTAGCCATTGAAGTTATGAAGCCCGGTGACCCATGTGAGGCCAGACCCTGCGGCCATTGAGACGACGCCGTCAAGTCCCAAAGCGTCTTTTTGCGCATCCAGGGTTTCAAAGGCGGCTTCATAGCCTGCACGGTTGGTGAGTGTGGCAGGATCGACACCGGCTTCTGCTAAAATGTCAGCGTTATAAGCCAGGCCCCAACCTTCTAAGTTGATGGGGAACCCATACACACTGCCTTCATAGACGAATTCAACATCGGTTTCATCGATCCAGTCTTCACCGTCTAACGCCATGATTTTGTTTTGATAGGTTAAGTATTGGCCTAACCCTTCAAAGACAAAAATGTCAGGTTGTTGTGCGGCATTAAACTCAGAAATGATTTGGTTGGCATACCCACAGGTATCCCCCCCACAGGTCCGCACTTCAACTTCGACGCCGTTGGCTTCGCCCCAAGCGGCTGCGTACTCTTTCAAAACATCGTCGATTTCAACTTTGTTTTGATAGATGATGAGGGGTGCTTCTTCGCCCCCACCACAGGCAACGAGCACAAGTGCTGTGGTCAGCATCATGCCTAATGCAAGTAACTTTTTCATACTTAAAATCCTCCTATAGATTTTTATGTTTTAAGCATTCACCGACGCATCGGTGAAGCGATTAAAACCATGAATTGGGAATGGTGATTGGGGTGTTTTCTTCTAAGGCCACCCGAGTGTCATGGACGATCATCTCCGCATCTTCATCGGCGGTGAGGACCAGGGCCGCGTGTGAGAGTTCTACGGCCACGGTGGCCGATGCACTGATGCGAAGGGTCATCTTCAGTGATTTCCACGCCTTCGGAAGCCTCGGGGCAATCTGTGTAATGGGGCCAATCGTATACCCCATGAAGCCATAGACCAAGGCCATGTAGACGCCCCCTAAATTCGCGAGGTGGAGTCCGTGGAACGTGTTTTTATGGGAATCGGTGAGGTCAAGGTCCACGGTTTTAATGAAATAGTCGTACGCTTTTTCGATGTCGCCCAGTTTCGCCGCTTGCGTCGCATGAATGCAGTAAGACAGCGATGAATCATGGGTGGTGCGAGCTTCGTAGAATGCGAAACTATCTTCCATGACCTGTTTCGGCCGATCAAAGAGCAAGGTGTGCGCGAGAATGGTATCGGCTTGTTTTAACACTTGATAGCGGTAAATGGTGAGCGGATGATAATGCAGTAAGAGCGGTTTTTTATCGTCGGGAATGGCGGCAAGATCCACCGGTTTTTTCGATAAGAAGCTGGCATCTTGGACGTCGATGTTGAGCGCTTCATTGAAGGGAAGGTGGATGTGATTGGCGATGTCTTGGAACAAGGCGCGTTCCGCATCGCCCAGCCAGTCATCCCGGGTTTTCGTGTAGTCAAGCAGAAAATCCAGATGATGTTTGAGCATGGCGTTGGTGTAGTAATTGTCATCGACCACGGCGTTGTACTCGTCGGGGCCGGTTACGTGGTGCAGGTGATATTTGCCATCGTATTTGGTCACGAGGTCTTTAAAGAAACGGGCGGTTTCTAACAGGACGGGCAGCCCTTTGTGAACCATGAAGGTGTCGTCTTTAAAGAGGGTGTAATACTGAATGATGGCATACGCAATGTCGGAATTGATATGATATTGCGCCGTCGAGGCGGGATAATAGGCACTTGTTTCTTGGCCAGAAATGGTGCGCCACGCGTATTTCACGCCTTCCGGATTGCCAAGTTTATACGCTTCTTCTCGGGCCGCTTCTAAGTGGTAATACCGATATTCTAAGAGATTGAGCGCGAGTTTCGGATCGGCGTGAAGGAAAAACGGCACCATGTAGATTTCACTGTCCCAGAAGGTATGCCCTTCGTACCCTTCACCGGTGAGGCCTTTGGCGGGAATGTTGGTGCGTGGACTGTGCGCCCCCGCGGTAAAGAGCTGATACAAGTTGTAGGTGATGCTTTCATTGAGGGCGGGGCCTTCTTCGGGGGTGATTTCAATCCGCCCAAAGGGCATGAAACGTTCTAAGGCTTGCGTTTGCAAGCGGTAAATGTCGGCCACGGGCGTGGTGGAAACGAAGTGATAACCACTTTCTAAGAGGCTATCCATTTCACTGTGGTCCAGATCGTTATAATAAAGCGCGAACTTTTGGAAATTAAACGATTCGTTCGGCGCGAGGTGAACGGTCTTATGGGCGATGACGGCATCGTCGATTTCTTCGTAATGAAACGATTCAGAATGCGTCATGCCGACGGTGCACTTGAAGTACGTTGATAAGGTCTCACTGGTCAGTTCGGCCCGGTCTTCATGCACGGAAATGTCGACGGTTTTTAAGCGCTTGGCTTGATGCGTGCCGGCGCGCATGTCGGTGGTGGTCACATAATTTTCGACGTCACCGTTGAGGGTGGATTCGATGAGAATATTCCCCTCGTAATTCACACTTTCCACGGTGTAATCGATCATGAAGAGGGGTTTAAACGATAAATGGGTGAGCCGTTTGGTGTGAATCCAGAGTTGAATGCCATCCATCGTCTCATAAAGGGCACTGCGGGTGGTAAACCCCGCGTCTAAGTGATACCTGCGTTTGAGTTCAATCAGTTTGGCATGGTTGAGATTTAAAGGGGTCTCATCCAACCAGATGGTGATGGTTTGCGCATCGGGCACATTGACAATGGTTTGGCCTTTTTCGGGAAACCCATAGGCCGCTTCCCCGTAAGGAATGGTGTGGGTGTCGTAAAAGCCATTGATGTACGTGCCACGAATCGTCGTTTGATAGGGCACGTTTTCTTCAAAATTGGCCCGAACGCCGAGATAGTTGTTTTGGGTCGCTAAAATGGTTTCGTCAATGGCAAGGCTAGCGATGTCGGTGCGGTGATCACGGTGTAAGACCATTCAGCGCATTCTCCTATAACTTTTGGGATAAAGCCAACGCGGCTTCTTTGAGGGTGGGAAACGTGAAATCCGCATCCAGCGATGCATCGCCAATGCCCACGCTGGTCATGTGCGCCGCTTGGATGGCTTTGAGGCCCGAGACGGCATCTTCAAAGCCAATGCACGCATCGGGCGCGACATTTAAGGCCTCCGCCGCCGCGAGAAATAAATCGGGGGCGGGTTTGGATGGATGCATGGCCGGATCGACGCGAACGTCAAACCAGTCGTCCATCTTGAGCGCTTTGAGTAAGGTGGGGGCGTTTTTGCTGGCGGATACCAAGGCCGTTTTTAGGTGTTTCTCGCGGGCGAGACTGAAAATTTCGGTCACGCCGGGTAAACGGTTGGCTTCACTGTAAGATTCAATGAGCGATAAATAGAGCGCATTTTTCTCCGCCATAAACGCTTCAATGGCGGCTTCGTCCCATTGCAACTTTGCATACGTTAAGATGCGATGGGTGCTTTCTTTGCGTGAGACCCCTTTGAGTTCCGTCTCAAAGGAATCCGGAAGGTGAATATAATGGTTGGCAGCGACCGTCTTCCAGGCTTCAAAATGCGCCGAGGACGATTCGGTGATGACGCCGTCTAAGTCAAATAAGAAAGCTTGCACGTTCATTATTTGATGGCTCCGCTCGTCATCCCTTTGATGATGTATTTTTGTGCGAATAAGAACAGAATAATAACGGGAATGGCCGATAAGACTAAGGCGGTTAAAAGCAGGTTCCATTGAATGACGTAGGCGCCCGCAAAGTTGGCCACCGCCAGCGGAATGGTTTTGGTGTCACCGCCGGTTCCGATCATGATGAGGGGGAGTAAAAAGTCATTCCAAATCCACAGCCCATTGAGCACGAGGAGGGTGACAAAAATCGGTTTGAGAATGGGGAAGACGACGCGGAAGAATACTTCCGGACGGGAACAGCCGTCGATGATGGCCGCTTCTTCGATGTCTAGAGGAATCGATTTAATGAATCCGTGGAATAAGAACACCGAAAGTGGGGCGCCGAAGCCCATGTAGGCAAAGATGACGGCATAATGGGTGTCTTTCCAAGGAATGCCCACGGTCGTTTGAATGACGCGGGAAAGTTCAACGATTGGCAACATCACGATTTGGAAGGGAATGACGAGCCCGGACACAAAGAACAAAAAGAGCGTCATGGAAAGTCGCGTTTTGGTGCGCACTAAGACCCACGCAGCCATCGCACTGGATACGCCGATGAGGCCCAGTGAGAAGGTCGTGATGATGATCGAGTTAAAGAGCGCTCGGAAGTAATTCAAGTTGGGATCGCCCACGATGTCGGCCACGTTGCGAAAGAATAAAAGCCAATCGGTGGGGAGCGCAATGGGATTATCGGTGATCGCAATGTTGTCTTTGGAGGCGTTTAAAACCACGATGATGAAGGGGTATAAAAAGACAATCATTAAAACCAGGGCAAGTATTTCCAGCCAGTTAAAGCGTTTAAAAAACGTTTGGATGCGAGCCATTAGAGTTCCACCTCCCGTTTTTTATTGAAGTACACTTGGCCAATGGAGAAAATGGCGAGGATGACAAAGAAGGTCACGGCCATCGCTTGGCCTTCTGCGAATTGATTGAAGCTGAAAGCCCGGTTGTAAATGACGTTGGCCACAAGTTCGGTGGATTCGACCGTGCGTGCATTGTCCATGCCCACAAGATTCATCAACCACTGCGGCGACAGCTGTGGCGGGCCGCCTTGGGTGAGTGAATAGACGGTATCAAATTGTTTAAAGGCAGTCACAAGGGTTAAAAAGAGTGACACGGTAAATGCTTGAGCGATCAACGGAAGCGTGATGTTCCGCAGTCTTTGGAGCGCATTGGCCCCATCGATGCGAGACGCTTCGATGAGATCTTCCGGCACATTTTGCAAGGCCGCGATGTAAATCATCATGATGTAACCGGCGTATTGCCAGGTGACGACCACGATGAGCGCGATCAGTGCATTGTCCCCAATGAGGGGGGAGGATTCAAAGAAGTTCAAACCGCGCGTTAAGACGAGGGTGTAGATAAAACGCCATAAATACCCAATGATGAGCCCTCCGATGAGGTTGGGAATGAAAAAGGAAGCGCGGTACAGGTTGGTTAATTTAAGTTTCCGGGTGACGAGTAGCGCGAGGCCAAAGGCGACGGCATTGATGAATAATACATTCAGCGCCGCATAAATGCCGGTCGTCAGAAAGGAAAACACAAACCGGTAATCGGTGAGTAAGCCTCGGTAATTTTCCACACCAATCCATTCGGTGGGGTTTAAGCCGCCGGTCCAATTGGTGAAGGAATAGTAAATGCCCATGCCGAATGGCGTAATCACCATCAACAGAAATGGCAGTAAGGCCGGCAGTAAGAACAGCCAAAACCAAAGTCGGTCAGACGCTTTCTTCCCTAACTTTTTTCGAGTTTTAACCGGTTGAGTTTCTGTCATAATCGCTCCTAGTGGTTTAAGTAGTAATCGGTGATGGGTTGCGTATGGAAATCTAAGAAATCACTCGGTGAAAGGAAATAATCGGGGACGGTGAAGGTGGGATAGATGCCTTCTTCTAACACCCCTTCAATGGCTTGAATGTAACGTTTGGCGGTGGCTTTCCAGGTGTAGGCATCTTTCACCCGTTGCATGCCTTGGGTTTGATAGTAGGTGTAGTGTTTGAATATTTGCATCAGCCCTTTGATGATGTGATCGCGGTTCATGACATCGAGTAACACACCGTACGTTCCCGCGTCATCTTTTAAGACGTCGGCCGGTCCACCGTATTGGGTCACCGCGGCGGGAAGTCCCGCACACATGGCTTCAATGGGCGCCAGGCCAAAGGGTTCATAGGTGCTGGTCAGGGCAAACACACTTTTAAGGGCGGCAAAGTATCGATACGCGGAGGCTAAGCCTTGCTGGGAGGTGATGTTCACAAAGGTGACTTTTCCCCTAAGATTATGGGCATTGATGACATCCATCATCGCATCCATGAGTATTTTTTCATCCGGTTTTAACGCGTCATACGACGTGAACACATCGTCGATGCCTCGGATGCTGATGGCAATGTTGCTCATCGCTTGCAAGGTCACACTCTCAGCGTACGCCTCTAAAACGCCAATGTGATTTTTCTTTTGATCGAGGCGGGAGGCGAGTACGATGTAAGGCAAATCGAGTCGGTCGCTGGCAATGTCTCGTACCAACGCTTGATCGAGGGCTTGATACGTCGCTTGTTCAGTGTCGTTGCGAACGTCGGCCCCAAACACTTTTTCATTCACCCCAGGTGGGCTGACCACAAACGCATCGGGTTTGGTCTCGGTGAGGTCCCGGTAGGCGGGGTGATAATACTGTTCGTCTCGCTCTTGAGGGGTCGACGTAAAAATGAGCGAGGCCCCTTCAATCGTGGTACGCTCGGCCATGAGCCGTTTTGCGAACTGATATTTGTCATTGAGGCTATCTAAGGTATCGAGACTGAGGGAGAGTTTGTCCATTTTCTGGGCCCCCAATGAGTGGCCTGTGAATGAAAATGGCACCTTCCACTTCTGCGATAACATGGCGCCGGCAATGCCGCCATCGCCATAATGCGTGGTGATGAAATCAACCGTCACGTCTGCGTCATGATAAAAATCAATGATGCCATCCACCCATTCGTGCAAGACTTCCCAGAGGTGTTCTTTAGGAATGAATCCATCCTTGCCCGCGGGAATGCGGACGATGCGGCACTTGGGATAGCCGGGATAGGCGTCGATGGGTTTTTCAAAGCCCGGATATGTTTCGTCGCTGAATCGGCGGGTGATGATATCCACGTCATGCCCGAGTTCACTCATGGCGAGGGCCAATTCTTTCACATAAACGAGTTGTCCCCCAAAATCAGGGTGTTCGGTCCAATATAAGTCGTTGGGATCAAAATTGCCTTGGGGGTTCAAAAACAAAATCCGCATGTTAGCTTGATCCTTTCATAGATTCGAGGGGTGTGATGGCGCCGATGGTTCTTAATGCTTGCGCACTGATGCTTTGAGCAAAGGCGACCGCTTCATCTTGTGAGGCCTTCGTCAGAACTTTCGATAAGTAGCCGGCCATAAACGCATCGCCAGCGCCCGTGGCATCAATGATGTCTACGGCGGTGGCAGGATAATGCGTTCGCTCTTGGTGATGGCTGATGAGAACTCCATCCGACCCGAGAGTCAAAATGATGAGCGGGATGCCGTAGGCTTCAAAGCGGTCCATGTACCCATGGGCATCGGTACTAATATTAAACATTCGTTTGGCATCATCCAACGAGGGCTTGATGATGTCCAAGGCGCTGAGCACGCCATCAAATTCAGAATCCGAGATGGCCGTCGGCGTTTTTAAATCGGGATGATAATTGGGATCAAAGCTGATCAATGTGCCGTAAGCCTTTGCGGCCTCTATGTAGCTTAAAACCGTGCTTTTCGCTGGGTCTGAACTCAGCGGCCAATACGTGAAATGAAAAATGGATGCCGATTGAATCAGAGCCCGATGGTGGGCGTTTACGGGTATATCGATATCCGCGCCCCGACGAAAGCTTGGGGTCGGCGTGGTAATGGATTGATCAATGACCACACGACTGGTCGGGTGTGGCCTTAGAAAAAGGGTATCGGTGGGGACATCGTAGTCTTTGAGGGTCGACGTGATTTTTTGCCCCGCTTCATCCTCGCCGATGGCACTGATGAGACGGACCGTATGGCCCAACTGGGAAAGGTTAATGATCAGATTCGAGGGACTCCCTCCAACCTTTTCAAGCGGGCCCTCTTTAGTTAAGACGGTGTCAATTAATGCCTCGCCTAACGCGACGCAATCGATGGATTTCATAGGGCCTTCTTTCGCCAAGTTTTACCCAACGTTTAAGGGTTTAGTAAAGGCCTTGGAAAGGTTTTCATACTTTTATTATAAAAAACGCTTACATCAATGTCAATGAGAATCCTTCAAAAATGGACAGGTGGTGCCGGGTCTGATTGAAACGGGGAAAATCTGACTGTCGATGACGCCGCCGCTGAGGCGGTTCACCATCTGTTTCACGATGTAGTCGGCCATCGCTTCAACGGGTTGACGCACGGAGGTGATGGGGGCGATATCCATGAACGGATTTTCGGTGCCATCGTAGCCGATGACGCGCACGTCTTCGGGCACGCGACGCCCCGCTTCATGTAGCACTTTGATCACGAAATGGGCGAGTTCATCGGAGATGGTGAATATGCCATCCACGTCCGGCCTCGCGTTTATCATGGTTTTAATGAAGGGCTTAGGAATAAACATATCCCCTTGGGGATATTCGATGATTTCATAGTCTGAAAAGCCGATGCGGTCTAAATAATCTTTGAACCCCCGCCGGCGTTTCGACACTTCCGTATCGATGCTTGAAAGTTCGCCTTGCGCATCATCGCCGATGAATAAAATGTTTTTTGCGCCGGCATCCACCAAGCATTTGGCCGCCAATTGGCCGCCTTGGTAGTTATCGGAGCTGACAAAAGGCACCCCCTGAAGCCGACGGTCAAAAGAAATGAGGGGTTTGGTGGGATCAATTTTATTTTCAATGTTATTGCTGGTGAGTAAGATGATCCCATCCACTTGGTTTTTAGCCAGCATTCCGAGTAAGTCAAGCTCTTGCTTGGCATCGGCCCCCGAATTGCAGACCATGAGTTTCAAGTGATGCTTGGCAAGCAAGCGCTCCACATGATAAATCATCTCTGAAAAAAAGATATGACTTGAAAAGGGCACCACAAAGGCGATGATGCCACTTTTTTGAGCGGTCATGTTCCGAGCAATTTGATTGGGGGTATAATTTAAATCGGCGATCGCGTGCAAGACTTTCTCTTTGGTGTCTGCACTGACCGACGGGTGCTGATTGATCACCCGGGATACGGTCGCGATTCCAACCCCGGCTTGTTTTGCGACGTCTTTGATGGTTGCCATAGTCACCTCACTTTTATTATAAGGACAATGAAGCGTATGTAAACCTTTTCAAAAAAGTTGAGTGCTACAATTAGGTCAAGAGGTTAATATGAAACGAATGTGGAACATACTCAAATGGACCCTCATCAGCCTGACGGCATTTGTGCTGGTTGGATTTATTGCCAGTGAAGCCACGATTGCGATTTATCGGTCCCAACTCAGTGAAAGTGCCTTACATGATTATGAGACCGTAAATGTCGATGGGATCGACATCGCCTATCGAACGTTGGTGGATGAGGGCGATGAAACACTCATCATCGTGCATGGGTTTCTCGGCAGCAGTTATGAATACGTCGATCTATTTGATGGCGTCGATGTCGAGGCATTCAATACACGAGTCATCGCCATAGACATGCCAGGATTCGGCATGAGCGATAAACCGGAAGACTATGTGTATACCAACGACACCCACGCTCAAACCCTGCTTGCGGCCATTGAAGCGCTTGGGATTGAGTCATTCTCGCTCTTAGGCCACTCGCTGGGCGGTGAAGTGGCGCAGCGCATGGTGGCGGCGTCTTCCGACGTTGAAAAACTCTTCTTACTGGATCCTGTTGGGCCGAACATGGAAACGGACCCGGTGACGATCCCGCGATTTTTTTACACCGTTTTCTTTAAAAATTATTGGTTGCAGCGACTGGGATTCAATTCAGCGCCAGCGGAGCCTTTAGAAAAGGATGTCTTCCGGCCCGCAATGATTCAAAACCATGGCATCCCTTCCCGCATCTTACAAAAGTTCTCTGAAGATGTGGATGATAACTTCCCCGTGGATTTCGCGTCTGAGATTTCTATCCCCATTTATATTGCTTACGGCGATCAAGATACGTGGACCCCACCGGAATTACTGGATGGTTATCTCGAACTATACCCCCACGCCGAGGGCTCAATCATTGAAAATTCAGGACATCTTCCTTACTTAGAGCAACCCGAAAATACAAGGGTCTTAATTGAAAAATTTATAAATAACGAATGAAAAGTCCGCTTTACGTCTTTATTAAGACGTGGAGCGGATTTTAATATTTTCTTAACAATCATTGTCATGAAGTTGTAATACAGTTTATAATAAAGGTATCTAATAGTAAAAGGAGGACCTCCATGAAGAAATATGTACTCGCTCTGTTTTTACTGGTTCTTGTTGGCACCCTCGCTGCATGCGGTGGCGTGGCTGAACAAGGTGAGTATACCCCTGGTGTTTACCATGGTTATACAGTAGGAAGTGAACCATCCATTGCCGTGGTTACGGTGAATGAGAATGGGATGATCGAAAGTGTCTTAATTGACGAGATCTATCTGAAGTCCGAAGATGGCGGACCCATTGGTTGGGAAGGCCGCGGCGGACCCACTGAAGGCATTGCAACCACCAAGCGTGCCCTCGATGATGGCTGTAGTTATGACATGCACGGTGGTGCGGTCGACTGCCAAGTCGAAGGCGAAATGATGTGGTGGGAACAAGTCGATGCGTTAGGCGCTGCCGTCGTTGAAGCGCAAGGCGTTCCCAGCGACTGGAGCTTAGTCGATGGCTCGTTTGAAAATCCAAGCGATGCTGTGGCTGGCGTATCCATCACGGTTGATTCTTACATTTCAGCCATTGAAGACGCTTTAGACAAAGCTCAGTAATTCAATCAATGCCAAAAAAAACATCCACTTCGGTGGATGTTTTTTTATTGCCATAAGGATTCTGCGGACGTCGTGATGCCCACGGCCCCGCTTTTTTTGGCTTCTTCCACTTCTTCTTGGGTTTTGATGAGCCCACCTAAGAAAATGGGAAGATCATGATGCGGCTTAACTAAATTGACCATGTGGGGGATGGCCGGCAGTAATTCCACGGCATCCGGTTGATAATGTTTCATCATTTCTAAACTTTGATGCAACGATAAGGTGTCTTTTAAGAAAAAACGCATGATCGAGAAAGTATTGCGCTTTTTGCAAAGTTCAATGACGCGAGGTTTGGTGGTGATGATGCCATCAATGCCGAAGTTTTGAATGAGATAGATGGCCCCGAATTCATCATTGCTGAGGCCTTTGATGAGTTCTAGGTGGACAAAAATTTTTTTCTTGTGGGCACGCATGTCGGCAATCAGCCCTTCGAGTTGAGCGAGCTGAAAGTTCATCAGAATGCCGATCTCTAAATCCGTTTTAAAGAAATGGCGCATCGCTTGATGCGTACTAATCGCGGGAATCACAAATTGATTAAACATAATCACCTCTTCAAATCGATTATAGGTGAAGGGTGGGTTTATTGCAATTTTAAGCATCAATTCTTGACATCTATTTTCGGGTGGTGTATAAGTATATTAGCACACACCCTTGTTGAGTGCTAAAACATGATTCAATTAGGAGGAATGTCAATGTTAAAACCCTTAAATGAGCAAGTGATTCTTGAAAAAGAAGAATCCAGTGGGGAAACTACCACCTCTTCTGGCATCGTCTTAACCAGTGAAAAAGACGACCGTCAGGTCATTGCCAAAGTGTTGGCTGTGGGACCTGGAAAACTGGAAGATGGTGCGCGGTTACCCATGAGTGTCAAAGAAGGCGATCGTGTGGTCTTTAAATCGTACGCATCAACCGATGTGACGCTCGATGATGTGACCTACATGATTGTCAAAGAATCCGATATTTTAGCAGTGGTGGAGGACTAAGATGGCAAAAGATATTTTACTCGGCCGGGATGCTCGGCAAAAAATGGTTGCGGGCGTGGATAAGCTCGCCAACACCGTGAAAATTACGTTAGGCCCCAAAGGGCGCAATGTGATGTTAGAAAAATCCTATGGCAGCCCTTTAATCACCAACGATGGGGTCACCATTGCCAAAGAAATTGAACTCAAAGATCGGTATGAAAACATGGGCGCGAAGTTGGTCCAAGAAGTCGCGTCCAAAACCAATGACATGGCAGGGGATGGGACGACGACGGCAACGTTACTCGCCCAGTCGATGATTCAAGAAGGACTTAATGCCATTGACCGTGGCGCCAATCCGGTGTTCTTAAAACGCGGGATTGAAAAAGCGGCGAGTGCGGTCAGTGACTACATCTCCAACGTCTCTAAACCGATTGACACGTCCAGCGATGTCGCGAGTGTGGCTACTGTCTCTTCCGGCTCGGAAGACATTGGTGACATCATCGCCCAAGCAGTCGATAAAGTCGGCCGCTCAGGCATCATCAACGTCGATGAATCCAAAGGCTTTGACACTGAACTGGAAGTGGTCGAAGGCCTTCAATACGATAAAGGCTACATCAGTCCTTACATGGTTTCAGACCGTGAAACCATGGAAATCACCTTAGAAAACACCGCCGTCTTAGTCACCGATCAAAAAATATCGACGGTGAAAGACGTCTTACCGCTTCTTGAAAAAGTCGTGGAACACAACAAACCACTTCTCATCATCGCTGAAGACATCGAAGCGGAAGTATTAAGCACCTTAATTGTCAATAAACTCCGTGGGACCTTCAATGTGGTCGCCACCAAAGCCCCCGGCTTTGGCGATAACCAAAAAGAAATGCTCGCCGATATTGCCGCTTTAACGGGCGCAAAACTCATTGCCAAAGACTTATCACTGAAACCTTCCGATGCTACCTTTGAAGACTTAGGAACTGCGAAAAAAGTGGTCATCGCGAAAGACACCACCACCATTTTAGAAGGTGCTGGGGAAGCATCCAATCTCGATGCACGCGTTCAAGAAGTGAGAGCGCAACTGGATAACGCCACCAGCGATTACGACAAAAAGCGTATTCAAGAAAGACTCGGGAAACTGACCGATGGCATCGCGATGATTAAAGTCGGGGCCACCACAGAAACCGAGATGAAAGAGAAAAAGCTGCGCATTGAAGATGCGTTAAACGCCACCAAAGCCGCGATTGAAGAAGGCATCATCATTGGCGGAGGTGCGGCGTTAGCGCATGCATTTAAATCGTTAGAAGGCACCCTCAAGGATGCGGACACCGATACCTTTAAAGGCATCCAAATCGTCCTCAAATCCTTACTCAACCCAGTCTTCCAAATTGCTGAAAATGCCGGCTTTGACGGGGATGACGTCGTCAAACGTCAACTGGAACAAAAAGACAATGTCGGCTTCAACGCCCTCAGTGGCGAATTTGTCGATATGTTCAAAGCGGGGGTCATCGATCCCACCAAAGTAACCCGCAACGCGGTCATCAATGCGGCGTCCATCGCCTCCATGTTCATCACATC
>CAJXNT010000009.1 GCA_913057225.1 uncultured Mycoplasmatota bacterium
AAACGGGTCCGGGCCACCGTGCAAGAGCCGTTTGAATCACGGTCGAAACACATTAAAGATTTATCGGTCGATGGGGCGCATGTTTCCTTTGTCTATACGGGCCCCGTGAAACAACTCCTCAAAGTCTTAGAGGCTCAAACCCTGCAGGATGTGACGATTGAAGATCCTTCCTTGGAAGAAATCTTCATGCACGTCTATGAACGGAGTGCCGCATGAAAAATCTCATGATCAACGATTTTAAACGACTCTTTAAATCGCTCATCTTATGGACGGTCATCGTCGGTGGGCTCGCCTTACTCATGCTTCTATTGTTTCCCGCCTTTGAAGACATCTATGCCGACTTAGAGGCCTTACTGGAAGGCTACCCCCAAGGCTTTTTGGAAGCCTTTGGGCTGGGCGAAGACGGGCTCATCATGGAAGATATTTATGGCTGGTTTGGCGTCGAAGGGTATTTATTCGTCTTACTCATCGGGTCGGTCTATGCGGGTCTACTCGGGGGGAGCATTCTTTCTAAAGAAGAAGACGACCAAACGATTGAATTTTTACTCACCCGGCCGATCACGCGCAGTCAAATCTATGGCGCGAAACTTGGAGTCATTGGCATCAATCTTGTTCTTTTAAATAGCGTTGTCGCCATCGTTTTAGGCGTCACCTTCGCCGCATTTGATACGATGAACTGGACCGTTTGGGCCCTTTACAGCGTGGCCCCCCTGATTCTACATCTCATCTTTGCCTCCGTGAGTTTACTGATCAGTGTCTTCGTGACCAAGTCACGCACCGTCACGTCGATTGCTTTAGGCTTGGTGGTCGGACTGTATGTGCTGGATATCATTTCAGCGCTCACGGACTCCGCGGAAAACTTAAAATACATCACTCCGTATGAATATGTGAATGCCATTACGATTGTCAATGAGGGAAGATTAGAGCCCCTTTACATGGCCATCAGTGCGGGCATCATCGTCACCGCATTACTCGCCGGATGGGCCTTTTACCGAAAAAAAGACATCGCCGCTTAAGCGATGTCTTTTTTTTGGGAGGATCCTAAGCCTGAATGAACGCCCGAATGGCGTTCACGATGGTGTCGGGTTCATCGGTGATCGGCGAATGCGATCCGTTTTCTAAAATGAGGGATTCCGCTTCGGGGAAGGCGGCCACGTTTTGTTGGAACATGACTTCCGGGATGACGTAATCTTTTTGACCCCAGATGTTTAAGATGGGGGCTTTGATGTGTTTGGCCGTGCCATCGCCTGGCACCACGCCGTTATGGTCATCGCTCATGTTAAAGGTCATGAGCGCCCAGTCAATGTCGACCAAATTGCGTTGCTTGAGACTTTCAGCGATAAACGCATCAATCTCAGCGGGCACGTTCACGTTGTAAATCGCCGCTTCCCAAACGCCTTTTAAGTAGGCATGGTTGTCATTTTCCATGGCACTCACCGCCGGGGCGACTTGCACGGGATCGGCGGCCATGGAGGCTTTATCTTGATAAAGTTCAGTGAGAATGGGTTGAAAGTTCTCATCTTTTTTAAAGATGGGATAACCTTTAATCGAGGCACTTTCAATCAAGATGAGATGGGAGACCAGCTCGCTTTTTCGAGCCGCCAGCGATAAAATCACGCCGCCGCCCGTGGACCATCCGGCCCACGCGGCCCGCTCAATGCCTAAGGCGTCGGCGAATAAGGAAAGATCGTCCGCAAGATCGTGTAAAGATTCTAGCGGGGTGTGATAGGTCGAATCGCCAAAGCCTCTTAAATCGGGGGCGATGATGTAATAATCACGGGCTAATGCTTCCATGATGGGGGTGAAATGAAACGATGAAGACATATTCCCATGGACTAAAATGAGGGGGGGATGCGTTTCATCGCCTTGCGTCATATACGCATACGTTTCATTGTTTTTTAAGACCACTTCTTGTTTCATAAAAAACCTCCTAAATGGATGTGGGGGATTGTGACGTGCGCATGTGCCCCACAATGAGGGTGGTAAAGACATCGGGCTGTTCATACATGCTCGCATGCCCGCAGTCTTTAAGCGTTACAAGGTGGGCATTCGGCAATAGGTTCACGATGGCTTCTTGTTCATGCGGTGGGGTCAGAACGTCTTGATCGGCGGCCACCACCAAGGTGGGCACGAAGACATCTTTGAGTCCCTCGGCCACATCGTGCGTTTCGGCACTTTCAGTCAAGCGAATTTGACGGTTTAAAAAGGATGGATCGGAAAACACATTCACAAGCATTTTTTTTCGTTCAGCCATCCAATCCTTTTTTTGGATGTAATAATGATCGGAATAAATATAAGGAATCGTGATGTGATAATAGGCCAGCCCGTTTTGGGTCCGGGCCACTTCATTCCAGCCTCTTCCCACATCTTTTAACCACGCATTGGTTTTCATGACCCCATTAAAAAGCATCAGACTTGCCAGTCGTGCTTGATATTTGACCGCATATTGCATGGCCACACTGGCGCCATAACTGATGCCAGCCAAGTGAACGTCTTCGATGTTTAAATGGGTAAACAAGGCCTCCAACAATTCCACTTGAACGGCTTGCGTGTAGGCATCGTCTAAGGAAGCCGAAGTGCCTTGGTCATAAAAATCCACGCGCAAAAGACGCATGTTTTGCGTGAATGCGTCTTTGAACGGTTCCCAGGATGCGGTGCTCATCATGATGCCATTGAGTAAACATAACACCGGGCCTGATTCACCGTCGAGTTCATAATGCACAGGACCATGGGGGCCGTCAAAGATCACCGCAAATACCCCAGTCTTTTCGCTTCTTCTTTTAACTCATCGCGAAACTTCGGATGGGCAATCGCAATCAGGCGTTCCGCACGCTCCGAAAGCGACGTCCCGCGAAGTTCGGCGACGCCGTATTCGGTCACAACGTGATCAACATCGTTCCGGGAGAGCGTCACAAATGCCCCTGGCAGTAAGGTCGGGACGATTTTAGAGGTTTCTACGCGGTCTCCGGACTCGTTTTTCACCATGGCGGTCGAATAAAGCGCAATGAACGAGCGACCGCCTTTGGCTTTTTGCGCACCCGTGGCCGTATCGCTTTGACCGCCAGTGCCTGAAAATTGTCTCGGGCCGATGGATTCAGACGCGCATTGACCGGCGAGGTCGACTTGCAAGGTCGTATTGATCGAGACTTGATGGTCATTCTGAGCAATCACATAGGGATCGTTGACGTAATGGCCATCGAGAATCATCACGGCGGGGTTGTCATCGATAAAGTCATAGAGTTCTTTAGTCCCCAGCGCAAAGGCCGCGACCATTTTCCCCGGGTGCAACGTTTTTTTCTTATTGGAAATGGCGCCGGCTTGATACAGTTTCATGAACCCGGTGGTGAGCATTTCCGTATGCACGCCGAGATCTTTTTTGTCCATCAAGGCATGCGCGACCGCATTTGGGATGCCGCCAATGCCCAGTTGAATGGTGTCCCCATCGTGAATCAGATCGGCAATGTGGTTGCCAATTTTTAAGTCTTTTTCATTGGGCTCAAGATCGGGGAGTTCTGGCACGGGATAATCGACGTCAATCAAATAATCGATGTCATCCACATGCACCTCGACATCGCCCAACGTGCGTGGGAGATTCGGATTGATCTCTAAAATGACCGTTTTGGCCGCCTCAATCATCCGTTTTTCATAGACATTGCCGAGAGACAGTGAAACGTATCCGTGTTTATCGGGTGGGGTCGCATTGCCGATATAGATGTCTGGGGTCACATGCGACAACCGCTTGACGCCCGCTAAATGGAGATGGTTGGGAATGTACGCAATGTTCCCATGCGTATACGCTTTCCGTAAATCCCCAGAAAAAAACCAACTGTGGATGGTGAAGTGATTGACGTAGGCTTCATCCACCATAAACGGATAGTTTTTCAGCGGCAGGCAATTATCGATGGTCACATGCCCGATGGGGGCGACTTCGTGCAGCCTTTCAAAGAAGGCTCTGCCTTCACTCGCCGCCATGCCAGCGACGAGATGGTCGCCGTTTTTAACAAGTTTTAATGCGTCATCCAATGTGATTTTTTGGGCCATAAGTCACTCCTCAGTAAAGGGTAAAAAGGGTGAAAAACTCACCCTTTTTATGCATGCATATCGGTCGGTATTATTCTAAGATTTCATCGATGGTGCGAATCGGATCCACGGTGGAAAAGGCTGCGACACCGTCGGTGACTTCACCTTGTAAGAAGGCCATCGCTTGGGTCCCAACACGCGATCCACTGGAGTAGTCTAAGACCACGCCAAAGGGCAGTTCGACGAGGGATTCTTCCATCGCTGCGATGTAGTTTTCCCAGGTTAAGACGTCATCGCCCACACGTTCTAATCCTTCCACGAATGTGGCCGCGGCAATCCAACCGGCAAACGCAAATGAGTTGGCGGCGAGTTCCGCATCGTATTCACTGATGACGGTGGCAAATTCATTGTAGTCATCGCTGAAGCTGACGCCGTCTTCGGCAAAGATGTTAATCCATGCAGACGCATAGACATCAAAGTTCGGAAGGACTTCTTGGACACCGCCCAGCCAGGTGGCATCGGCATTCACGTACGAAGTGATGACGGGAATGTCAGAGCCTGCGAGGTTGAGGGCACGGACTGCCGTTGCGGCAGGCACTTGGTTGGATGCGACTAAAATGACGTCGGGATCAAAGTCCAGCATGGTTTGGGCCGCACTCGATAAGTCGTCACTTGAAGGATCAATTTGGACGGATTCTAAGTCCACATTGAGCGCATCGGCGCGCAATTCAATGCCGTTAAAGAGTCCGAGGCCCGCATCGTCGTTGGAGTAAATGACGCCAATTTTTGAGGCGCCTAGATCCCCAACGGCTCTCGCAACCATGACTTCGCCTTCGGCGTCATAAATGGGTTGCACGGGGAAGCTTGCAAGTTCACCACCGCTGGCGTTCGGCGCAAAGAGGCCGGAAATCCCGGTCGCATAATACACGCGGGGGATGCCCACCCCATTGAGGTAATCAATGGTGGCTGAGACGGTGGGGGTGCCGAAGTGCCCAACGAGGGCAAAGACTTCGTCGTCTTCCACGAGTTGTTGAGTGAGGCTTAAGCCATTGGCCGCATTGAATTCATCGTCGTATTGGATGTATTCAATGGTCCGGCCATTGACCCCGCCGGCGTCATTGACCATGTCAAAGTACGCTTCCATGGCGGTTCTAAATGGGACGCCCACAAAGGCTAAGTTCCCACTGGTGGCGACTGTATTTCCCACGGTGACCGTATCATCGGTGACGCCTTGGGATGGTTCAGGTTCAGGCTCAGGGGTAGGTTCTTCGGTGCCTGGATCTTCGGTGCCTGGGTCGACTGGGTCATCGCCGCCGCATGCGGCGAGGCTGATGACGCCTAAGGTCAGTAAAAATGCCAGTAATAATTTTTTCATTTGGTTCCTCCTATTAATATATGTTCGTTTTTTTTATTGTTTCCCTAAGTACGCATCAATCAGTTCAGGATCTTTCATTAAGACGTCGGCGGGGCCTTCTTTGATGATGTTTCCCACTTGTAAGACGTAGGCATAATCCGCAATTTTTAATGTCTGCAGGGCGTTTTGTTCGACGATCAAGATGGTCACGCCCGATTCGTTGAGGGTTTTTAACGTGGTGAAGATGTCTTTGATGATGAGGGGGGCGAGCCCTAACGAGGGTTCATCCAAGATGAGCAACTCCGGCCGGGCCATGAGGCCTCTGGCAATGGCGAGCATTTGCTGTTCGCCCCCCGACAGTAAACCGCCGGGTTGGCTGGAGCGTTCTTTCAAAATGGGAAAGAGCTCATACACATAGTCTAACGTATCGTTGGATGCCTTAGAAGTATCATGTTTCACCGAGAACTGCCCAATCATCAAGTTTTCATAGACGGTCAGATCGGAAAATATTTTCCGGCCTTCCGGCACATGAATGATCCGCTTCTTCGTCAGTTTCTCTGGAGCCACCCCGCCAATCGGGGTGTCTTCAAAATAGATCTGGCCGCCGGCGGGTTTGATGAGACCGGAAATGGTCTTGAGTAAGGTGGATTTCCCCGCGCCATTGGCGCCTAAGATGGCGGTGATTGAGCCTTTTTTGATATCAATGGAGACATCCTTGAGCGCTTCAATGACGCCGTAGGTGACTTTTAAGTGATCGGTTCTAAGCATCGTCATCACGTCCTAAGTAGGCTTCTTGAACCGCCGGATTTTGTTGAATCTTTTGCGGGGTATCAATGGCGATGAATTGCCCAAAATTGATGGCACACACGCGGTCACACACATTCATCACAAAGCCCATATCGTGCTCGATGATGAGCAATGTCACATGAAGTTCTTTTTGGATCAATTGAATGATCTGTTCGAGTTGATCGGTTTCAACGTCATTCAGCCCGGCTGCGGGTTCATCGAGGATGATGAGTTTGGGATCGCTCATCAACGTCCGCGCAATTTCCACGCGTTTTAAGATCCCGTACGGTTGACCTTTCACGTAGAGGTCTTTGATCGCTTGAAGGCCTAAGATGTCTAAGACCCGGTCGGCTTTTTCTTTCAGTCTTTTTTCTTCTTTGAGGGCTCGGGGAAATTTTAAGAGTTCTTCGGCAAACGAATCCTTAAACGAGCGGTGCGCTCCGATCAGCAAGTTATCAAGAATGCTTAAATCAGGAATCAGCTCGATGTTTTGAAAGGTTCGCGCAAGCCCCGCATCAATGACTTCGGTGACCTTTAAATCTCTGAGGTCGACCGGCGTATCTCCATGCAAGGTGAAGGTGCCTTCGTAGTCTTTATAAAACTGCGTCAAGCAATTAAAGAGCGTCGTTTTCCCCGCCCCGTTGGGGCCAATGAGGCCGACGATTTCGCCTTGGTGAATGTCAAAACTGATGTCATCGAGGGCTTTTAAGCCGCCAAACGTCATGGAGACATGATCAATCGTCAGTAGCTTTTCCACGCGCGCCTCCTAAGATGTGACGTTTGAGCTTGTAATAAAGCAAGCGGATGTCGGTGGCCAAATACGCCACCCCGTTTTGATAGAACAAGATGACTAAGATGATTAAGACGCCGGAAAAGATGAAACTGACATCGCCAAAGAGTTCTTTGAGGTAAAGATTGGGAATGCCGTAGATGATGAAGGCGCCAATGAAGGTTCCGTAAATCGATTTATAACCCCCCACCACGACCATCGCAATGATGAACAAGGAAAGATCCAAGGTCCACTGTGTGGTGGGAACGCTTTGGTTGTATAAGGCATACATGATGCCGGAAAAAGTGGCAAAAAAGGTCGCGAGACTAAACGCCATCAGCCGGTATTTCATGAGACTGATGCCCATCGCTTGCGCGGCACTGGACGAGCGGCTCATCGCCAGCAAGGCCCGGCCGGTTTTACTTTTCACGATGTGATGCATGGCTATCATCATGATTAAGAGTAAAAAGGCAATCACCACAAAGAGGATGCGGCGCTGCGCTTGATCAAACGTCGACAGTTCAAATTGACCGAGCAACGTCACCGAGCCAATCATGATCGATTGGCCCCCAAAAATGGGCACGGTGGTGAAGATTTGTCGCAATATTTCACCGACAAAAAGCGTTGCAATCGCGAGGTAGATGCCTTCGACTTTCAGGGAGAAAAGTCCAATCAAAGCCCCAATCAACGTGGAGACGATGAGGGTCGCAATGGCGGCGAGTTCAAAGGGGAGTCCGAGTTCTAAAAAGACGCCCACACCGAGGGCTCCAGCGCCCACAAATCCTGCCGTCCCTAAGGAAATCAATCCCGAATAGCCAAGGAGAATATTCAGCCCGAGGGCCGCCACGGTGATGATCACGATGTAGGCAAATATCCCAAGCTGCCCGGAACTGATGACATCGGTGGAATGATAATAAGGAATCAGTAAGAGAAGAATGAAAAAGGCGGAATAGCCGATGTAGGGCACTTTACGGAAAAACGCACCCAGTTTACCGAGGACTTCATCCATACGCATAAACAGTTTCATCGTCACACCTTCTTCTGGGGCTTCTTGCCAAAGATGCCATACGGTCTAAAATATAAAAAGACTAAGATGCCCATGTAGACGATGACATTGCCCCAAATATCAGAGATGTAAAACGAGGTGAAGTTGCGTAAAAATGCAATGATGTAAGAGCCCACTACCGGCCCTAAAAAGGTGGAAAATCCACCCAAGGTGCTGGCAAAGAAGGCACTGATCTGTACGTTTAAGAGCATATTCGGATAGACACTCACCCTGGGGGCCACAAAAATGGCGGCGAGGGTGGCGAGCATGGCGGCGGCCGCCCACGACAACATGGTCACCGTGGCCGTCGGGACGCCCATGAGTTTACTGGTTTGTTCATCGGAAGCCGTCACGCGAATGGCCAGGCCCCACTTGGTTTTTTGAATGAACCAAAACATCACGGCCATCACCGTAAAACTCACGGCAATGACAAAGATGGTGTTAAACCGTAACGTCGCGCCAACAATATCAATGCTGCCGGTGGGGAAAAAGGACGCGAGTTGGAAATTATTCACCCCAAAGATAAAGGGGATGATCCCCACAATGATCATGATGATCCCAAGCGTGATGATTTGTTTCGACACGGGGAGCACTTTTTTCGCGGGGCGAATCATCAACGTATCGATGGTAATCCCCGTTAAAAAGGCCGTGAATAAGGCAATGAGGGTCACCACCCACACCGAAAACCCTTGGTTGAGGGCAATGTAGGCGGCCACATACGCATTGAGTGCGCCAATCATCCCTTGCGCAAAGTTCGTGGTTTTTGATGTTCTAAAAATGAGCACGATGCCCAGAGCGGCCAGTGCGTACGCACTGCCGGTTTCGAGTGAATTAAAGATGATTCTTAGAATCTCAGCCATTCACAGGCCCCCATTTCACGACCGATGCGGCCCAGACGTATCCGACGCCTGCGGCGAGCATCGCCACGTTGGTTCCTGCTTTTATTTTACCTTGTTTTAACCCGAGCGAAAGGGAAAGGATTTGGTCGAGTTGACCGAGATGGCCGTAATCTTCTAAATAGACGGTTTGATTTTCGTCTAGATTGAGGGCATCCAAGATGCCTTGGTGGCCCGAGCGTTTGATGTGCAAAATATTCAAATAATCAATATCTTCCCGGGTCATGTCGGATGCGTTTAAGGCTTCATCCAAACAGGTGAACCAGTTCTTAATACTGACGTCATTGAGGCGAGATTTCATTTTATCCGCATCAAAAAGACGCAGGTGGAAATCGTGATTGGTATTGGGATCGAGGGTGCCGCCACTGGGAACGCCGACCGTACTGGCCAGTGACCCATCTGAGATGATGTGGGTGCCCAGCACGACGTTTTCAGGGTGGTCTCGTCTTAAAATCATGGCCGCGCCCCCGGTGGAAAGATTAAACATAAACGAGGTGGAGGCGTCGGTAAAGTCAATGAGATCGCCGTTGCGATACCCACCCGCAATGAGAACTGTTTTAAGTGTGGGATCGGAGGTCATCATGTCTTTGGCGATTTTCAAGGCTGAAAGGCCCGTGGAACACCGGTTTTGCAGATCGATGCCCCAGGCATTCACGGCCTTAATTTCATCTTGGATGACCATCGCCGTGGTGGTTAACGGCCGTTCTTTCCATTCTTCCCCAATGGAAAGAATGAGATCAATCTCTGAAGCGTCGATCTGTGCATCTTTTAAAGCCTCACGCGTGGCCTTAACGGCCATCGCTTGCGTGCCATCGTCCGGGCCGGGCCGGTAAATGGTTTTAATGCCGAGTTTTTGTTCGACATTCTCGGCTGTCCAAGCGCCCCCCGTGGCATTCGCAATATCTTCAGCGTTCAACGTTTTTTCTGGGAGATACACCCCGAGGCCTAAGATGCCGATGGGGACACTCATAAACGCATCCCACCATTGGCTTCAATGACTTGGCCGGTGATGTAAGAACTTTCGCTGGACGCGAGGAAAAGCGCCACATTCGCAATTTCGTGGGGTTCACCGAGTCGTTTGAGCATCGTCATCCCAGCAAATTGATCGAGCAAGTCTTGCGGGACGGTTTTTAAAATATCGGTCATGATATACCCTGGGGCAATCGCATTGACGCGAACATTTTCGCCTTTGCGCGCAAATTCTTTCGCCCAGGTTTTGGTCAGTCCAATGACGCCGGCTTTGGTCGCCGCATAATTGGCTTGACCGATGTTGCCAAAAACACCGACCACACTGGAAATATTGATGATCGACCCGGATTGGTTTTGATTCATATGGGGGCCGATAACTCGGGTCATGTTGAACACCCCTTTGAGATTCACATCAATGACGAGATCCCACTGTTCATCGGTCATTTTTTTGGTCATGGCATCGCGGGTGATGCCCGCGTTATTCACTAAGATATCAATCTGACCATAGTCTTGGATGACGGCGTCAAAAAACGCTTTGACATCGTCGGATTTGGCCACATTTAAGACGCGAAAATCAATCGCATCGTGACGTTTTTCTTGCATGTCTACGCCAATGACTTTGGCCCCTTCACGAATGAAGGTTTCAGCCATCGCGAGGCCTAAGCCTTGCGCGGCGCCGGTAATGACGGCGACTTTTCCTTGAAGTCTCATTGCATCCTCACAATCATCGCCGTGCCCATGCCTCCGCCAATGCATAAGGAGGCGAGCCCGGTGGTTTTTTGTTGTTTTTTCAGTTCGTGGAGTAACGTGACGATGATGCGGTTACCGCTCATCCCCACGGGATGACCCAGCGCAATGGCGCCGCCATTGACGTTGGTCATGGATAAAATCTCATCTTGAGGGGTGTTAAACGCGTCTGCGAGTTCATGGATGACGCCCAGCGATTGCGACGCAAACGCTTCGTTGAGTTCCATGAGCTCCATATCATTAAAGGTAAGATCTGCCATCTTTAAGGCATTTTGAATCGCGGGGGTTGGCCCCAGGCCCATCACTTGAGGATCCACGCCGGCTTGACCGGTGGCGACCATTTCAGCAAGCGGGGTCAAACCATGACGTTCGACGTAGGCTTCACTGGCAAGCAGTAAAAAGCTGGCGCCATCGTTGAGGCCTGAACTGTTGCCCGCGGTGACCGTCCCATCTTTTTTAAAGGCCGGACGAAGTTTGCCTAAGATCTCACGGGTGGTGGTGCGGTTCGGATATTCGTCTTGATCAAAATGAATGGTTTCTTTTTTTAATGGCACATCAATCGGCACGATTTCATCGTCAAACCGGCCGGAATCCACCGCCTGAATGGCTCGTTTTTGCGATTCCATCGCAAAGTCATCTTGCGCGTCGCGACTGATGGCGTATTTTTCGGCAATGTTTTCAGCGGTGATGCCCATGTGGTAATGATGGAAGGCATCGGTGAGCGCATCATCGATCATATGATCTTCCACTTTGGGCGCACCCATCTTCTTCCCCTTTCGGGTGTCTTTTAAAATCATGGGCGCACTCGACATGGATTCGACCCCGCCCGCCAACACGCACTCATGGAGGCCGAGGGCGATATTTGTAAAGGCATTCATGGCCGATTTCATGCCGGATCCACAGACCATGTTGACGCTGTGGGCGGGCATCGATTCCGGCAATCCGGCATCGATGGCGATCTGCCGGGCCAGATTCATTCCCAGTCCAGCGGGTAAAACATTCCCGATGATAAGTTCGTCAACTGTATTGGGGTCAATTTTATTATTGCTTAAGATGTCTTTGACGACTTCGGCGCCATAGACGCGTGGATGAAGATTTGAAAGGGTGCCTAAGAACTTCCCAATCGGGGTCCGTTTGGCATCAACGATGTAAACTTTTTGCATGTGAATCACCTTTCTAACAGGATGGAATTTGAGATTTTTTAATGAAAGAGTTTATACTTGAAGTATTCATGCAACGCGATGTCTAAAGTATATGAATTAATATTCATAAAGTGAATACCTATTCATATCATAACGGCAAACGCTTTCATAGTCAAGGCTTAAAGAGGTCAATATGCTTGAAAATATTAAACACCCCACCACCCGCAATGGCAAAGCCACATTCAACCTGATATTAAGAGCGGCGGAAATGCTCTTTTTAGAAAATGGGTATCATAAAACCACGGTCGCTGATATCACGCACAAAGCCGGAGTTGCGGCGGGCACCTTCTACTTATATTTCCCCAGTAAGATTTCCCTGTATCAGCATCTGCTTTTGGATATCTCGCATACCATCCGGAAAGAAATCGCCTCAAAAATTAAAGATAAAACCTCGCGCCGGGATAAAGAAAAAGAAGGCATCAAGGCCTTCTTAGAATACGCCATCAAGAATCCCCATATGTATAACATCATCTGGGAATCGTTTTACATTGATCGGGCGTTATTTCGCGAATACTATGAATCCTTCTCAAAGCGGTATGTAAAAGGATTGCAGGCGGCTCAAGCCGAAGGTGAGGTGGATGACATTGATTTAGAGATTGTGTCTTATGTCTTGATGGGCATCACCAACTTTGTGGGGCTCAAACTGATTCTCGATCTCGGGGATGAACCGAAAAGTGTCGATTCGGTGGTCGAGACCATCATCCGCATTTTAGATCACGGATTGTTTCAAAAAAACGCTTAAAGCGAAGCCACGAAGGCTTCGTTTTTTATTGCAATTGGTTGCAAATGAGATTGGTTGCAAATGCAAACAATTAGCAAGTTATCAAATTATATGAAAACCCTTTCTTTTTCTTCTTCCGTTTGTTACGGTGAAGAAAAAGGAGGGATGTTTATGGCAACAATGAAAGCTGCCGTGGTGACTGAATTCAAGAAACCACTGCAAATACAAGATGTGGAAATACCGAAACCTAAGGCGCATGAAGTCTTAGTGAAAATGATTACCTCGGGGGTCTGTCACACCGACCTCCATGCCGCCCATGGGGATTGGCCGGTGAAACCCCCACTGCCCATTATTCCGGGGCATGAGGGTGTTGGCGAAGTCGTTGAAATGGGCGATGAAGTCACCAATTTAAAATTGGGAGACGTCGTGGGCGTGCCGTGGTTACATACGGCGTGCGGGCACTGTGAGTTTTGCCGGACCGCCCGGGAAACCATCTGTCACGATCAAGAAAACTCTGGGTATTCCGTCAATGGATCCTTTGCGGAATACGCCATCATGGATGCGGCGTATACCATTACGGTCCCCAAAGAACTCGATCCCATTTATGCCGCCCCACTCTTCTGTGCAGGGGTCACCACCTATAAAGCCCTGAAAGTCTCCGGCGTTAAACCCGGCCAATGGGTCTCCATTGTCGGCATTGGCGGACTCGGTCATGTCGCCATTCAATATGCCAAAGCGATGGGCATGCGAGTGGTTGCCGTCACCGCACCCAATGATAAACTTTCATCCGATCTCGCCCACGAAATGGGAGCCGATCTTGTGTATTCCGGTCCAGGTGAAAAAATGGGCGAATGGATTCAAAATGAAATCGGCGGCGCACACGGTGCGGTCATCACGGCCGTTGCGAAACAACCGTTCAATGAAGCCTTGAAATCCTTAAAACGGGGTGGGCGTTTGGTGCCGGTGGCCCTGCCCCAAGGGTCCATGGAACTGCCCATCTTTGACACGGTGCTCAATGCCACCGAAGTCGTCGGTTCGATTGTGGGCACCCGGCAAGATCTTTATGAAACCTTAGACATTGCCGCGAAAGCGGGCATTAAACCCAACGTGACCGTTAAAAAACTCGATGAAATCAATGAGATTTTCGATGACATGTTGGCGGGCCAAATCAAAGGCCGCGTCGTCTTACAATTCTAAAATCAAACAAAAACCGTGCCGCAAAAGAGTTGCGACACGGTTTTTTTTATGACGTGGATTCAAGGGCGGATAAGCGTTTCTTCTTCTTAGCTTCCCGCAGCTTTTTGACCCGCGGTTCAAAGCTGATGCGCTGATAAAAGAGGGCCCCGACAAAGGCCATGGTGAGATTGCTGATGAGGATGGCATACCAAATGCCACTGGGGCCTAAGTTGGTAAATTCTCTAAACAGTAAGATCACGGGGATTCTTAAGCCCCAAAGCCGGATCACAGCCAGCATGAATGAATAGCGGGTAAAGCCGGTTCCATTAAAGGTGCCGATGAAGGTTTGATAGACCCCCATTAACGGTAAGGCGGCGAGAATGAAAAATAGATATTCCACCGATAGCGCTAAGGCCACGGGATCATCTTGGATAAAAAGCCCCACGATGAAGGGTCTTAAGGGCATCATGATCATCGCCCCAACAAATAGAATTGAAGTCGTTAAGATGAGCGCTTTTTTGAAGACTTCTTGCGCTCTTTCTTTTTGCAAGGCGCCGATGTTTTGACCGACGAAGGCACTGATCACCGAGCCCATCGCCATCACGGGCAGTAACACCAAGGTGGTGATGCGGTTGCCGATGCCAAAGGCCGCCACGGTTGCGACGCCAAAGCCAAAGATGATGGAGTTGATGACGCCAAAGCCCACGGCCGTTAAGGATTGACCAAAGGATGCGGGAATGGCAATTTTCACGATCATCCCCATGACTTTAAAATCAGGTTTTAATGCTTTAATGTTCAGTCGAATGCCGGTTTTCGCAAAAAACAACCGGTGAATCGCAAATGGCAACAATAAATAATTCCCAAGCACCGTCGCGTAGGCAGCCCCCGGCACCCCGAGGCCTAACACTTGGACGAAGATGGGGGAAAATATGCTGTTTAAAATCAGTGCGGCGCCGCCAATGTAAACCGGCGATAACGTATCTCCGGTGGATTGACGCACCGCGAGGAGTGCAAAGAAGGTAAAGACGTAGGGAAGTTCAAACGCTCGGATTTGAATGTAGGCGACGGTGTTTTCAAAGACATACCCCGTGGCCCCCATGGCCGAAACAATGGTCGGGGCTAAGAAGTAAGCGGTCGCGGTAAAAAGCGCCGCGGCGATCATCGCCACCCACACCAGTTGACCGGCATAATGTTTGGCATCGTCGTATTTTTTTGCGCCCACAAACTGACTGATCAGGGCAACCCCAGCCACACTTAATCCGAGGGCGAGGGCGATGAAGACAAACATGATGGGAAAGGACAGTTGAATGGCGCTCACACTCTCCGTGGAATAGCCAGGAATGCGTGAGACAAAAAACATGTCCACGATGTCATGGAGCGTTCTCAGTAAGTTGTTCAGCATCAAAGGCAAAGAGAGAATCAGAAGGCCTTTGAAGATGTTTTTATCCTCTAAAATGAGGAAGCTTTTTTTGGCATCTGTGGACATATTTTTTTCACCTTTTTACAGTGTATCACAAAACGAAAAAGAAATGTGACACTTTGACACATTTCTTAGGATTCGTGAAAAAATTGGTAGTATCTGGCTTTGATCGGGCCGTTGAATAACACCCGCGTTTGACTCGGTTTGAGATTGAGTTTTTGTTCGGTGCCAGAAACACTTGAAAGCAGGTAGCGGTCCACATCCGTCAACCGTTTAAACGTGCGTCCAATGGCTTGATAAAGGGCATCAATCTCACGGCGACTCATCAACCGTTCATCATACGGGGGATTGGTGATCAGATGCGATGGAATGTTCTCGATCTTACTCATCTCAAAGCGCACTTCATTAAAAGCGATGTCTTCATCGACGCCCGCACGCTCGGCGTTGGCTCTGGCTTTCATCAAGACTTTAGGATCCATGTCTCGCCCTTCAATGACCACTGCTTTATCGAGATCAATCGCTTGGTAGGCGGCTTTTTTCACGGCGTGATAGGTTTTTGAGTCAAAGGGAAGAAACGATTCAAACGCGAACGAGCGCGAAAGCCCTGGGGGAATGTTGCGGGCAATCATGGCCGCTTCAATAAGAATCGTCCCCGAGCCACAAAATGGATCGATGAGGGGCCGGTGGCCTTGATACCTGGCAATCAAACACAGGCCCGCGGCGAGGGTTTCTTTGAGCGGCGCGTCCCCCGCTTCTAAGCGGTAGCCCCGCCGGTGAAGCGCATCGCCTGAAGTATCCAGGTCTAAGCGAAAGACATCGTTATGAATGGACGCACGCAAGTGAATCTTCGGGCCGGTTTCTGGGAAATGGGTATGGTGGGTGTGAGCCTTAAACGACTCAATCACCGCTTTTTTTGTGAGGGATTGCAAAGACCGTTCACTCATCAAGGTGCTTTTTTTCGCCTTGGCGGTGACGATAATCTGAGCATCCGCCCCAAACCATGAATCAAACGGGATGGCTTTTACCGTCTCAAATAATTCATCAAAGGTGGTGAGTGCTTTCTCGGCGAGGACGATGTAGACGTGTTCGGCCGTCCGTAAATACAAATTGGCCCGCATCACCTGTTCAAAATCTGCCTCAAAAAAGACCTGACCATCGTGGGCCCCTTCCGGGGTTAAGTTCAGGTCTGAGAGTTCTTTTTTAAGGGCGCTTTCCAACCCAAACGCGGTATTGGAAAGACACCTCATGTGAGATCGCCCAAGAGCATTTGAATGTAAAAGGCTGGGACGAAAAAGAGTTGAATCACGCCTTTATTCAGTTTGGGCAGTGCCAAGTAAAAGATAAACAAGACAAAAAAGTCAATGGTCATCACGTGCACAAACGTATCGGTTTCAAACGCCTGAATGTACGCATCAAGCGAGCCGAAAAAGAGGCCATAGATGATCACTGCGAGGGTAATGATGAGTCCGGCGACTAAGACATTCGTTTGTCTTTTGGGCACCGGCTTGGCTTCGGGCATAAAGACAAAAAGCGCCCCCGTCGCAAACCCACCAAAGACAAATCCGCCCGCTAAAAACAGATAATGAAACCATTTTAATTCATAGTATTGCCAGAAAAACACAAAAAAGGCGAGGGGGATCATCCCGAGGAGATTAAACACCATGAAGGCCAAGGGATCGGCACTCCCAGTGAAAAGGTCCGCCAAAAACGTACTGCCTGGATTAAAAAAGATGGAATATATGAGTCCGTAAGCGATTAAAAAGAGCCAAGCGATGATGCCAATCGTTCGTTTCATTCTCTCACTCCAAACGTTGAAATGGATAAATGCTCACACGCGTGTGTCATTAAGAGGGTTTGTTTTTCTTCCTCTTCCACCACCGGCAGATGGTGATTGGGCCGTTCATAGGCATAATACACATAGTCACTGGGCCGCTCATTGATGAGTTTTAAATAAGTCGGGACCGGGCCTTCGGGATCTTGCCCCGGCGCGGAGAATAGTTTCCATACTTTATCCACGAGCCAAGACGCATTTTTGGCGCCTAAATCGGTTTTAACGAGGCCCGGATGGACCGCGTAAAAGCGCACAGGGTCCCGGCCAAAAACACGGTCGCAGTAATACATAAACATGAGGTTATAGAGTTTCGTTTCTTGATAACGTTTAAAGATTTTATACGGGGTTTGATCGTACAAGGCTTTTTTTGAAAACTTCGTGCGCCGGTGCGCATCGGAAGAGGTCGTAATGACCATGCCTTGATTGGTTTTTAAAAGGGGATAAAACCAATGCGTGAGATACACCACCGCCAGGTGATTGACTTGCAGTTGCATTTCATTGCCATCTTCAGTGATGATTTTCTTAGCGCTGGTGGCGCCGGCGTTATTGATTAATATCTCGATCTGACTCAGGGTTTTTTCATGGGTTTTAAGCGCATCTTTGATGGATGAAAAAGACGCCAAATCCATGAGAATGGGATGAAAATCCCCGGGCGCTTCTTCTTCTAATGCGTGCAGTTTTTCTTTGCTTCGGCCGGTGCCAAACACGGTATGGCCATCCTTTAATAACTGGAGGCACAAGGCTTTGCCAATGCCCGAGGTGGCGCCGGTGAGAAAGATATGAGCCATAAAAAAACACTCCAAAACTTGAAGTGTGATAAATCGATATGGTGCCGCTTGCTGGATTCGAACCAGCAACCTTTTCCTTACCATGGAACTGCTCTACCGGTTGGAGCTAAAGCGGCCAAAAGCTATATCATTTTACCACACGGATGGGTCTTTGAGAATAGGGGAATGACCCTTTTTCAAGTTTATCATAGATTATGCGGTTTGAACGCCTCTCTCGTGCTACAATATACCGTTAAGGAGACCGACCATGGCATTTACCCTCACCCTCATGAATCAAACGCACACCTATGAAGCCCCCGTACGGCTTTCTGATCTCATCGAAGATCCTGACCACCGGTATTTTTTAGCGCGCGTCAACGGGCGGTTATTTGAACTCTCGGCCGAAGTCAGCGAAGATGCGGACATCGTCTTTTTGGATGTCACCGACGATGAAGCCATTTACACCTATGAAGCGTCCATGCGCTATTTGGTGGCGATGGCCATCCAGCGGGTGTTCCCAGACGCCCACGTGAAGTTTTATTTTTCCGTATCCCGGGCAGTCTATTTGGAATTTACCGACCACGCGCCCAGTCTCACGTTAACGGCCATCAAGCGGTTGATTGAGAGTGAAATGGACGCCTTGATTGACGCCGATTTACCCATTACGCGAATCACCGTCTCGAAAGAGGCGGCGGCTTCGGTCTATCAGGCCCATGGATTCACCGACAAACTTGAAACGTTAAAGTACCGGCCGGAAGCCACCGTTCATTTATATCAATGCGACGATTATCACAACTACATGTATCATCACATGGTGCCTTCCACGGGGTATCTGCATACGTACCGGCTGACCATGGAACACCCGGGGTTGCTCATTGAATCCCCCCGTGCCGAGCTTTCCGGGGCGATTCCTGCGTACACCCCAGAACCCGTCTTTAAAGCCTTACTTAAAGACGCCAACCGGCGCCATGAACGCTTGCATTCTGAAAGCGTCACCGCCGTCAATGAACGCGTCGTGACCGATGCCCAAACGTTCATTGCGGAGGCTGAAACCGAACACGTCCATGCGCTAAATAAAATCCAAACGCATCTTGACGTGTTTGATTCGGTGCGGTTGGTCTTACTCACCGGGCCTTCTTCTTCCGGCAAAACCACCTTCACCTATAAGCTTAAAGCCCACTTGGAAAACGCTGGGAAAAAAGCGGTGGTGATTTCGCTCGATCATTATTATCTCGATCGTTCGAAACTCAAAAAAGAAGCCGATGGCAGCTACGACTTAGAAACCATTCATGCCCTGGATATTCCGCAGTTTAAAGCCGACATTCAAACCTTGATTGAAACCAACCAAGTCTTCATCCCGCATTTTGATTTTAAAACGGAATCTAGGCAAGGCGGCAGTGAGCTGGTCATTGAACCGGACACATTGATTCTCATTGAAGGGATTCACGCGCTGAATCCCCTGCTCACCGATCACTTGAATAAATCCTGGGTCTTTAAACTGTTCATCTCGCCGCATCTGCAAATGCGCCTGGATGATCATAACCCGATGCGAATCACGGCGGTGCGGCTTTTAAGGCGCATCGTCCGCGACATCGCTTTCCGCGGGACCGATGCGATCAATACCATCACGATGTGGGAGAGTGTGCGGGCCGGGGAATTCAAATGGATCTATCCGTTTTTAGAAACCGCCGACTTTGTCTTTAACAGTGCCCTTGCCTATGAAATGGGCGCCTTAAAACCATTTGCGCTGGATGCTTTAAAAGCCATCGACCGGAAGAATCCTACCTACATCACCGCCAACCGTCTCATTAAATATTTAAAATACTATAAAACCGTGGATGCTTCGCTCATTCCTGAGGACTCACTCCTCAGAGAATTCATCGGCGGTTTAACCTTATAAAAATCCCACCCCTTGAATCATTCAGGGGTGGGATTTTTTTAGGCATGGCGTTCAAACACAAAATAGGCATCCGATGATTTTTCATCGTTATAGAGAAAGCCATCAATGTTGAGTTTTTTCAGGTCTTCACGGTCCCTGACAAATTCTTGCGCACAGGCTCGCACCATCAACCCCCGACATTTTTTCAGCATCATCGCGGGGCGTTTTTCTTTGCCTTCTTTAATCTCCACAAAATCGATGGTAACACTGTCCAGATCGTTCATATGAAAGGCATTGCGGTATTCTTGCGAGAGTAAATCGATGACAAACTCACCCTTTAAAGCCTCCGTGAGGGTATCTTCCCAGTACTGATCGAGCGCTTGACCGTCTATTTTCACGCCCATGGGCAAGCGGTAATGGCCGATTTTGTCGGTCATTTTCACCAGCCCATAAAGCCCTGAGACAATGAGTAAATGGCGTTCGATGTAGGCCAGCGCTTCGTTGGAAAGGGAGGGCTTATCCATCATTTTAAACATGTAGCCGGTATACGCATCCATCGCTTTATGAACGGGGTTGAACGCTTGAAAGCGGTCGTAGTTTTCTTGCGCGATCGCTTCCGAGACGTCAAAGAGGGATTGTAGGTCTTTGACCGAATACTTTTTTAACCGGTTGAGTAAGGCGTTGGTTTTTGCGGGAAAATCCGGTTCAGTTTTGGCGTCCGCCGGGGCGTCGGCCATGGTTTTAGACGGCGCGAGTAAGATTTTCATTCAAACAGCGCCAAGTATTCTTTGTAGCCCTCTTTTTCTAAGTCTTCTTTGGCGATGAAGCGTAAGGCCGCTGAGTTGATGCAATAGCGTAAGCCGCCCTTGTCCGCCGGCCCATCTTCAAAGACATGCCCTAAGTGAATGTCTGAAGCTTTCGTGCGAACTTCAATGCGGCGCATCCCGTGGGAGGTATCGAGTTTTTCTTCGATCGGTTGAATGGGCTTAGTGAAACTGGGCCACCCCGAGCCAGAGTCAAATTTGTCGGTCGAAGAAAATAAGGGATCGCCGGTGACGATGTCCACGTAAATGCCTTCGCCTTTAAAATCATGGTATTCATTTTCAAATGGGGGTTCGGTGCCATTTTCAAACACGACATTAAACTGTCTTTTGGTGAGCTTTTTTTTCATTGCTTCTTTATCAATTTTCATGGACCATGTCTCCTTTAAATAGTCGGCTCGGCCTGAGCCTTTTTTATACGCTTGATAATGGAATGGGTTTTTTAAATGATACATTTGGTGATGATCTTCGGCCGGGTAAAACGGGGCCATATCTAAAATTTCTGTGACGATGGGCTTCTTAAATCGGCCGCTGGATTCTAAAGCCTTTATATGGCGTTGGACCGCTTCTTTTTCGGCCGGTGAATCCGTAAAGATGGCCGTTTGATAGGACGTGCCGCGGTCGGCAAACTGCCCGCCTGGATCGGTGGGGTCAATGTTTTTAAAAAACACTTCCACCAATTTCTCATAGCTTAAAAGTGATTCATCGTAGACAATTTCTACGGCTTCTTTATGTCCCGTGGTTTCTGAACAGACTTCTTCATAGGTGGGATTTTCGGTGTGGCCGCCCATGTAGCCGGCGGTCACTTTTTCAACGCCGGGCATGCTGGAATACGGATCCACGATGCACCAGAAACAGCCCCCAGCGAAATACGCATTTTTCATCGGCCTCACCTCTTGTCCATATTATATAAGCGGACGGTGGAAGGCAGGCATCAAACGCTAAAAAAAATCCCCCATCTTAGACGGGGGCATTCAGTTCATCGAGATCAAGATAGGCGCCAAGGGCCTTCGCAATGATGAGATAAACCGTCATCACCGCCGCGCCTTTTAAAATATTAAACGGCACGTACACCAAGAGAATCGTGGAAAGATACGTTCCCGTGCCCGAAAGGCCAAAGCTGGAAAGATTGAGCCATTCCCGCACGCCGAGATACGTCCAGGCCCCAAAATATATCGGGGTCACAAAGAAATAATTGACGACCGTCATCAACAGCGTGACTTCCGTGACAATGAGCACGGCACGCACCCAGCCGCGGGATTCCGCCAGCCATTTGAGCATGAGGTAAAGCCCAAAGACGTAGCCCATCGAGGCCACAAATGCTGAGATCTGGCCAATCGCAATGGGCCCCACGGGCCCATAAATCAAGGCATTGACCACCGCTTTTAAAAGGCCCACAAAGGCGGCTTCTTTAAACCCATACAATAAAAACGCAATGAGCACCGCCACATCGGAAAATTCAATGCGTAAAAACGGCACAGGTGGATAGGGCAGTTGAATGAACGCCATTAAAACGGCGCCTAAGGCCGATAAAATGCCTAAAACAGCGATCTTTTGAACCGGATTTTTTGCATTGAGTGTCATCGCATCTCCCATAAAAAAAGCCTTGAGCTTCAAGGCAAAAATACGTCTTCTTTCATCCAGACTGTACGGTCGGTATGGGAATTGCACCCATTCATGCTTCATTGAAGCGCGCGGACTTTACCGCCGGTCGGGAATTTCACCCTGCCCTGAAGATACTTTAAGTGTACCCAAAAAGACGCATAAAAAGCAAGCATTCAAGGGAAAACCCTTGGGTTTTATGATAGACTAAATCCAGAGGTGACGCATGAAAAACATTGCCATTGTCGGCGCGGGTCCCGGTGGACTCGCGGCTGGATTAATCTTATCGTCCAAAGGCTATCAGGTGGACATTTACGAAAAGGATGACCGCATTGGCGGCCGGTCCAAACGGCTATATCTCAAAGACTACATGTTTTCCATGGGGCCATCTTTTGTGGTGTACATCGACGCGTATAAATGGCTTTTTGAGGCTGCCGGGTTGGACCTTGAAAAAGAGGTCAACATCACGCGGCTCGATCCCATTTATCAACTGAATAAAAAAGAGGACCGGTGGAACGTGCCGGGTAATCCCGAGGCTTTACTTCAAGACATCGAGACTAAGTTCGGTGAACGCGAAGCCTATGAGAAATTCATGAAACGTGAAGCCAAAACCGTCGCGGCCATGCATCCGGTGATGGTCAAGCCCTTTCACTCGAGACTCTCACTGATCAATAAACACGTCGTGCATTTTGGACGGTTTGTGGGCTTTGGCAACGTGGAGCGAAAACTGGCTAAACACTTTAAAAGCCAATCGCTCAAAGACATCATGCAGTTTCAAACGAAATACCTCGGGATGACGCCGCAAGAAACCCCCGGGTTTTTCACGATGCTTTCATATCTGGAACATTTTGATGGCATTTATCACATCGAAGGGGGCGTGCCCCATCTGCTCGATGTGATGGCCACCCACATCAAACGCTTCTCCGGAAAAATCCATGTCGATTCCCCCGTGGAAAAAATTCTCACCCACAACGGGGTCGCTAAAGGCGTCCGGGTCGGCGGCAAAGACATGGAATACGACGACGTCATCGTCAATGCGGACATGCCCAAAATGGTCGAGACGCTGCTTGATAAAGACGCGCAAAACAAGTACACCAAATCGGTCGTCGACCGGAAAAAATATTCGGTGTCTGCGTACATGCTTTATCTTGGGGTGAAGAAAAAACTCGATTATCCGATGCACACCTTGGTCTTATCGGATGATTACGCGGCCTATACCGAAAGCTTGAAAGCAAATGCAGAGCTCACCGATGATATGAGTTTATACATCTACCACCCCAGCGCCTTGGATGCGAAGTTTGCGCCGGACGGTCAAAGTTCTTTAATGGTCTTAGCACCGGTGCCCAACACCGATGCGGATATCGATTGGGACAAACAAAAAACGCTCTACAAAACCAAAGTGTATGATCAAATGAAAAAACGCCTCAACTTCAGTCCCGATGACATCGAGATTGAAAAGGTCTTTACCCCTTCAGACTGGGAAGCCACTGGCGTGTATAAAGGCGCCACGTTCGCGATGAAGCACACGATGAATCAACTCTTACATAAACGCCCTCATAACCGCTATGAAGATGTGAAAAATCTCTATCTTGTTGGAGGCTCCACCCATCCGGGCAGTGGCCTTCCCATCATTTTTGAATCGGCCATCATCAGCGCCAATCTCATCGATCAAAGACACCGTTAACGCGGTGTTTTTTTTATAAAAAAAATCACACGGCGTCCCGTGTGACTTGAAAAAAGAGAGTTTTTTTAGTGGCGGAGGAAGAGGGATTTGAACCCCCGCGGCGGTTTCCCGCCCTAATCGCTTTCGAGGCGATCCCCTTCAGCCGGACTTGGGTATTCCTCCACTGAAAAAAAGCTGGCGGAGGAAAAGGGATTCGAACCCTCGCGCCGGTTTCCCGACCTACTCGCTTTCCAAGCGAGCCCCTTCAGCCTCTTGGGTATTCCTCCGAGCCAAAGAGCATTATAGTTGATAAGTCCGCCCCATGTCAACGCTCTAAAGCCGCGCGTTTTTTAACTTCTTGGATGAATCGGTCTTTATCCACGGGCGAGATGAGTTGCCACAGTTTGCCGTTTTTATAGATGGCCACGCGGTCTAACGATAAGGCCATGCCGGATAAAAGATTGCGGGAGGGTTTGATCTGGGTGATGTCGGTGTATAACACCTTCAGTTTAAACGGCCCAAATTTGATTCTGAGGTGATCACGGTCTAACAGATAATAACTTTGCGTATACATTTGCCAAATGAAGGCGCCAATCAAAATAAAACTGATGAAGGTGAGGACGATGGGCCAGGTCACTTCTTCCAAGGGCTCTAAAGCGAAACTTGCGAGCAATACGATAAAGCCAATCGCCATCGGGAGAATGACGAGTAGCGTGAGCCACCGGTCTTTTTTGACTTCGAATTTCATGCTTTCTCCTTTAAAAAGGCTTGATACGCGTCATGAATGGCGTCACTGACGTCTTCAATGAGGCCGGTGTTGTTCGTGACATTCAAATCAATATGATAAAGACGCTCACGTTTAAACGTCACCTCATCGGCGTCGAGTCGCTTCCAAATCACATTGAGATCATCGTTGCGTTTGAGCATTCGGTATTTGCGCGTGGCCTTATCGGCCATCACAAAGACGATGAAATCTTCGCCGGGACGCTTGGTGTAAAACGCATTGATGCCTTGGGGATCTAAAATGGCCACCATCTCCTCACGGATGACGTCGGCTCTTGAGCCATACAAGTGGCCCGCATATTCGGTGGTTTCAATGAAGCCCCCGGTGGCTTCTAAATGGGAAAAAAGCTCAGGGGCGAGAAAATAATAATCCACACCATCCATCTCATGATCGCGTTTGGGACGCGTGGTGGTGGTGATGAATCGGTGATAGTCGTACCGCGATACTAAGTTTTTGACGATTTCGGTTTTTCCTGAGGCGCTGGCTCCACAGATTAATAACATGATGACCGCCTTACGTGGGTTTAATCTCTTTTATTTTAGCACGATTGGTGTATAATATTTGAAAATAAGGGAGGTATCTTATGAAAAAATGGATGGTTATATTAACGCTCGCGTTGGTCTTTACCCTCGCCGCGTGTGGCGGGGGAAGTGACCCCGATAATTCGGCGCTCGAAGCGGAGCTCGAAGCGGCCGCTGCCAGCATTGATCTTTTTGATGCGCCGCTCCGTGAAAACATTACATTACCCAGCAGCGATGGAGATATTTCGATCACTTGGTCTTCATCGAATGAATCGATCTTAAGTTTGGATGGCGTCATCAGTCGCCCTGCGTATGGCGAGGCCGATGCCGGCGTGCAAATGGTGGGCGTCTTTGAAAAAGATGGCGTATCCGTGACGGAATATTACAATGCCACCATCGCCGCCGAAGGTGAAGAAGCCTTGATTGCCTTGATGGATGAAGCCGTGGCCGGCCTCGCGTTTAATGGCGCGACCTTAACCGAAGGCGTTGAGCTCACCGATGAAGTGGGCGATATTACCCTCACCTATCAAAGCCTCACCCCCGATGTGATTTCCCACCAAGGGGCAGTCTTTAAAGGCTTACAATCTGAAGGCGTGAGAGAAGGCGTCTTAGAAGTGACCGCCGCGTTAGAAGGCCTTGAAAAAACGTATGAAGTCAGTGTGAATGTGGCCCCACTCGAAGCCATTTCCATTGTCGAAGCCAACGAACTGGATTTTAGAGGCATCGAAGGGGAATACACCGTCTCCGACAGTGCGCTCACCGTCTATACCATGTCGAACAGCATGCCGTATGTCGACATTGAATCGTTTGTGGCCATGATTTCTGGGGCCGTCATTTATTCGGAATTGGATTTTGTGCAAGAAGGCGACACGTTAAGCATTTCGCTGTTCGTGGAAAGCGATGATCCTCTGTATGATGATGTCACCTATGAATTGGTGTTTGATTTTGCCAATCACGAAGCCACGGTCAACTTCTTCTCCTTCTTTGGGGCGATTTCAGCCGACACCGAAACCGACTTTGGTCGCGGCTTGGAATTCATTGCCTACGAAGATAACAGCGATGAAATTGAGCCTGTGGTCTTTGATCTCGACCAATATTACATGGAACTTTACCGCGGGGATGAAGGGTTCTTAGCGCCCTTACACCTCGTCAACCTCTTCTTATCGGGATCGGTCTATGACGTCGTTTATAACGGGGACCGCCTCTTTGGGCAAGATACCTATGGATTCTCCGACAGCATCAACCGGTTCAACCGGTCGTCACTGAATGATGAAGAGATGCCTTATGACTTAAAACTCATGAGTTATCATTACACGGCCTTTGTGATGAATTATTTCTTCGGCCTGAGAGAAGATTTAGGCATCGAAGATTTCTACACCGTCTTAGAACAAGAAGAGATTCAATCCAACTGGTTCTCCGACCGCATCTCCAGACACTACCGGTCCGTCTTAGACATGGTCTTAAGTTTGGATGATCTGCATACCTCCCACACCATGGCCGGACCCTATGACGATGAGCCGACGTACCAACTGGCCATCACCGATCTCGGGCCCAGAGGCCAACGCTTCTATAACACCCTCTTCTATGATATGGATGAAACCACCTATTTCTGTGGCACGGAAGATGGGGTTGAATTCTTTGAAAATGACACCGTGGCCATCATTCATAATGCCGGCTTTACCGATGAAAGCACGCAAATGTTTGCCGATGCCATCGCCGACATTGAAGCCAAAGGCACCGTGGAAAAAATCATCATCAACCTCGCGTGTAATTCCGGAGGCATCATCGGAACCGCGTGGCAAATCATGGGCTACATGACCGATGAGCCGCTGGAATATTACTCACTGAATGCGGGCGATGGGCTGCAGTCTAAATCCACCTTCACCTCGGAAAATACGACCGAAGGCGAATACGAATGGTTCGTTCTCACCAGCCCCATCACCTACAGTGCGGCGAACATGTTTGCCAATATGGCCAAAGACATGGGCCTGGCCACGATCATTGGGACCCAGTCTTCTGGAGGGGCCGCCAGTGTGAAACCGATTGTCCTGCCCAACGGGTCGGTCATTCGCATCAGCTCCCCCAACATCTTAGCCAATAACCAGTACGAATCCACCGAACTCGGGATTCCCGTGGATGTGGAAATCAGCGTCGACATTTTAGGCGATGATACGCGCAACATCGATGCCGTCATCGACGCCACCGAATAATCCCTCAAAACCCTCACATTCGTGGGGGTTTTTTCATGAGTATTTGAATTGGGAAAACCCCGCATTGCCCCTATACTATTTAAGAAAGAAGGGCAGACTATGTTATCACTGAAAAACGTCACCAAATCGTATCAAGTGGGAGATTTTACCCAAAACGCGCTGAACGGCGTATCGCTTTCGTTCCGCAAACAAGAATTTGTGGCCATCTTAGGGCCCTCTGGATCGGGAAAAACCACCCTCTTAAACATGGTGGGTGGGCTGGATCGTTATGATTCAGGCGATCTCATCATTGAAGGGAAATCCACCCAAAACTTTGAAGATAAAGATTGGGATGCGTACCGCAATCATGCGGTCGGGTTTGTCTTTCAAAGCTATAACCTGATCACGCATACGAGTGTCCTCGCCAACGTGGAACTGGGCATGACGCTTTCAGGACTTTCGCCTGAAGCCCGGAAAACACGGGCGCTGGAAGTTTTAGAAGGCGTCGGGCTGAAAGACCATGTCCATAAAAAACCCAATCAACTCTCAGGCGGCCAAATGCAGCGGGTGGCGATTGCCCGGGCGATTGCCAATAACCCTGACATCATCATGGCCGATGAACCCACCGGGGCCATTGATTCTGAAACCAGTGCGCAAATCATGGCCATCATTCAAGAGATTGCCAAAGAAAAACTCGTCATCATGGTCACCCACGATGAAGCGCTCGCCCATAAATATGCCGACCGCGTCGTGAAGCTCAGGGACGGGGAAGTCATTGAAGACACCAACCCCTATGACGATGCGCAAGAAGCCACAGGATCGTTACTGCTCAAGAAAACTTCCATGGCCTTTAAACAAGCGTTAAAGCTTTCCTTTAACAACCTCCGTACGAAAAAATTCCGAACGCTGATCACCGCCTTTGCGGGATCGATTGGGATCATTGGCGTGGCCATGGTCTTGGCGCTCGCCAACGGGCTGAATAACGAAATCGATGAACTGGAACGCTCGACGCTTGCCCAGTTTCCCTTACAAATTGATCCGTTCCCCATTGACATTGAAGCCGCACAAGGCAACTTCGGGCCGCCGGGACCGCAACTCGATGATCAAGGGTTTGAAGAGTTTCCGGACGTGCGGGAAGTTTATCCCTATGAAGAACAAATCTCTGAAGATCAACACATCAACGTCATCACCCAAGATTATCTCGACTTTTTAGATACTTTAGATCCCGATCTCTATTTTGAAATCAACGCCGAATACGATGTCCGCTTGCCGCTATTTTTAAGAGAAGCGGAAAATCAGTTTAGAGGCGTGGACCAAGGCGGGGGTGGGGTCGATTTTGAACCCACGGTGACCAGTGAAGAGTTCTTATCGCAAAGTTACGATGTCATCGATGGCCGCTTGCCTGAAAATGCGAATGAAATGCTGTTGGTGGTGGATACGCAAAACCGATTGAACGTCCGCTTCTTTCAAGCTTTAGGCATCAATCCGGATGTGGCCAGTGTCTCCTTCGATGAACTCTATGCTCTTGATTTTTATTCGTTTTACCCCAACGATTACTACTTAGAAAATGAAGAAACCGGTCGCTTTATTCCCTCCGGCGATTACGAACCACTCGTAGAATCGGGCGATGCCATCGCTTTAAAAATTGTCGGTGTGGCCCGAGAATCGGCCGATTCACTCGCGGGATTCATCGACACCGGCATTAAATATCATCCCGATCTTGAACAAATGTATATTGACGCGGCGCAAACTTCCGACATTGCCCTGGCGCAAGCCGCCTCCGATACATCCGTCATCACCGGCCTTGAGCTTTCGCCGCAACAAAAACAAGGCGTCTTAAGACAACTGGGCTATGACACCACCCCCAGACAAGTGCTCATTTATCCGGTCGATTTCAACGCCAAAACGGAAATTCGAGAAGCTCTCGATGCTTACAACGAACCGCTCCCTGAAGATGAACAAATCATCTACACCGATTTAGCCGCGCTCGTCACGGACCTGACGGGGGATCTCATCAATGGGGTCAGTTATGTCCTCATTGCTTTTTCGTCCATTTCCTTGGTGGTGTCGTCGATCATGATTGGCATCATCACCTACGTGTCGGTCTTAGAGCGTACGAAAGAAATTGGGATTTTAAGAAGTTTAGGGGCCCGCAAAAAGGATGTCTCACGCGTCTTTAACGCCGAAACCACCATCATTGGATTTACGGCTGGACTCTTAGGGGTGGCGATTGCTTATGGGCTCACGTTCCCCTTAAACATTCTGATTGAATCCTTGGTCGATGGCATTGATGGCCTCGCCCAACTTTCACTCTTGGCCGGTGTGGCCTTGATCCTTATATCGATATTCTTAACGTTCATTGCCGGTTTAATTCCCTCGCGAATTGCCGCAAATAAACACCCCGTTGAAGCCTTACGCGTCGAATAAACGAAGAAGACTTTTAGGAGGTTTATGATGAAAAAATATCTAATGTTAATGCTTATATTAAGCATGAGCTTTATCTTAATCGCGTGTGGCGGTGAAGACACACCAGACCCCGCACCGGTGCCAGAAACCCCCACCACCGAAAATGATTCACAGGCGCCCTCAGAGTCCGATGATTCAACTTCTGAAGAGCCGGAAAGTGATTCAGCCGATGACACCCCCACCGACGATTCAACGGAAGATTCAGTGGAAGATTCCACCGATGACTCAACGGATGATTCAATGGATGATTCCACCGATGACTCAACAGATGGGTCCGATGGGTATGAAGATCCTGATTTTTCTGGCGGCGATGAGACCACCGATGACTCAGGTGATGCCTCAAGTGGCTCTGAGGATGCGTCCACCGATGATTCAGGCGATGCCTCAAGTGGCTCTGAGGATGCGTCCACCGACGATTCCAATGATAGTGCTGGGGATGACCCAGTCGAAGAAGACAATGGTCTCGATGGTCCAGGGCGCATCAATGAACAAGGTCAAGTTGAACTGACCCTCGAAGAACTCGCCTATTACGATGGCACCGATGGAAAGCCCGCATATGTGGCCGTCGACGGAGAAATCTATGATATGACCAACAGCCCTCACTGGTCGGGTGGAAGCCACTATTCTGGCAATCGTGCGGGCCGAGATTTAAGTGAAGAAATCCGGCGGTCACCGCATGGATTAAGCAACCTTGCTAGAGTCCCGAAAATCGGAATCTTAGTTGAAAGTGAGGTGGAATAACATGGCAATCTTGAAGAAAACAATTCTATTATCCAGTGTGTTGGCCTTCGGTTTCATCCTCGCGGCGTGTGGGACAGACACCGCGGAAAATGGAAGTGAAGAAACTCCCGCGGCCAGTGAATTTGACACCCCGGTTACGCCCGCAGACGGTGAACCTGGCACCATCAATGCCGACGGCGCCTTAGAGCTTACCCTCGAAGAACTCGCTTATTACGATGGCACCGAAGATAAACGGGCTTACGTGGCCGTTGAAGGCTTCATTTATGACATGACTGACAGCAGTTATTGGCGAAATGGCGGTCACAATGGCTACCAAGCGGGTCAAGATTTGACCGACGCCATCAACCGCGTCTCCCCGCACGGGCCGGCCTTTTTAGACCGGGTCCCCAAAATTGGCATCATCGTTGAATAGGAGACCTTATGAGTAAAGTAGTCCTCGTCGGCACAGGATTTGTCGGCATGAGTTATGCGTATGCCCTTGTGAATCAAGGCACCGTTGAACATTTAGTCTTGATCGATGTGAATCAAGATAAAGCCGAAGGGGAAGCGATGGACCTTAACCATGGTCTCGCCTTTGGTCCCCGGAAAATGACCATTGAAGCTGGCACCTATGCCGATGCAAAAGACGCCGATTTAGTCGTCATCACGGCGGGCGTCAATCAAAAACCCGGTGAAAGCCGGTTGGATCTTTTAACGCGCAACGCGGCGATCATGAAATCCATTGTCCAAAGCGTGATGCGTGAAGGGTTTGAAGGCCTCTTCTTGGTCGCCACCAACCCCGTGGATATCTTGACACATGTCGTGTATAAAGAATCCGGACTTCCCAAAGAACGGGTGATTGGGTCGGGGACATCCTTAGATACCGCGCGGTTACGGTATGAAATCTCGAAGTTGATTGAAATTGATACCCGCAATGTCCATGCCTATATTCTTGGTGAACATGGAGACAGCGAATTTGTCTGCTGGTCCAATGCCAACATCGGGGCGAAACCCTTGGCGGATGTCTTGGCCACCATGGACAGCATCCAATTTGAAGACTTAGAAAAAATCGCGGGCCGTGTGCGAAGTGCGGCGGCGGAAATCATCAAACGCAAACAAGCGACCTATTATGGCATCGGCATGGCGTTGGTCCGGATTACGGCCGCCATCTTCAACAACGAAAACCGGATATTACCGCTTTCGGTTTTAAACACCGGGGAATACGACTGTGATCCGGTGTATATCGGCTTACCCGCGGTCATCAATAAAAATGGCATCCATCACATTGTTCAGCTCAATTTATCCAGCGCCGAACAAGTGGCCTTGAAACGGTCCAGTGGCATCTTAAAAGACGCCCTCGATCACATGGGCTATCTATAAAACAAATCCCTCCGAATCATTCGGAGGGATTTTTATTTTAAGGCCGGTACGCCACCGCAATCTGCGCGGCCACGTGGGCGTTATGTTTCATCAACGCTAAGTTGGCGGTTAAAGATTTGCCTTGGGTGATGGTTTTCACCGCATCCAGTAAGTAAGGGGTAATGTGTTTTCCTGTGATGCCTTCTTGTTCTGCGTTTTTTAACGCTTGGTCGATGGCATTTTGAATGACAGCTTCTTCCATCGCATGCGCTTTTGGAATTGGGTTGGCGACTAAAATGCCGCCATCGAGGCCAGAATCAAATTTCGCATGCATCAAAGCGGCCACTTCGTCGGGGGTTTCTAAGCGGTAATCCACCGTAAAGGCACTTTCTCTCGTGTAAAAGGCGGGGAAAAAGTCGCTTTGATAGCCAATGACTTCGACCCCTTTGGTTTCTAAATATTCCAAGGTTTTTCCGATGTCTAAAATTGACTTAACCCCCGCAGAGACCACGGCCACATTTTGGAGGGCGAGTTCTTCTAAGTCCCGGGAAATATCCATCGTATCTTCACCGCCTCGGTGCACGCCACCGAGTCCGCCGGTCGCAAACACTTTAATGCCGGCCATGGCCGAAGCGAGTAAGGTGCCCGCCACGGTCGTCGCCCCGGTTTTTTTGGACGCGAGTAAATAGGCAAAATCGCGTTTGGACGCTTTGATGACATCGTCACTTTCGGCGAGAAATTTTAGCTCATCGGCGGAAAGACCGATTTTAATTTTGCCATCCATGATCGCGATGGTGGCCGGCACCGCCCCCGCCGCCCGGACGATGGTTTCCACGTCTTGAGCGAGGGTGAGATTTTCAGGGTACGGCAGTCCATGGGAAATAATGGTGGATTCTAAAGCCACGACGGGTTGATTATTGTTGAGGGCGTCGAGGACGTCGGGTTTGAATTCTAACATCGCGTTGTTTCCTTTCTTGGGTCCATGTTTTGGGATTTAAATCAGGGTCAGTGGCACCCCTTTTTCGCGCCATCAATGCCGAGAGCGCCATCGCTCCTTCCACCGGGGCCTCAGGCGCGGCGAGGTAGCCCGCCATAAAGGCATCGCCAACGCCTGTTAAATCATGCGCCAGAAACGGCGCGTGGTCTTGGTAATGCGTCACGTCTTCATGGATGACGATGGCGCCTTCGGCGTTCAACGTCACTAAGATAAGGGGAATGGCCGTCTGTTCTAACTCCGCGATCGCTGCCTCGATGGTGGCCGTCCCGGTGAGGGCCATAGCCTCTAAAGCATTGCATTTCAGGCCGTAAAGCCTCTTTAGATGCGGTTTAATCTTCAGGATTTTATGCGCGCTGGTCGCTTCAACGATGATTTTAGCCGACGTGATTTCCAGCACTTGTTCAATGAAAGCCTCGGGATAATTGAGATCCATCAACAGCGTGTCTTCTGGCGTGAGGGCCTTTAATGCCGGTAAAAAAGGCGTCACATCCATCGTCTCCAGCGCGTCCATCGCCGCAAAGGCCACCGTCATATCCTCTTCCATCACCGCGTAATACGCGGGGGCTTGATTTAAAGGGATGACGGTCGCTCTTTTAAGATGAATGGGCCGGTCAAACGCAGTCAAAAAGTGACTGTCTGGGGTGAGTTTTTCCAGACTGGACGCCATGTTATAGCCGACGCCACCGAGGGTGATGGCATCGTGCACGGGATTGGAATCTCCCATGCGCAGTGGCGCTTTTAACCGAAAGGTATGGTCGAGGTTGGTGGCCCCGAGGGTGAGAATGCTCACGACTGTTTAACCACCACATGCGGGAAGGGAATATCGATGGATGCCTTCGTAAGTTCGGCCACTAAATCGGCGCGAATGGCCCGGGACGTCGCCCAGTGTTCGCCCGGTTTGGTTTTAATGAGCAGCCGACAATTGATCGATGAATCGGCGAGTTCCATCACCCCTAAGAAGGCGGGAGCCTCCGTCAAGGCGTCGTATTTTTTTTCACTGGCTTGAACAAAGGCTTGCATGACATCTGAAAGCTTCGAAAGATCCGTCGCATAATCCACGCCAAAATCAACGATGGCGGTGTTATCGTTCCGGGACCAATTGGTGAGGCTGGTGATCTCGCCTTGTGGGATGATCCGTTCGGCCCCGAGATAATTGACAATGCGCACTTCTCTTAACGTCATTTTCGTGACTTTACCGGTGAAGCCGCCCACTTCAATGATCTCGCCCACGTTAAAGGCGTTATCTAAGAAATGAAAGAATCCGGTCACGACATCGCGGACGAGGTTTTGGGAGCCAAAGCCTACGGCCAGGCCTAAAACCCCCGCACTGGCTAAGATGGGCGTGATGTTGACCCCCACGGTATCCAGCGATAATAAGATGACTAAAAACCAAATGAGGAATGAAAGCGTGGTTTTAATGAGTTGCGATAAGGTGGTGGCGCGTTCGGAGCCTTGGGATTTTTCCACCCACATCACCAAATAACGGTTGATGATGGCTTTGATGATTTTGGCAACCACCAAAATCCCAATGATTTGAGCCACGTTGATAATCAACAGAGCGATGGGTTCTGCGAGGCTTGGAAACCACGTGCTGAATTGATCGAGTAAATAGGTTTGCATAAGTACCTCCTTTCTTCATTATATGCTTCTCATCGCATAAAAAAAAGGCTCATGAGTGAGCCTTTTGACACGCCTCACATACTCCGTAAAAATTGAGGGTATGATGCGTCACTTTGAACCCGTGGGTGTCTTCTAAATCCTCTTGATAATCATGCACCGGACAACTTTCCACATGAATGATTTTCTCACACTCTGTGCAAATGAGATGATGCGCGTGATGCGTATGCGCCCGCTCATAGACGCGCACTTGCGAGGTTTGCAGGTGCACTTCCGTGACCAGCTTTTTTTCAATGAACTGATCTAAGATGCGATAAATCGTGGACAGCGGGACGGGATGACCGTCGGCCTTAAACGCATCCGAAATATCTTCGGCCGTTAAAAACTGATCGGTCGATTCGAATAATCTTAAAATGGTTTTTCGGGGGTAGGTTTTTTTGAGCCCATGGTGTTCTAAAATGGCATCCACACTCATACACGACCTCCTTTAATGGCAAAAAATCCATACAC
>CAJXNT010000010.1 GCA_913057225.1 uncultured Mycoplasmatota bacterium
TTGGCTTGGGAAGACGCAATCGTGAGTTTGGCCACCGCCGCGAGCGATGCGAGCGCTTCGCCGCGAAATCCTAAGCTCATCACCCGAAACAAATCATCGGAGCGACGAATTTTACTGGTGGCGTGCCGCTTGATGGAGAGCGCAAGGTCATCTTCATCCATGCCATCGCCATCATCGGTGATGCGAATTTCTTGGAGTCCCGATTCCACCAAATCCACCGCGATGGTTTTGGCGTGGGCATCCAGACTGTTTTCGACGAGTTCTTTGACCACGCTTTGGACGTTTTCAACGACTTCACCGGCCGCAATCATGTTGGCCACATCACTGGGCAGCGCTTGGATCACACCCATAAGGCCTCCTTGTTTAAGACTTTTTCTTCCATTCATACAGCCAATTGAGGGCGTCAATCGGCGATAAATCATCGAGGTTTAACGCGTTTAATGCGGTGAGTATTTCTGGGTCTTCGGCCTCTTCTTGGGAAAAATCAAAGAGGGTGGGGGGCGCGTCATGGTCGGTTTTCTCAAAGGATTTTAAGAGCGTTTGGGCCCTTTTGATGAGCGCTTTAGGCAAGCCCGCCATGGCGGCCACTTCAATCCCAAACGATTCATCGGTGGGGCCGTCTTTCACCAGATGAGAAAAGGTCATGACCCCTTCTTTTTGGGTGGCGGACACGTGAATGTTTTTCAGCCTTTGAAGCGTTTCATCGAGGGCGGTAAGTTCATGGTAATGCGTGGAAAAAATCAATTTGGCCCGGAGCGTTTCATGGACATATTCCAGCAAACTCCACGCCAAGGAAAGCCCATCATACGTACTGGTGCCACGGCCCATTTCATCGAATAAAATCAGCGACTGATCGGTGGCTTTATCGAGGGCGCGTTTGGCCTCCAGCATCTCCACCATAAACGTGGATTGCCCGCGAATCAAATCATCGCTGGCTCCGATGCGCGTGAAAATTTGATCAAAGATCGGTAACGTGGCCGACGCGGCGGGCACAAACGATCCGATTTGCGCCATGATGATGGTCAGGGCCAGTTGCCGCATGTAGGTGGATTTTCCTGCCATGTTGGGGCCGGTGATGAGTAAAATATCGGTGGTTTGATCCATGACGATGTCGTTTTTGACAAACACTTCTTCCGGCCTCAAGGCTTGAATCACCGGATGCACACTGTCTTCAATGGCAATGGCCCGCATTTCGTGCAAGGTCGGTCTTGAGAGATTCAAGGCTTCGCTGGCGTCACTCATCGCCACATAAAAGTCCATCTCCGCGATGATATCGGCCAAAGTTTGGCAGGCATGCATGTACACTTCAGCCCGCTCAATCAACCCTTCAAACAGATCTTTTTCTATGCGGACTTGATCATCGGCCGCTTGCAAAATCATTTTCTCTTTCGCTTTTAACGTGGGGGTGATGAAGCGTTCGGCATTGACGAGCGTTTGTTTGCGGGTGTAATCGTCAAAGCCATCCAAAATGTCGGATTGACTCTTCGGCACCTCAATGTAATAGCCAAAGACCGAGTTCATCCCAATTTTTAATTTTTTAATGCCGGTTTTTTCCCGTTCTTCTTCGGCCAACGTTTCTAAAAAATCATCGCCTTTTAAAATGAGCGTGCGGACTTCATCGAGCGGGCCATGGACGCCGTCGTTAAATATCCCCCCCTCGGCGGTGGTGAGGGGGACCTCCGCTTTCAGTTCACGCACTAAGATGTCGGTGAGGCTTTGGACATCGGGAAAGGTTTTAAGAAGGTGCTGCGCCCGAGGAACCGTCAGTGATTCTAAGGTGGTTTTTAAGACCGGGGCCACCTTCAAGGAATCTCTCAGTTGCGTAAAATCTCGAGGTTTGATCGTATGATTAGAAAGTTTCGTTAAAATGCGCTCAATATCATAGACCGAGCGGAGCGCTTCTTTGAGCGTCTCCCGTTGCATGAATTCCGTATTCAGTCGGTCGATCATGTCATAGCGCGCTTCGATGACCGGAGCCACTTTCAAAGGCCGCATCAGTTGCCGTTTTAAAAAGCGCGCCCCAAGGGCGGTCTGGGTGCGATTTAAAAGCGCAAACAAGGACCCTTGTTCGGTTTGCATGCGTTCATTTTTTAAGAGTTCTAAATGCCTTAATGTGGTGCCATCTAACACCATGGCGTCGTCTTTATGCAAGGGTTGGCAGGGCTTGAGATACATCAACGCGCGTTTTTGCGTGTCGTATAGATAGCTGACCAGGCGGTGGACGTTTTTCTTTTCCAAATCGGTCGGGAGCGCATCTGAGAGTCGGGTAATCCAGGCTTCATCCAGGCGCATCGTATGATGCGAAATCAGAATGTTCATTCGTTCGAGCATTTGCGTGAGCTCGGGGGCTTTCATGCCTTTTTGCAAAACGACTTCTTTAACCTCATGCGCGGCGAGTTCGGTCGAAAGAGCGTGCACATCCAGCCAGATTTTCTCTGAAAACAACCGGCCGGTGAGGACGTTTAAATAGGCCACCACATAGTAATGATCACTCGCGGTCACACTGGCGATGTGATGATCGCCGCGTGAGGATTCATCCAAATGCGTGCCCGGGGTTAAAATGCGAATCACTTCCCGCTTGACAAGTTTTTGACCGGTGGCTTCTTCGACTTGTTCGGCGATGGCGACTTTAAACCCTTGATCCATCAAGCGTTTGATGTAACTTTCGGCGCTGTGATACGGCACCCCACACATCGGGACGCGGTCTTTGGCCCCAGCGTCGCGGCCCGTCAGTTGAATGTCTAAAGCTTTGGAAGCGACCAGAGCATCTTGGAAAAACATTTCATAAAAATCGCCCAAGCGAAAAAACAAAATCGCATCGTCATGATTTTGTTTGATTTCTAAATATTGTTGAATCATCGGGGTGTAGGTGGGCTCACTCATACGCATCCTTTAAGGGTTATTCAGGGTCTTTAAACGCGGGGTGTAAGGCCTCGTTGATGGCGGATTCAATCTCTCCAAGGGTCCACTGCAAATCGTAATTGAGTTCTTCAATCAGATCGAGGTATTCCTCGATGAAGGGATTTTCTTTTAAGCCTTTGAGCTTGGTTTCATACATGCGCTTTTTTTCGGCGGCATCGGGCTTTTTTTGCGCGTTGGCCCGGACGTATTGTTGTTGGGCCAGTTTGATGTCTTCATACGCTTGCAACAGCGATGGGTGCTTTTCAATTTCTTTTTCTAACGCTTTAAAGCGCTGGATGCGCGTGTCGCTTTGAAACGCTTCAATGAGCTTGGCTTTGGGATTCATATTTCACACATCCTCATCAAAATAATCGGGCGCATCTAATAGTTTTGGGTAGTTCCAAAAGCGCGTGTCTTTTATTTTACCTTGAATGGTCGCAAAATCCCACCAATCGGTCGCCAACACTTCATCCGATAATCGCATCGGCAGCGGCGGGTGGTCCAGGTGATAAATATAGGCAAACGTGTGATAGGCGCCGGTGTGGGTGGGGACAATTTTGACAAGCCGCAATGAATCGGGGGAAAGCGTCACCCCAAGTTCTTCCTGGGTTTCCCGGATCACCGTCGAAAGCGGCGTTTCACCGGTGGTCACCAGACCGGTGGTAAACGCCCACATGTACGGATTTAAATCGTCGGCTTTGCCCCGTTTTTGCACGAGCCATTGGCCCGCATGCGTCCACCATAAGTGGACCACGCGAAAATAGCACGAGGCGCCTTTTAAGCCGTCACGTGACAGGGTTTGACCGGTGGGGCGATTGTTTGAGTCAACGCAGTCTACAATGTCCATCATCTAAAGAGAAAGCCTCCCGCAAGGAAGGCTTTAATCCATTATTTCGCAATATCTTGCGCGCGTGTTTCCCGGATCACAGTGACTTTAATGGTCCCTGGATACGAGAGTTGTTCTTCAATTTGAGTCTTAATGTCCCGGGCCAGTTTATGCGCCAATGCATCATCCACTTCCCCCGGTTTGACCATGACGCGGACTTCACGGCCCGCTTGAATGGCGTACGCTTGCGCCACGCCTTTTTGGTCATTGGCAATGCTTTCGAGTTGTTCGAGGCGTTTAATGTAAGAATCTAAGGATTCACTGCGGGCCCCAGGACGGGCAGCGGATAAGGCATCGCTCGCCGCCACCAAGACCCCAATGATGGTCTCAGCCTCGACATCCCCATGGTGAGAATGAATGGCATCGAGGACGGCTTTGGGTTCTTTGTAGCGACCGGCCAAATTGAATCCGATTTCGACGTGCGAGCCTTCCATCTCATGATCGACGGCTTTGCCGATGTCATGGAATAAGCCCGCGCGGCGAGCAAGGATTTCATCTTCGCCGAGTTCGGCGGCCATTTTCCCCGTTAAAAAGGCACATTCAATGCTGTGTTTTAACACGTTTTGACCGTAACTGGTTCGAAAGTGCAGGCGGCCTAAGAGTTTGACCAGATCGGGATGGACCCGACCAATGCCCACTTCAAAGATGGCTTCTTCGCCTTTGTCACGCATGAAACGGTCGACTTCTTCGCGGTTTTTTTCCACCACTTCTTCAATCCGACCGGGATGAATCCGGCCATCACTGACGAGGGTTTCGATGCTGCGTTTGGCGATTTCTCTGCGGATGGGATCGAACCCACTTAAGACGACGGCTTCTGGGGTATCATCGATGATGAGATCGACCCCGGTCAGCGCTTCAATGGCCCGAATATTCCGGCCTTCGCGACCAATCACGCGGCCTTTCATGTCGTCGCTGGGTAAACTGACCACCGAGACGGTGCTCTCACTGGTCACATCTTGGGCGTACTTTTGCATCGCGCCGACCATGATGGCTTTGGCCTTTTTATCGGCCTCATCGTGGGCGATGGCTTCTTGTTCTTTGATGTATGCCGCAATTTCGGTGGCCATGTCGGCTTCCACCCGGTTTAAAATGATTTGACGGGCGTCTTCCACCGATGTTTGCGCAATGGTTTCTAGTTTCTTATTTTCTTCATCAATTAGTTGTTCCAGCTTACTGTGTTGTTCTTCCAATTGTTGTTTGCGAACTTCGAGTGATTCTTCTTTGCGATCGATGTTGGATTCACGTTTGTCTAAATTAGACGCACGGTTCTCGAGCGTTTGTTCTCGGTTTAAGAGCTTGTCTTCAGACGCTTGCAGTTCACGTTTGCGTTCTTTGACGTACTGTTCATGCTCTTGGCGGAGTGTGTGAAGTTCTTGCTTGGTTTCAAGAATGGTTTGCTTTTTCTTTTGTTCGGCGAGTTTGGAAGCTTCGTCGGTGATTTTTTTGGCTTCTTCTTTCGCGTTATTAAAGCCTTTTTCAACAATAATGGCACGCAACACGATGCCGGCTGCGATGCCTAGAAGGAGTGCAAGTAAACTGAACAGACCAATTAATAAAGGAGCATTTTCTCCCATATTAACCTCCGTTCGTGAATGCGTTATTTTTAAGCGTTATATGCTCAATTTGCTTGTCAACATTATACATGAAAGCCTTTTAAAAGACAAACGGTCTTGGCGCAAAAAAAAGAAACCACGACGGTTTCTTTTAGGCTGGTTCACTGGCCTCTTGGCCATAAATTTTTTGTTCAATTTCTTGCAGCACATCGGGATGTTCGTCCAGGTAACTTTTGGCATTTTCACGCCCTTGACCGATTTTTTCACCGTTGTAAGAAAACCAAGATCCGGATTTTGCGACCAAGTCTTTTTCTAAGGCCATGTCAATGATTTCTCCGGTGCGTGAAATCCCTTTCCCGTATATGATATCGACTTCCACTTTTTTAAAGGGGGGCGCCACTTTGTTTTTAACGACTTTGATTTTCGTTTTATTGCCGACGATTTCATCGCCTTGTTTGAGTTGTTCTGAGCGGCGAATTTCTAAGCGGACACTGGAATAAAACTTCAACGCCCGGCCGCCTGGGGTGGTTTCGGGATTGCCGAATAAGATGCCCACTTTTTCGCGGATTTGGTTGATAAAAATGGCGATGGTGGAACTTTTCGAGATGGCCCCGGAAAGTTTACGCATGGCTTGGGACATCAAGCGGGCTTGTAAGCCCACATGCGATGAGCCCATGTCGCCACGGATTTCCGCTTCCGGCACCAAAGCGGCCACACTGTCGACCACCAAAATGTCAATGGCGCCACTGCGAATCAACGCTTCGGCAATTTCTAAGGCTTGTTCCCCCGTATCGGGTTGGGAAATGATCAAATTATCGGTATCGACGCCCAGATTTTTGGCATATTTAGGATCCAGTGCGTGTTCGGCGTCGATGAAGGCGGCATATCCGCCTTTTTTTTGCGCTTCCGCAATCGCATGCAGCGCAAACGTGGTTTTCCCCGATGATTCGGGCCCATAAATTTCGACGATGCGACCCTTGGGATACCCGCCGATGCCTAAGGCCATGTCTAGGCCAATGGATCCACTGGGGATGGCTTCAATGTTGCGGTCGGTCGTATCACTCCCCAGGAGCATGACCGATCCTTTACCGTGGGCTTTTTCAATATCTTTCATGGTGGCATCTAAGGCTTTTTGCCGGGATGCTTGTTCTTTACTCATAGCGCCTCCTCAATCAAACGATACATGGGGTGGAAGATTTTACTTACGCAAATATTTGTCGGTTTTTGACGAAGTACTCGATGCCGCTGATGACGGTGAGTGCCACGCCGATGTAATAAAGCAGGGTGCCAATGTCTACTAGGGTCACAAAGATGAGCGTTATCGCTACCAACGTCACAGCGGTTTTGGCTTTTCCGAGTTGACCCGCCGCAATGACAATGCCTTTTTGGACGGCCAGTAAGCGAATGCCGGTCACCATGAATTCGCGCGCGATAATCAAAAAGACAGTCCACAGGGGCACCAGCGTCATCTCTTGTAAGATGAGCAACGCAAGGAGCACTAAAAGTTTATCGGCGATGGGATCTAAAAACTTCCCCATCGTGGTGACCATGTCATAGCGTCTTGCGATGAAGCCATCGAGAAAGTCCGTAAACGAGGCCAACACAAAGGTGCCGACAAAGCCCCAGGTCCACGCATTTAAGGCCGTGGGGTCCGGATTTAATAGATAGAGTACGAGCAATAACGGCAATAATAATACGCGAATGGCCGTTAAAATATTGGGAATATTCATCGGTCTCTCCTTGCTTGTAAGTGTATCATAATTTGGACGCTTTCATCTTCAAGTTCACCCGGTCTGAGACGGTCAATAATAAAAACGCAAAGACGAACATTCCGGCCGAAAAATAAAACACCCATAGCGGTTCGATTTCATACAAGAATCCACTGATTAAAGGGCCCAACACCATGCCGATGGAAAAAAACATCTGCCTCACACCCATCAATGAAGCATACGTCTTCGGCGTCGCGGAGAGGGATATGTAATGTTTTTCCAGCGGTTCAAACATGGCTTTTAAGACCATGTAGATTAAGAAGATGGTGTAAAGGGCCAGCATCAACGGTTCGATTTGAAAGGTGATGATGATCAACACGGCCGATGCCACTTGCAAATACCGCATGATCACCATATCTTTTTTGAATTTGGCCACTTTCGGAACAATCACGAAATTGGTGAAAATCCCCACCAGGCCAGTGACCAACACAAACGTGCCCAGTTCACTGGGGGTGTAGCCCGCATCGATGATGTAAACATCCAAGTATTTCGAAAGGTTCGTCGCCGCAATCGTGGCCAAGGAAAGGCCGATTAAAAAAACCAGCAAGGACCGATCTAAGGTCAAGGCGGTCTTGAATTGATCGGTGAGTTTCGCTTGATTCACCGTTTTTCCCGTGATTTCTTGGTAGGTGAAGAAGACATAAAGTGCATACAGCGCGTTTAGTCCGGCTTGAACATAGAAGACTTCACGGATGAAAAGCACACTCAACAAGCCGCCAATTTGATAGCCAAACGTCGTCCCAAGCGCCAACAATGCAGCTGTAATTGCAATGTTTCGCACGCGCGTTTCAGCGGTGGAATGATAAATCGTATAAGCGAGCAGTAAGGTGATGGAGGCACTCACTGAGAATCCAGCGAGAAACCGGAATGCGGTCATCATTACCGGGTTTGAACTGCTGCCAAACCCCACTTGCGCAAGCGAGTACATGAGCAACCCAAAGACAATGAGCGGTCGGTTTTTATAACGGTCGCCTAAGACGCCCCAAAATAAACTTCCCACCACAATGCCGAGCGACATAAACGAAAAAAAGAATCCAAACATGCGTGGATTCAAGGCCAAGTCATTGACATACGTCGGCGTGATGGGATGGCCTAAGTTATGCAATGTTCCTTGGATGAGATAATATGAAAAAATTAAAGTGAGCGTCTTTTTCATTCGGGGTCCATTTCGACGTTGTGATAGACATGCGACACATCGTCCACGTCATCGAGCATTTTGAGTAACTTATCAAAGCCGGCTTTGGCTTCGCCGTCTAGGGAAATCGTTTCCATGGCGAACCACCCTTGATCTTGATGCGTAATCTGGGCCGATTCCAGCGGCTTTAACGCTTCCAAAATATCATCAAGCGCATAGCCATCGGCGGTAATTAGGGCGCTGGATGCTTCTTCTTCAATGTCCATCACTTCAATGTCTTTTTCCAGTAAAAGTTCCAGTAAGCTTTCTGCCCCGATGCCTTCCACTTCCACATGCGATAAATGCTCGTAGCTGTGTTCCACGGAGCCTGAAACCCCCAGTTTCGAGCCGGTTTTGGTGAAACAGTTCCGGACTTCCGAGACCGTCCGATTGACATTATCCGTCATCGCATCCACCAGTAAACTGGAGCCTCCTGGGCCATAGCCTTCATAGCGAACTGCGAGGTAATCTTCCCCCGCCGATTGCGTGGCTTTATCGATGTTGCGTTTGATGACATCGCTGGGGACTTGTTCACTTTTGGCTTTTTCAATCAGTTTTTTTAACGCTTGATTGGTCTCGGGATTGGTGCCCCCGTTTTTGGCCGCCATGTAAATTTCTTTGCCATAGCGCGAATACAGTTTGGCTTTTTGGAGGTTGGTTTTGGCCATGGCCTCCTTGCGGACTTCAAATTTACGTCCCATGGTTATGCCTCATCTTTCAACGTGGTTTGATGGGGAGAAAGGGTCACGAGTTGTTTTTTATAAAGCGTGCCCAGCGCCCGTTTAAACGCGGCTTTCGACATATGAAATGCCTTAAAAATGGCGTCAGCATCGCTTTTATCCCCGTAAGGGATGGTTTTGCTTTTTTTCAGCTCCGCCAAAATCCGATCGGCATCGCTTTCCATGGCGTGTTCTTTTTGCGGCGTCATCGTCCCGTTGTATTTGAGTCGGTTCACCATGTGCGTGATGGTGATTTCTACGGCTTCGCCGATTCGGTGTTGGGACCGCGTGTGTTTGTAATAGACATATATTTCAAAGCCATCTTCGGTAAAGCACACCAAACCTTCGGGGCCGAGATTAAAGACCCACGCCTTCACCGTCAAACCGACCTCGAGTTCGCCTCTGGGTTCTAAGGTTTTGGCCACTTGAAAACGGGCCGGAATTTTCGCGACCATCTGGGTTTTCCCGGATTTTAAATGGGCAAAGACCCGGTCGCCTTTTTGCGGCCACTCTTCTTTTAAGTGGGGTAAGTCATCCTTGGATAGCAGCATGTCTTTTTTGAGATTGATGTTGACAAATACGCCGAGGCCAAATTTTTGTTCGACCACATCCACCCACGCGGATTGATAGGCGGTGATGGTCGGTTTATAGGTGGTGGCCACCACCGTTTTTGACTGATCAAAATATAAAAACGCCTCGACCGTCTCTCCGGCTTTGAGCGGATGTTTGGCGAGTGATTTATGGAGAAAGATGGCGCCGTCTTCGTTTTCTAAATGGTAGCCATCGGCGTCCACACTGTCCACGCGCATCGTATTGATTTGAGCGATTTTAAGTCCTGGCATAGTTAAGCACCTCGCAGAGTATTATATCAAACTCCCTGCATTCTTTCATCGCTTAACTTTCAGTTGCTTTTAGGGGTGGGCTTTGATACAATGATTTCGCAACTTGATTCTAAGGAGGAACCACTGTGGCAAATATCAAACAACAAGCAAAACGAATCGGTCAAGACGCGAAACGTCGTCAGGCCAATGTGATTTTCAAATCCAGTTTAAAAACCGCCATAAAAAAAGTGGAAGCCGCAGCGGCCAGTAATGATGCCGACGCTGCGAAAGCCCCACTCTCGGTGGCGTTCAAAAAACTCGATAAAGCCGTTTCTAAAGGCATTCACCACAAAAATTATGTCAATCGTACCAAAGCACGTTTGCAACGCCTTGTGAATGACATCGGCCAAAGTCCGGACGCTTAAAAAAGCGATTCGGACTTTTTTTATAGCCCCATGATGAAAAGTTCTAAGGCCAAGGTTTTATCCATCAACCCCGTCTTGATTTTTAAATCAAACGTTTCGAGTTGCTTGAGCACTTTTTCCACGTAAGGTCTGGGGTAGGTTCTCGCATTTTTCACCATGTAATAGGCCCGGCCCCGTTTGACGTTCAGGTACTGTTGAATGCCATCTTGATTCATGCCCGAGGCTAAAAGACTTTGCGTGAGGACAATCTCCCGAAATTTATTGATGAACGCACTGAGAATTCTGAGAGGGTCTTCTTTGGCCGATAACATGCCTTGAATGCGTTCAAAGGCTTCTTTTTTTTGGCCGGCAAACAATTGGTTCATGATTTCAAAGACGTTGTCGTCTAAATGAACCGTGATCAATCGGTCCAAGGTGTCATCGTCCACATGCCGCGCTCCGCTCGCATAAAGCAAGAGTTTTTGCATTTCGTGATAGGCCGTCTCGGCATCGTGGGTGATGCGGTCAATCAAGCGCTGATAGCCATCGGGTGAGAGGGTGAGTTGCGCTTTTGAGAGTTGCCGGTCGACCCAGGCTTTGAGGTCGGTCGGTTTTTTTTCAGAGGCCGTCAGCACTTCGGCGTGGGCATAGATGGCTTCGAGTGCTTTATTTTTTAAGAGTTTCGCATGCGGCACTTGGAAAATGACCAAGGTTGGGATGTCGACCGCGGTGGTAAGAAATTTAAAGTGGGTGCTTTCGCCCATTTGATCTTTGGCTTTGGGATCGGCAAAAAAGTGGGCATTTTTGATGACCACGGATTTCGTTTCGGCCATGAAAGGCACCGTGAGTGCGTCGTTTAACGCCGCATCCAAATCGGTCTCTTCCAGGTCGTATTGGCTTTGATTGAATGGGTCAATGGCCGCATTTTTTATCAGTTGGAGCGTTTTGTTTTTGATGAAAAAATGATCGGTCCCATGCAAGATTTTTATCGTCATATGTGCCTCATCCTAAGTGTAGCATACTAAGGCCCCTTCGATGGGATGGGAATCATCCAGGTCGGCCCGATGATGAAGCGCGTGGTCCCGTGATGATCACTGCGGTAGATGGCAATCTCACGTTCCTCAAGGCGGGCAATGACCGTTTCGGCGGGAAAATCAAACCGGTTCACATGCGGCAAATTGATGAGCGCCACATCGGGACGGACATGATCCAAAAACGCGTCACTGGTGGAGGATTTTGATCCATGATGGGACACTTTTAATAGATCCACTTCTTGCGGCGGATGCGACGCCATGTACATCGCTTCACGCGCCGCTTCGATGTCTCCCGCAAAAAGCCCCTGCCAGGCCCCATCTTGAATTAAGACGACAATCGAGTTTTCATTTTTCGATTCAAGCGGTCGCTTCGGGACATCCATCCCCAGGGTCACATCGCCACAGGTGATGGACGAGGGCACGGCCCCTTCGATGACATGCGTCCTAACCCGGATGGACCCGTCTTGGATGATGGCTTCAATGCCATGCGAATGATCGGCGTCATCGTGGGTGGTGACGACCACATCCAGTGTCTGGACCCCATGATTTTTGAGATGCTTAATGAGCGCTTCGGAGGTCCACTCGGTGCCGCCATCAATTAGCACGTGGCACCGATGCCACGCCGATTGATACAAAAAGGCATCGCCGTCCACATCGAGCATGGAAAGCACCGGCCAGGGCTGGATATAAGGCATACTCATAAACGCTCCGATCCAGACACTTGAAAACGTGAGGAGCTTTCGCCAAGCGCCGTGCGATTGGACCAACACGAAGGTCCATCCCGCATAATAGATTGCGCGAAAGCCGCCAAACGTATAAGGCACCGAAAGCGGCAGATAAACATACTGTCTTGCGGCGATCACGAGCCATTCAAATCCCGTAAATAAAGGGGCCACCACAGGGTCGAGTGCGGGGAAGAAAAACACGAGATACGAAAGCGGTAAGAGATACATCCCGAGGGCCAACACGGCGGGGATATTTAACAGTAAACTGGAAAGATTGACCGACCCACTCATCGTCATAATGAGCGGTAACGTCGTCATAAATGCATAGATGGACACTAATAATGGGGCCGATCGAGTCTTTAAAGTCGGCGCCATCAATAACAGCACCATGGTCACACCATACGACAGTAAAAAGGAAGTTTGATACAAGATATCCGGATGCACGAGCAGATTTCCCAGCACCAACACCGAAAGCCCATCCAAAGCCGAAAACGGCCCCTTCAGTCGGTGGTTTAAGGCCATAAACGCATACAACAAGCTGGCGCGCACCAAAGACACGGAAAAATCTGTGAGGATGAGATAGCCCCCTAAGACAGCGAAGATAATGATCGTTTTAAGATCGGGGTGAACGCGCTTTAATAAAAGCGAAAGGGCCCCCACCAAAAGCCCCACATGGAGCCCAGACACCGCAAAAATATGCGCAATCCCCAACGCCCTTACCGCATCCATAAGCGCGGGATCAAACGCGCTTGAATCGCCTAAGAAAAACGCCTTCAAATAAGGCGTCATCTGCGTAAATTCCCGGTCAATATAGGTCTCAACGCGCTCCGGCCAAGCCGTGGGAAGCGGTTCGTGGTCGACCACCGTGATGGCATCGGCCACGAGGGAACCTTGCCGCCGGTTGCCGCGTTGATAGGTGTCCCCATCAAAAGCGCCCACTAAAGTGGCGGGGGCACTGGGCAACAGCCGAAAATCCCCTTCGATGATGTCCCCGACCGCTAAAACAATGTCTTGAGGGTAAAGAGTGTAGGTGCCTTCTGGGGTTTTTAGGGTGTGCGCATTATCCTCAATCTGGGTGATTTGACCGCCGTTGGGTAATGCAGAGGGCGTCATCTGCAAAAGCGCCCAGTGCCCCGCAAGGAGGCTAGAAAGAATAAGCCCCCACGCCAAGATGCGTTTATCGAGCCAAAACAGCCAATACAATATCACCGGGAGCGTCCACAGTAAAAACGGATCATCGAGCGTAATTCGCAGCATAAAAACACTCACCGACAGCGGGAAAAAATCCCCGCTACGGGGTAATAAGCGCTTCAATTTGTGAAAGCGTGGCCGGGCCAATGCCAGGCACCTCCAATAAGTCATCGATCGATGTAAACGGCGTGTGTTCTCTCGCTTTAAGGATCGCTTCCGCCGTCGCGGGACCAATTCCAGGCAGGCTTTCCAGTTCCGCCGCGGTGGCGTGATTGAGACTGATTTTACCCGAGGTGGCGGCGGAAGATTCGCTGGTGGATGGCACGATCAATAACCAGCCATCATAGACCGTTTGCGTTTGATTGATCTGCGAAAGATCGGCCTCGTCGGTTAACCCTCCGGCCCGTTTAAACACGTCAAAAACTCGGCTTTCGGCCGACACTTTATAAATGCCTGGATGATGCACTTCACCGCGCAGTTCGACATAGACAAATGCGGGGGCCTCTTTTGCCGCTTGGGTGGACGTTTCAACGTCTAAGGCCACCGGTCGTAACCGGAGGCCTAAAAGCACCAACCACATCGCCCCCGCCACCCATAAGGGCCACCGTTTTTTCAGCATAAAAAAACACTCCTTCAATCGTAACCATACGCGCGATGGGAGTGTTTTACTTTTTTAAGATATAGACGGTGCGATCACTCAAGGGGAGATGTTCCACCCACGTAAAGCGGCTGAGTAACGTGGTCATCGTCTCGGCGGCAAACGAACGCTGATTGAGGGTGATGACCCGGTCATCGCGTTTTAAGCGGTGGCGGAAGCTGCACGGATACGGCCCCTGGGTGATGCGCCATTCCAAGGTGCCTTTTTCGGTGGTGAGCGCTTCGACATGCCCCACCATCGTGCGGATGTAATCGCACTGAAGCACATCAAAAAAGAGCATGCCACCATCCGGCAAGGCCGCATAAATGTGCCTCAAGGCTTGGTCGAATTGATCCAGCGTCTCTAGGTGATTGATGACGTCAAATCCCATCACCACATGATCCACGTCAAAGGGAATCGGGTCTAAAATATTATGGGCCGCCACCGCCAAGTCACAGCCGGCTTGGGTGGCATTTTTTTGCGCTTGACTTAAGAAATCTTCGCTGATGTCGGTGGCTAACACGTCATAGCCCAGCTCCGCCAGGGCAATCCCAATGAAGGCGGGGCCACAGCCCATTTCTAAGATTTTTCCTTCTTTCGCATGCGTTTGAATCGCATCCAAGTAAATCGCTTTTAAGGCGTGGTCATAATGGGCTTGATAGATGTCATAAAAAAGGGCATAAGGATTATGATTCACGCATCCACCGTCCAGTGAGGAAGATCAAACCAAAGTTTTTCCAAATGGTAATATTCGCGTTCTTCTTGTAAGAATAAATGGACGATGGTGTTGCCTTTGACCACCAACACCCAGCTCGAATCCGCATCGCCTTCCATGTGTTCATTCGACGCGTCATCCACGGGAAGGTCCCGCAATTTTTTCATGGTCGCTTGCAGTTGCCGTTTGTTCGTGGCCGTCGCAATCACGAAGTAATCATGAAAAGGACTGGAATTTCTAACATCATACACGATTTGATCCACGGTTTTCATGGCGCTTAATACTTCTAAGATGGGATCCAGTTGGCTCATTCAGCCATCCTTTCTGGAATGTAATACCGATAGGTTTTAAGATTATAAGCATTGAGCCGGCCGTGCGTTTGATCGTAGGTGTAAAGATATGCCAGCATTGAGGTAAACGCGACGTCCAAATGGGTGACGGCTTCGTCTCTTAAGGTCTTCGCTTCAGCGTAGGGCCGTGTGGGTTCAATTTTATCGGCCAGCATGAGTATCTTTTCTTCCGGTGTCATCGCTTCTTGGCCGGTGGTGTGATGGCGAATCGCTTGCACCAACGCCGCACTCAGCCCATCGTTTAACGCGATGAGACTGGCCGAATATCCGTGCATCATGAATTCCGGCAGGTGCTCCCATTCGGGATGCCCATGATCTCGGAAAAGCGCCACATGATAGGCTTTGGGTTCATACTTGGTGAGGTCATGATAATAGGCCGCGGCGTCTAAGCCTTCGGCATCCACCCCGTTTAGGGTGGCCAGCTTGACGGCCCATTCGCGGACCCCTTCCACGTGCGGGATGCGATGGGGATACGCCGCATACACGGCGTAAAAGCGGTCTTTGATGGTCATCCGATCACCCCGGGATGAAGGATTGGTTCAATGGGTTCATACGTGGCCACCTGCACCGCGTGCGCGCCCCAGACGCGGACAAAGCCCAGGCCGGGGAAAAAGACACTGATTGCGGCGCCTTTTAACTCGAAGGTCGTCCTTTTGAGCGGCACCGACGGGTCCGTGGTGGCGGGAGGATTTAACAGGTGCCCCACTTTGGCGTCGTAAAAGGCCTCGGGATTTTCATCCAGGCGCGCATGCACCAAAAGGGTGTTGGCCACATACGTGGCGATGTGGCCGGTCGGTTCATCTGTAAAGGAAAGATAGGCGAGTCCCCCGAGAAAAAAGCTGCGGTGAGAGACGGTCTGAAAGACGGTGGGTTTGATTTCTTTAAAGGGCATGATGCGTCTCAGTGAATCTCCGCTCAAATAATGCCGGTAAGCATGTTTGGCCCGTAATCCGGGCGTATCATAAAGCGTATAATCTTTCAGCCGAAAGGGAATTAATCCTTGGGTAATGTTCGCTTCAAAGGAGGTCGTGATGGGGTTTTTCATCAGCTGCTGAGCGCCCAACATGGCATTCAGCACCGAACTTTTTCCGACGTTGGACACCCCTACTAAGGTGACGTCTTGACCCTTTGAAAGGAGGCGGGTACGTTCAATGAGCGTATCGATGTCCGTTTTCTTAAGCGCCGACACCAAGACCAAGTCTTCCACGCTCACCCCCGCGTCGTGCGCCATGGTTAAATAGGCTTGACGGAGTTTTTCCCGCGACAAACTTTTCGGCAAGACGTCAATTTTATTGACAATGAGTAAAGTGCGCTTGTGCGCCGAAAGGGCGATCAAGTCCGGATGCATGGACCCATAAAAATCGAGCGCATCCACGGTCCATAAAAGAATGCCGGGACGCGATTCAACGAGGGTGAGGGTTTCTGCAAGCACACGCTCAGACACAAAACTCGGCTTGATCTGGCCGTAATGTCTGATTTTATAGCAGCGCTCGCAATAAATCGGGACGCCTTCTTGATAGGATTTGGGCGTGTAAAAAGGCGCATCGGGCGATGTATTTTGTAAGGGGCCTCCACAGCCAATGCAGCGCCACTCAGGCATCGTGAATCTCGATCAATTTGGATGTTAACTCGGGATGGGCTCGGGTCACTTTTTCTTTCATCGCGCGTTCTAAGCGTCTTAATAGTTTGGTGTACCATTTTTCACTTTTACGTTTGATGGGGGGGACGAGAATCGTGGGCATGCCGACTTTGCTGGCCCCATATAAATCGGTCATGAATTGATCGCCCACCATCATCGTTTCAGATGGTTTTAAGTTGAGTCTTTTGAGGGCTTTTCGGTACCCTCGTTTTAACGGTTTATTGGCCGATAAAATGACGTCTATTCCACACGCATCCGCAAAGTCTTTGACGTCTTGGTGATGGTTATTGGTCAGCATCATGGTTTTTAATCCCAAGCGTTCAAGTTCAGTAAAAAGGGCTTGATGCCAAGGTTTTACAGCCCGATCATCGTAAGGAATCAAGGTATTGTCCACATCAAAAATGACGCCTTTAAAGCCGCTTGATTTCAAGGCATTTAAATCAATGGCCTTTACGGAAGGCAGCACATCATAAGGAATGAATCGATGGGTGGGCAATAGATGTTCGATCATAAGCACCTTTCAAAAACGATTGATGAATGGTTTTCAGTTCTTTTTGGAGGATGGGATAGGCTGGATGAATGCTTTTTAAGAGGTGATAAAACCCCGCTTGGTGATTGGGCTCATTCAAGTGCGTGATTTCATGGGCGTAAATGGCTTTCAAATACGGTTTGGGATAATGCACCAACATTTGATTGAAGCGAATGATGCGTCGGTGGGGATGACAGCTGCCAAATTTGGAGCGGTAGGGCTTGATTTCATAGACTAAGTTATCCAAATTTATCTTAGACTGAGACGTTTTAAATTCGGATTCGAGCCGGACAATTTCATCCATGAGGACGTGTTTGAGGGTGCGCACGTTCCAGGGGCCATAACTGCCAAAAACATGCCCATACTGGTGCGTCAAATAGGCGTCATAATCAAAGGGAATGGGCAGTTTCAAGAGGCGCTCAAAGTCTTGGATGACCATGTTTTTCAGAGCCCGTGCTGGCATCGTTTTCGGGCCGTGCACGATAAAGCGATCGGCGTGTGTGCGCCTTACACTCATCCGAGTGGTTTTAATTTGTTTCAGGGTGATGGTCATGGATTGGTGCGTAAAAATCATCGAAACACCGCTTCGACCAAGGACGCAAAGGGCGTCATGACTTGGTCTAAAAAGACATTAAAATCATCGACTTGAGAGGCGGTTCCCACTTCATCGCTGATGGCTTTCAAGGCAATGAATGGCACCTTTTCTTGATGGGCGACCAAGGCGATGCCTGCCGCTTCCATTTCACACGCTTTAATGCCACGCACGCGGTCTAAAATGGGATGAATCGTCTCTAAATCGGTCACGAATTGATCCCCGGTAATCACATGCGATTTTTCCAACGGTATACCGAGGCGCTCAGCCACATCCAAACAGCTTTGACGTAAGGTTTTATCCGTTTTAAACACAGGCGGCATTCCCGGATATTGACCGCGGACATAATTAAAGGCGGTCACATCCACATCATGAAACAACACTTTGTGCGCGAGGACCAACGCGCCCTTAGGGGTGTTGATACCTCCGGCCACGCCGATATTCACAATGACGTCGGGGTGCGCCCGGTTGATTAATTGCTGGGTGGCGAGGGCCGCCAAGGTTTTCCCCACCCCACTGATGATGACTTTAAAGCGGCCACCTTCTGAGATATAAAAAGGATCTTCAAAATGAAAAGACCCCGGATAATGGCGTTTAAAAACGTCGAATTCACTTTCTAAGGCAAACACAAAGCCTACGGTCATAAACCTTCCTTTTATCTAAAAAAAGAATGGCAGGCATTCTTTTTAATAGACTTTTTCAATCGTCACACTCACTTCGCGGTTGGATTGGGTTTTCACGAGTTTGGAATCGCCTTCTTTGGCGCCAATGATGGCACGGCCAATCGGCGATTCATTGGAAATCATGTTTTGGAAGGGGTTGGCTTCCAGTGAGCCCACAATTGTGTAATCCACGGGGGCATTGTCATCAATTTTTAAGCTGACTTTACGGCCGATGTGAATCGCTTTTCCCCGTTTGGTATTTTTAATGAGGGTGTAATTTTTTAAGATGTTTTCGATTTCTTTGATCCGGCCTTCAATGCGCGCTTGATCTTCTCTCGCCGCGTCATAATCCGCGTTTTCTGAGAGGTCGCCTTGCGCTCTGGCTTCTTTTAAAGCTTCTAAGTTGGCATCACGCTCCACGGTTTTAAGTTGATGGAGCTCTTGTTCTAAAGCCTCAAGACCGGCTTGCGTCAATTGATATTTATTATTTTCCATGCAGTCTCCTTTACATTACCTATTATAATCGATTTTTTTGAAAAGCTCTATGATTTTGGCTTGATGATGGGCGTTAATACGGCAATGCCATCACCGAGATCACAAAATTCAACCGTCCACCGTGGATCGTTTTTTAGCCAGTTCAAAAAGGTGTCATGTTTGGTTTTTAATGCTTCCCTGGATGCGGTCTGTGGGGCATCATTGATGCGCGAAAGGGCGATGTTGTCAATCAGCATGAAGCCACGAATATCCAGGTGTTTAAAGAACCGTTCAACGAGGGCTTTTTGTTGGGATTTCGACGCATCGATGAGAATCGCATCATAGACTCTGACGGGATAAAAGTGGTGGGCATCTTCATGATAAAGATTCACGCGGTCCAAAAGATGCAGGGCTTTAAACCGTTGAAACGCCGCGTCCGCCGCATCGCCATTTTTTTCGACGGTGTCAATGTTGAGTGACGCCAGTGCCCTCAGCAACCAGGCACTGCTTTCACCCAGGCCGGTGCCAATTTCTAATAATGTCTGGGTCGAATGGGTCTCACAGAGGGTTTTTAAATGCGCTCGCACATCCGCTTTGAGGGGCGTCGCATAGACCGAGTGATCAGTCGTGGGCGTGGCCATCGTCATCTAAAAAGGTGTTGAGCACTTCTTCGATCATGTCAAATTCTTCATCGGTTTCAATGGCAGAAAGCTGCCCACCGTCTTTGTTTTCTTCGTTAAACGAGGCGGCAAATACTTCATCGGAATCGCCCGGTTCTTTATACACGACGTACGATTTGCCGAGTTCATCGGAATGAAACGTCAGGACGATTTCATACACCTGCGTATCGCCATTTTCATCAATGACTTCTAAGCGTTTATCATCGGGCAAGTCGTGGATGAGTGGCACGTTCAAATCTTTCATACAGATCCTTTCGATTGGAGATAATCTTGCAAGAGAATGGCCGCGGAAAATTGGTCAATTTCCGCGTCTTTTTGCTTTTTGGATAACCCCGAAGCGTCCATGTAATGACTGGCCAGTTTCGTGGTGAAACGCTCATCAAATAATACCACATTTAACGGGCTTTTTTGGCGCAATATTTTCTTGAGGCGCTTGGCTTGCTTGGCTTGCGTCTTAACCTCCCCAGACAAGGTGATGGGATAGCCAATGACGATTTCTTCCACTTTTTCTTGTTCCACAAGCGCTAATATCTCGTTGCTTAAAGCGTCATAAACCAAATCTGGGTAGTGAATATTTTTAAGGCCGCGGGCCAAGGTTCCCGTTGGGTCTGATACCGCCACCCCGCACGATTTTGTGCCTAAATCTAGAGCCATGACTTTCAATAGAGTTGCTCCTTCAACGCTTGGATGATGGCTTCTTTTTGGGAGACATCTTTGGCGCCCGCTTGGGCGAATTCCGGGCTTCCACCCCCGCCGCCTCCGGCCATTTGGGCCATAGATTTGGTGAGGTTTCCCGCATGCACATCCGCTTCTTTGGATTTGACGACAATCATCAGTTTGTCGGTCACATTGACCGCAGCCACGGTGCCTTTCACGGCTTCAAAGCACGCATCGACTAGGGTTTTAAAGGCTTTGGCATCCAATCCTTCGGTGGCCATGACGAGCCGTTTGCCTTGGGCCTGTTGGACATACGCATCCAAATCGTTGGTGACCGATTGCGCTTGACGCGCTTCGAGCGTTTTTTGTGCGTGTTTTAAGGCCTCTTGCAAGGCGTCTCGGTAGGTTCTTAACGCCAGCACATCGCGGTAAGAAAAGGTGAGATGGGGCCGTTTAGGAAAATCAGGGGTAAGGTCAAATTCAGCCAGTTGATGGCTTAAGGTTTGGGCTTTGGCTTCTAACGTGTCTAGCGCATCCAGCGTGCCTTTTAAATACAGCGATTGCCGGGACGACGCATCGTTCACCAGGCCCATGATCCGGTAAATCCCTGAGCCTTTGGATTCCATACTGATGAGGGCGTAGCCTTGAATGGCTTCGGTGTTTTTCACGTGGGTCCCCCCACACAAATCCAGGGTGACTTCCATATCCACCATGCGGACATCGCCCGTGTATTTTTCACCAAATTCGGCCGTCGCCCCCCGGGCTTTCGCGGTCTTTAAATCGGTGACGATGGTGGTCACAGGATGCGCCGCTTGAATGTCTTGGTTGGTGGCATCTTCAATGCGTAAAAGCAATTCATCGCTTAAGGGCGCGTCGCTGGAAAAGTCAAAGCGCATGTGATCTTCGGAGACAAATGAGCCTTGCTGGGTGATGTGCGTGCCCACCAGTTCACGCAAGTTGTGATAGACCAAATGCGTCACCGAGTGATGTTTTTCTGTGAGCCTGCGCAGACGTTCATCCACAATAAGTTCAACGGCATCGCCTTCTTCTCCCGTGAACCCTTCGATCACATGCAGATGCTGACCGTTGGGGAGTTTCACCACGTCTAAGACTTCGTATTCATCGTCTTGGGTCCTTAAGATACCGCGGTCGGAGACTTGACCACCACTTTCCGCATAAAACGGCGTTTGGTCGGTGACGATGCCTTCGTCGGTGATGAGGGTGATGGTGGCTTCGGCGGTGAGGGTATCATAGCCGACAAAGGTGGATGGGGTTTTGAAATTTAACAACCGTTCATCTTGGGCCCGCATGTTGGCCGATTCTTTTCGGGCCGAGCGTGCCCGTTCTTTTTGCGCATTCAGCGCCGCTTCAAACCCTTCTAAATCGACGCTGACGCCCGCCTCTTCGGCCATTTCTTGGGTCAATTCAACGGGGAAGCCATACGTGTCATATAGTTTAAAGGCAGCCTCCCCTGGCAGCGTTTCTTTCGTGGTTTTGAGCCACTCTTTAAGTCTTTTTTCGCCGGCATTTAAAGTTTCCAAAAACTTCGTTTCTTCTTTTTGAATGATGCGTTCAATGCGTTTTTTTTGCGCCTCGAGGTAGGGATAACTCTCGGCCATGATGGAAATGACTGGGGCGACGAGGGTGTGTAAAAAAGCCCCTTCAATGCCTAAGGCTTTTCCGTGTTTGACGGCCCGTCTTAAGAGCCGTCTTAAGACGTAACCACGGCCTTCGTTGGAAAGCTGAGCGCCATCGGCCAGAGCGAAGGTGACACTGCGGATGTGATCGGCGATGACTTTATAAGCGAGTTGGCCGTCATAGGGAATTCCAGATAAGCGTTCCGTGGCCTGAATGATTGGGATAAATCCATCAGTTTCAAAATTGGTCGGCACCGCTTGCAAGATGCAGGCCATGCGCTCTAAGCCCATGCCGGTGTCAATGTTTTTACTGGGCAGTTCTTGATAGTCTTCTCTGGGGATGCCTTTTTTGGCGTTGAACTGGGAAAAGACAATGTTCCAAATTTCCACGTATCGATCGTTTTCAATGTCTTTTTCAATCATCGACGGATCGGCGGGACCATACGCATCGCCGCGGTCATAAAATATTTCCGTGGAAGGGCCTGAAGGGCCTTCCCCAATTTCCCAGAAATTATAGTCGGTGGCGATGATGTGCGAAGGATCGACGCCGAGTGATTCCCACAGGGCCTTAGATTCATGATCGGTCGGATAGACCGTGAAATAAAGGCGGTTCAAATCCATTCCGTAATAATTTTTGGATGTCAAGAGTTCAAACGCCCAAGGAATGATCTCATCGCGGAAATAATCGCCGATGGAAAAATTCCCCAACATCTCAAAAAAGGTGTGATGCCGGGCGGTTTTCCCGACTTGTTCAATGTCGTTGGTGCGGATGCATTTTTGAGCATTCACCAAGCGTCGGGATGCGGGCACTTCCGTTCCTTCAAAATACCCTTTTAGGGGTGCCACACCGGCATTGATCCAGAGTAAACTGGGATCGTTGAGTGGGATGAGTGAGGCACTGGGTTCAACGGTATGGCCTTTGGACTTGAAAAAATCAAGCCAGATTTGTTTGATGGTTTGGGTGTTCATGGGGACATCCTCCAAAAAAAAATCGCCCTAAAAAAATCGTTAGGACGTGGAATACGCGGTACCACCTAGTTTCTGAAACAACGTGCGTTTCAGCGCTTGAGTCGTCGGTAAGGAGACGAACCCATTCACGTGAAGAAAAAAGGAGCAAACCTGAAGATTGGGGTTTGATTTTCAGCGGGCGATCAAACTCTCTTTATCCCAATCCTTGTCAGATTCATGGCTTTTTCGTGATTATCGTTATTATATCAAGATTACACGGTTTTTCAACGATTCACAAAGACATCGTTGAATTGACGGGCGGTGCGGATGAACGTGGTGCATTTAGATAAATCTTTCAGCGTCGGTGCGCCCACATAGGTGCACGTGGAGCGAATTCCTCCTAAGATGTCTTTGACCGTCGCATGAACATCGCCGCGGTAATCGACTTCCACCGTCCGGCCTTCGCTGGACCGGTACTCGGCGACTTCACCGTAATGTTTTTCCATCGCCGTGTCGGAGGACATGCCGTAAAATTCCACGGTTTTTTTCGGTTCTGTTTTCCACGTTTTTGCCGCTGGATCATATTCGCCGCTGAAAACGTTGGTTTCTTTGACCGTGCCCCCGCCTTGGTCGTGGCCGGCAAACATCCCACCCAGCATGACAAAATCGGCGCCGGCGCCAAACGCTTTGGCGACGTCTCCCGGACAGGTGCAGCCGCCATCGGAAATGATATGAGCGCCCAGTCCATGCGCCGCATCGGCGCATTCAATGATCGCGGAGAGTTGTGGATAGCCCACTCCAGTTTGAATGCGGGTCGTACAAACACTGCCCGGGCCGATGCCAACTTTGACAATGTCAGCCCCTCTTAAAATGAGTTCTTGAGTCATGTCGGCGGTGACGACATTGCCCGCAATGATGGTATGCGTGGGATACGCATTTCGCACTTTGGCCACGTAATCGCCAAAGTGTTCGGAATAGCCGTTCGCCACATCAATGCAAATCGTTTCAAAATGCGGATGCGCGCTTAAAATGGCATTCAAATTGGCAAAATCACGGTCACTGGTGCCGGTGGAAATGGCCATGTGTTGGGGATCGATTTGTCCTGGGAAAGCTTGAATGGCCTCCGGCGTGATGCTTTTAACCAGACAGGTAAAAAGGCCATGCTCACTGAGCGCTTCGGCCATCTTTAACGTCCCCACCCCGTCCATGTTGGCGGCCATGATGGGAATGCCTTGATAGGTTTTTTTGGAATGTTTAAAGTGATACGTCCGCTGCAATTGGACGTCGCGACGAGATTTTAACGTGGATCGTTTCGGACGCAATAAGACATCGGCAAAATCCAATTTCAAATCGGCTTCTATTCGCATAACATCTCCCTAATTATCTAAAAAATCATATGGCGTAAGTTGCGGGGTGGCGTCGGTCATTTTGACGGTCAATTGGGTGTTTCGGGGGGCGGGGGTGATGGTGGCGGCCCGTTCAAAAAGGGCTAAGTCACCGGCAATCACGCACGCGTCAATCGCTCGGGTCAAGGCGGTATATATGAGGGGTTGAGTGAGCATATGTTGAAAGCTCTTAAAGATCGGCATGATCACCACGGGATACCCACTGCCTTGGGATTTATGGACACTCATGGCATAGGCAAGGCGTAACTCATCGAGTTTGGCGCCCTCGTAAGCGACGGTTTTTTCATCAAACTGGACCACCAGATGGTCGCGTTCAATGGTCTGAATGATGCCTTGATCCCCATTCATCACATCGTGGTCGTAGTCATTCACCAATTGTAAGACTTTATCGCCCGCCTTAAACGGTCGGTTTTTAAGCGTCTTTAAGGGCGCGGGATTGAAGTGGGTTTGAATGTAGGTATTGACCGCATCGATGCCGTGTTTACCGGCATACACCGGAATGATCACCGACACGTCCGAAAGCGAATACCCCGCATCCAAATAGTATTGTATCATGCGCGAGAGGGCGTCAAAAAACGCGGGTTCTCTCAGCGGTTTTAAGAGGAGATCTCCCGACGCATCAAACGCATGAAGATCGACATGGCTTTCCCGAATCATCTGCGCCATTTGAATGATTTTAGACCCCGCCGCTTGGCGGTGAATCGTGGTCAGGTGGGTGCGTTTTAAATCCGTGGCAAGCAGGTCTTTAAACACTTGACCCGGAGACACACTGGGCAGTTGTGCATCATCGCCCACAAGAATCAACCGCACCGATTTGAGGGCTCTTAAAAGGGTGTAAAAAAGCACGGTGTCCACCATCGAGATTTCATCGATGATGATGACTTTCTGGCGGACTTTTTCGGGGGGTTTAAACATGTCTTGACGAATCTTTAAAAACCGGTGAAAGGTGCTGGCGTTAAAATCGGTGGCTTCTTCAATGCGTTTGGCCGCTTTGCCCGTGGGGGCGAGCAAGGCGATGTCTGCTTGTTCGTAGTGACTTTGTAAGACCGATAGGATGCCTTTGATGATCGTGGTTTTCCCCGTCCCAGGCCCCCCTGAAATCATGTAGACGGCATGCTTAATCGCGCCTTCAATGGCGGCCGTTTGCTCCTCGGTCAGCGTGATGGCGTTGCTGGCTTGATAGTCTTCGATTCGCGTGTTGAAGTCAGGAATTTCGGGCGGGACGACCTCGTTTAAGGCATGAATTTTTTCGGCGATGAAGGTTTCGGCTTCCAAATAAATCGGCCGGGTCAACCAAACGCCATCCACACTGAGAAGTCCCCGCGTGATGGCCTTATCAAGATGCGCCTTTAAATCCGGCACTTCGAAGGCGTCTGTATCGTCTTTAAGCCTCGCATGCACCGCATTCAAAAGGGCATCGGCATCGATGTGGGTATGGCCCCGGCGGAACGTCTCTTGATCAAACATGACGATCAATAAGGCATCCAATCGACGCGGATCGTCTTTGGCGATGCCCATGTTGGACGCGATTAAGTCGGCCCGCTCAAAACCCACGCCTTTGACATCTTGAATCAACCGATAGGGATTTTTTTCGACTTGATCGAGGGCCTGATCGCCATAGGCTTGAAGGAGCGATTTGACCATCTTCACGGTCAAGCCGTATTTAAATAACGCGACCCGAATGTGTTCATATTGAGCGTGGGTTTCCAATTGTTCCGGCAAGGTCTTTTTGACTTTGGCGGGAATTTTTAACGGGGTAAGCACCTCTGGGGTTTCACGAATTTTTTTCAAGGCTTCATCCCCCAACGCATCCATGATGACTTCCGCCGTCGCGGGTCCAACCCCTTTAAATAGATCGCTGGATAAATAGTCAATCATGCCTTCTTTGGTGACCGGCCGGTCTTTGACATAATGCGTGAACTGAAACTGCGGCCCAAATTTGGGATGGTCTTCCACCGTGCCGGTGAGCGTCACGCGTTCGCCTTTTTGCGGATCCATGATCGATCCTGTGGCGGTCACCAGGTGCGTATCCATTGAAAAAAGAGACGGATTTAAAGCGTCTGGCGTCTCGATTTTCAAGACGCTGAATCCGGTCTCTTGATTGTGGAATGTGATGGTTTTAATGATGCCTTCTAGGGCCTTTTCGTCGGTTTTTTTCACTCATTTAGTATAGCATGAACGCGAAAAAAAAGAACCGCCGGCGGCGGTTCTAAAGCATTTTTTCAATGGCTTTGGGATCTTTTTCAATGGCCGCCGACAAGTTCTCACAGCCCTCTTCGGTGATCAAGATGTTGTCTTCGATGCGCACCCCCACGCCTTGGCCATAAAGCCCCGGTTCAATGGTGATGACCATGCCCGGTTTGAAGGGTTCGGTATAGACACCGACATCATGGACATCAAGGCCTAAAAAGTGGCCCACCGAATGGTAATAGACTTGCCCAATAGCTTCGGCCTTATCAATCATGTTTAAGGCCACGGCTTTTTCGGCCAGAAGCTCTTTGGCGGTGTCATTGAGCGTTTTCCAGGTGAGGCCCGGTTTCACCATGTCGATTAAACGTTTCTGGACATCCAAGACGGCGTCATAGACGTCTTTGGCAAAGCCTTCATAGGTTCCGTTGATGGGGTAAGTTCTCGATATATCCGCATTGTAGCGGCCGTGCTTGGCCCCTAAATCAAACAAGATGAGGTCCCCTTTTAAGGGGGCGTTGTTGTTCACATAATGTAAGACAGTGGCATTCTCACCGGCGGCTGCAATCGTATCAAACGCTTCCCCCGCACTGCCTAAAAGCGTGGTTTCATGCATGAAATCGGCCACCAATTCATATTCATAAGAGCGTTCTTTCAACGATTTTAAAATCCGTTTGAGGCCTTGGTGGGTGTAAAAGATGGCCTTTTTGATGGCCGCGATTTCTTCGTCCGACTTAATCATTCTCAGGCGCGCTAAAATCGCGTTGGCGTTTTGAACCTTAAGTTCAGGGTAGTTTTCTAACAGGGATTGAAACGTTTGCATGGGTCTAGGCTTCGAATTTATGGATTCATGGTAAAGATCCAGCCAAATGTCATGAGGCGGTTCGCCGTATGGGGAGCGTGCAAAGTTCATGAGCTGATTAAATAAGGCTTCAAATTGACTCAGTGAATACACTTCATCCGCTTTAAAGCCCCCCACTTCCATGGCGGCTTCTTTGGAAAATTTCGGACCTTCCCATTTCAACGAGAGTTCCGTATCCGGCTCTAAAAAGAGCATGGTTTTTTCCGACGACGCCGTTTTCAATAATACCAGGCGTGCGTTGGGCGCATCGATGCCGGTTAAATAGTAAAAGTTATGGTCCACGTGAAAATCATGGTACGCATCCAAAGACCGATGCAAAGCATGGCCAGCATCGACCATAAATAAAGCACCAGGATTTAACGCCGCAAAGACATTTTTTCGCGCGGTGATGGCGTGGTTTTTCATGAGTGATCTCCTAGGATGAAATTAAAATGGCTAAATTATTAAAGAGGGTAAAAAAGACTAAGAATAAAACCCCCGCAAGGGGAAAGAGTGCGTAATGTTTCTTGGTGGTATGAAACATTAAGATGCCAATGGGAAGCCCCACAGGGGGGAATAAAAAACTGACAAAGCCCAAGAAAATAAGGCCCACATAGATGAGTATTTTTTGCATCACAATCACAGGCCACGGTCGGTCTTTCACAGGTTTGGGCGTTGGCTTAAACCAGCGCGTTGAGAAACGTGCGTTACCCACGGGCACTCCTTTCCTTAGGATTATTACGTATTGTACCATATTTAACCATCGCATTAAGCATAAAAAAAGCGTCAGACACCGACGTGTCTGACGCAAGGGAATGCGGGTTTAAAGATTTCCGAAATACGCGAGCGTTCGGACCATTTGCGACACATAACTCATTTCATTGTCATACCACGATAAGACTTTGAAGAGTTTTTTGCCATCGACTTCTAAGGCACTGGTCATTTGAGAATCAAACCATGACCCATAGGTGATGCCGATGGTGTCTGAGGATACGAGCGGTACATCGGTATAGCCGAGTGTTTCACTGGATGCGGCTTTCATGGCCGCATTGATGGATTCCACCGATGCATCTTTTTCCAGTTCCACGACTAGATCAACAATCGATCCAGTCACGGTGGGCACCCGCAAAGCGATGCCATCGAGTTTCCCATTGAGTGAAGGCAAGACTTTTCCTACGGCCACTGCGGCGCCGGTGGTGGTGGGGACAATGTTCGCACTCGCGGTGCGTCCACGACGTCCATGAATGCCTTTGGGATGGGGAGAATCTAACGTGGATTGATCGTTGGTGAAGGAGTGAACGGTGGTCATGTAGCCTTTAACCAGTCCAAACGAATCGTCCAAGACTTTGGCCACGGGGGCTAAACAGTTGGTGGTGCAAGAAGCCCCAGAGATGATGGTATCCGATGCGTCTAAAATGTCATGGTTGACGTTGAACACGACGGTTTTCAAGTCGCCTTTGGCAGGCGCAGAGATGATGACTTTGCGGGCCCCGGCTACAATGTGTTTATTGGCTTTGTCTCGATCGGTGAAAAAGCCAGTGCTTTCCACGACGACATCGACTGCCAATTTTTTCCATGGAAGATTTTCGGGATCGCGTTCTGCAAAGATGGGAATGCGCGTACCTTGAACGGTGATGGCTCCGTCTTCATGAGCAATTTCACCATGTAAGAAGCGCCCTTGAGCGCTGTCGTATTCGAGTAAGTATGCGAGACTTTCTGCATCTGTTAAATCGTTGATGGCGACGATCTCAAATTGAGCATCATTAAACATTCTTCTGAATGCCAGGCGGCCGATGCGACCAAACCCGTTAATTGCGACTTTTAATGCCATTTAATTCCTCCTAATAGATTTAATATCACAAGGCGTATTATACCCATTAATGACGCTTTCTTCAAGTAATGAAACGCTTTTCAAGGGCATTAAAAAACTCATCCTAGTGGGATGAGTTTTTGGATGTCGATTGTTCTTCGAAATATTGTTCCAAGGCCCGGTGGTAATCGCCTTCTTCCCCTTCTTGCGTGTTCGTATACATGATAATTTCACGCAATCTTTTGGGAATGAATGTGCGAATTTCATCTTCGTTGTAGCCCACTTGCATTTTGTTGTTTTCAATGATGATGGGCCGTCTTAACACACTGGGGTTTTCAATGATGAATTCAACGAGATCGTTCATTGACATGTCTTCAATGTCGAGGTCCATGTCTTGGAAGATTTTAGACCGTGTTGAGATGATATCTTCAAACCCATTTTCGGTGTTTTTAAGCATCATTAAGATGTCTTCGCGGGAAAGTTGAATGTTGAAGATGTTTTTTTCTTTGTACTCAATGTGATGCTCTTCAAACCATTTTTTTGCTTTGCGGCACGAGGAACAACTAGGTGTTGTGTAGATATGAATCATGTGTTACCCTCCTTCAATAATTGATGGCTGATACGCTATGAAAATCTATGGTTCGTGCTTATGTAATATAACACAGTTTAGAAAAATTATAAATAAGCCAAGCGGCCTTTTCAAGATGAAAGGGTTTGCACGTCTGAGAAAATGGGGGTTGCGTGCTATAATAAGCCTTAATTTAAGCGAAATGAGGCGTGCCTATGAAATGGAATCTTGAACATTTATACCCCAGTGTTGACGCGTGGGATCAAGCATATGCGTCCGTGGAGGCGATGGTCCAAAAAATCCCAGAGTTTCAAAATAAACTCCATCAGTTCGAATCCTTCGAAACGTATTACACCCTGCAACGTGAGCTTTCTGTGGAACTCCATAAACTTTATCAATACGCAGCGTTAAAGAGTGACCTCAATAAAAAAGACGTGGAAAATGCGGCGCGCGTGCAAAAAATGGGGGCCTTTGTGGCGAAGTTATCCCAAGTGTCTGCCTTTGAACGCCCCGAAGTCTTAGCCCTCGGGGAAAAAACCGTTTTTGACTTCATTCAACGGTCCGATGCACTCAGCGAATATGCATTCCCCATGCGCCAACTCTTCCATGGCAAAGACCATGTGCTTTCGCCCAGTGAGGAAGGGTTGCTGGCCAATTTTAGTGAGCTTAAAGACAGTGGAAGCTCTCTGTATTCGAGTTTAACCATTGCCGACCGTGAGCCTGTGGAAGTGACCCTCAAAAATGGGGAGACCATCACCGTGACATCGGGCAATTATCGGTCCCATCTCACCGATCTTAAAGATCCGGATGACCGAGAAACAGTATTTGAGGCCTTTTTCCGCTACTATAAAGACCATAAAAATGCGTACGCCAGCATCTATAAAAGTGTCTTAGATGCCGATGTCGCATCCATGAAATCACGGCATTATACATCCAGCTTAGAGATGTACCTTCACGGCAAAAATATTGACCCCCAAGTCTTCCATAACATTGTCGAAGTCGCCAAAGAAAACACCGACTTACTGAAACGCTACTACGCCATTCGGGCCAAAGTCTTAGGTCTCAAAAAACATCGGACCTTTGACCGGTTTGTTCCCTTGGCTGAAAGCACCTCTAAATATACCTATGAAGAAGCCAAAGACCTCTTCTTCAAAGCGGTGGATCATTTGTCGGATGATTTTAAAGAAAAAGCCAAAGATGCACTGAAAGATGGGTTTGTGGATGTCTACGAACAACCCGGCAAACGAACGGGGGCGTATTCCTGGAGTGCCATCAATGAACATCCTTATATCTTACTGAACTACGATGAAACCCTCGATTCTGTCTTCACCCTCGCCCACGAAGCGGGTCATTCCATGCATTCACTGTATGCGGCGGAAACTCAACCGCCCGCCATTCAAAACTACACGATTTTTGTGGCCGAGATTGCGTCTACGTTCAATGAACATCTACTGCTCGATTATTTCATTCAAAATAATCCAGGAAGCGTGGACGATAAGATTGCCCTCTTGCAACAATCCATCGATGACATCATGGGCACATTCTACCGCCAAGTCTTGTTTGCGGCGTATGAATTTGAAGCCCACAAAAAAGCCGAAAACGGTGAAGCCATCACGCATGAATCCTTGTCTCAAATCATGATCGATTTGTATCACCATTTTTATGACATTGACCTTAAAGAAGAACCCGGAAGCCAATACGAATGGGCCTACATCCCGCATCTTCATCACACCCCCTATTATGTCTATCAGTACGCCACCAGCTTTGCGGCCAGTTTAAAACTGTATGCGATGGTCAAAGACGATCCGAGTCAAATCGCCCTCCACAAAAAACTCTTAGAATCCGGCGGCAGCGATTGGCCCCTCAATCAAACCAAAGCCAGTGGCATCGACCTCACCACCAAAGAACCTTTCTTAGCCGTGGTCAAACGACTGGGCACCTTGCTCGATGAACTTGAACTTGCGCTTCAAGCTAAAAATCACTAAAATAATGTCATAAGCAAACGTGAAGTAACCAGGCCCCTCTGGACTCAGCGAGTTTAGGATGGTGGAACCTAGACCCAGATGCCTGCGTGAATGGGACGTTGTTGATGCTTTATCGCTGGCCCGCGTTATCCGGCCCCCCAAGAAAAAACCAAGGTGGTACCGCGCCCGATGCGCCCTTCGCTTTATTTGCGTCGGGCGCTTTTTTATTAGGAGGAACGTATGAAAACCATTGTTTCAGGCATTCAACCCACCGGCGAACTGAATATCGGAACTTATTTAGGCAGCATCCGTAATTTTGTCGCTTTGCAAAAATCGCATCCCGATCACCACTTCTTTTTATTCATTGCCGACACGCATGCCCTAACGGTGCCGCAAGATCCGGTTCAATTACGCAAAGCCATCAAATCGCTCGCGGCCATGTATGTGGCCTGCGGCATCAATCTTGAACAGACCTCGCTTTTCGTGCAATCGGAAATCACGGCCCATCAAGAAATGGATGTGCTCTTACAATCGTTTGCCTACATGGGCGAATTAGAGCGCATGACCCAATACAAAGACAAAGCGCAAAAACAAACCGAAGGCATCCGGGCCTCTTTATTTACGTATCCCGTGCTCATGGCCGGAGATATTTTACTGTACGATGCGGAATACGTGCCGGTCGGCGACGACCAAAAACAACACTTAGAATTAACCCGCACCATTGCTGAACGGGTGAATCATCAGGTTGGGGATTTCTTCACGGTGCCCAAACCCTTAATTCCAGAACTGACCGCCCGGGTGATGTCCTTGCAAAACCCGGACCAAAAAATGTCGAAATCCGACCCCAACGTTAAAAGTAAAATCTTACTCACAGATTCTGAGGCCATCATCAAAAAACGCATTCGCTCGGCCGTCACCGACAGCGACGGCATCATCGAATACAATCCCGCATCCAAAAAAGGCCTCAGCAACCTGATCCAGATCTATGCGGCCTTAGAAGAGACGACGCCTGAACAGGTGGTTGAAACCTTTAAAGAGGCCAACTATCAAACGTTTAAAGAGGCTCTGGGGGAAATCATTGCGACGCACCTTGCCCCCATTCAAGCCCGCTATGAACGTCTCATGAACTCAAATGAACTGACCGAAATTTTAGACCGGGGCAAAGCCGACGCTGAAACGTTGGCCATAAAAAAAGTCCAACGTTTCAAGAAGAAACTTGGACTGGGATTTAAACGCTAAGATCCGGCGTTGATTTCACTGATGGTGTAGGAGATCGCCTCCAAGACTTTGGCGGCATTGTCACCGTCCACTTCTACGCGGACTAAAGACCCCTTCGGCACCCCAAGTGAAAGCAACCCCATGATCGATTTTAAATCGATGGTGGTGTCTTCATAGGTGAGGCGAATGGCATTGTCAAATTCATTCGCTTTGGCCACCAATAAGGTGGCAGGACGCGCGTGTAATCCAGCGTCGTGGGTGATCACAAAATCTTTGTGCATGGCATACGCTCCTTACGGTGCAAAGGTTTTCAAAATCCACCACTCAGTTTCTTTTAACTCTTGTTATAATAAAAGTGTGAAACGCTTGAATGGCTTGATTATGGCTATTTTAGCACGATTCAAACAAAAATAAAACCTTTTCAATTTAGGAGGAATTGCATGCACATCCAAGAGGCAGATTCAAAGCAAGAAATTCTCGATCACTTCTCCATTCGGGGCCGTGTGTTCATCCTTGAACAAAACGTTCCCTGGGAAGAAGAATACGACCACAATGACTACACGGCCACCTTATTTAATGCCTACGAAGGCGACCAAGTGGTGGGCGCAGCCCGACTTTACGCCGGCAAAATTGGCCGCATCGCCGTTTTAGAAGAATACCGGGGCCAAGGCATAGGAAGAAAACTGGTGGAACGGTGTGAACAAGAAGCCCTCAAAAACGGCCTCAACAAAGTCAAGTTGGCGGCCCAACTCGAAAGCATTCCTTTTTATGAAAAACTGGGGTATGAGATCTACGGTGACATTTTCTTAGACGCCGGCATTCCCCACCGAAATATGAAGAAGCTGTTTGAGACCCCGGATGCATAATATCGTCGAAGCCATCATTGAAATCCCCATGGGGACCAAAAATAAATACGAAATTGATAAAGCCAAAGACCGCATCAAACTGGACCGGGTGCTTTATTCCGAAATGACTTATCCGGCTGAATATGGATACATTGAAGAGACGCTGGCCGAAGACAATGACCCCCTCGATATTTTGGTGCTGGCCAGCACCAAAACCTTTCCTGGGTGCATCGTAGATGCGCGCGTCATTGGCTATTTAGATATGATCGATAACGACGAAAAAGATCATAAAATCATCGCGGTGATGGATAAAGACCCGCGTTTTGAAGACATTCATACCATTCAAGATGTCAACAAACACACGTTAAGAGAAATTCGCCACTTCTTCCAAACCTACAAAGATCTCCAGCAAAACAAAAAGGTGGAAGTATATGACTTTCATTCTCAGGAAGAAGCGTTACAATTAATTGAAGATTCACTCAAACGATATCAAAGGAGCTGACCCCATTGGCAACCCAAATTCAAATTGCTTACAATGGCCAAAATGAAGGCACCCTAGAAGCCACCGACCACGTGGCGGTCGGGGCGAAAGGATTCAAACCTTATGAAATGGTACTCGGCGGCCTCGGGGCTTGCCTCAATTACACCTTTCAAGATGTCTTAGATAAAATGCGCACCACCGTGGGTGGGGTGGATTATGACATCACCGGCATTAAACGCGAGGAAGTCCCCACCATTTTAAAAGAAGTCATCGTCAAAGTGACGGTGACTGGGGTGGAACCCGCCAAACAAAAAAAGGTGGAAAAAGCCTGGCAAAAAGCCACCGAATACTGCAGCATGTATGAAACCTTATCGCGTGTGGCCACCATGAAACCCACGCT
>CAJXNT010000011.1 GCA_913057225.1 uncultured Mycoplasmatota bacterium
TATACGTTTGTTCCGACCCTTTATTTTCTCGTGCCGTATGTGTTCTCGGGCTATTACAACAACAACTCCACCGAACTCTTGTTCATCATGTTTGAATTTTCGGTGTTCGCCGCCGGCATTGGATTTTTTGCCTTTCAAATGAAGAAAGTAAAAGACAAAAAAATTAAGCGTCGAGATTTTAATTTATACACGGTGTATCTCTTTGGTGGATTGATTTATTTTTACTTCATCCGGCTGACCTTCATCGCCATGATTTTACTTCAATCAACCTTTGATATTTTGGCTTAAAGACATGCCCATGGGGCATGTTTTTTTTTAGAAAATTTTGGTCATGGAAATGGTCTGCCGACGGTCCGGTCCCACCGACACCATCCCCACCGGAACGCCCGTAATATCTTCAATGGCTTTGAGGTAATTTCTGGCGGCTTGCGGGAGTGCGTTCCAATCGGTAAGATGCGAGATGTCTTCTTTGAACCCAGGCATTTCTTGAAACACAGGTTGACATTTTTCCAGAGTTTCAAGTTCCGCTGGCACATAGTCAATGACCGATCCATCGAGTTGATAGCCGGTGACCAATTTCAATGTGTCAAACGCACTCAGCACATCAAAAAGCGTGATCGCAAACGCATCAAAGTGATTGATGCGGTGCGCATGTTTTAACGCGACTAAATCCAAATACCCAATCCGTCTGGGCCGGCCCGTCGTCGTGCCAAATTCATGCGCGATTTCACGGATGATTTCTGCTTTTTCTTCCTCCATCTCGGAGACAAACGGTCCTTCCCCAACACGTGAGTTGTAGGCTTTGACAATGCCTAAGACTTGCCCCACGTGTTTGGGGGCGACGCCCGCGCCTGCGGGAATGCCAGCGGCGGTGGGTGATGAGGATGTGACGTATGGGTAAGATCCTTGTTCGATGTCTAACATCGTCCCTTGAGCCCCTTCAAAGACCACCCTTTTATTTGTTTTAAAGGCCTCTGCGAGGATAACGGACGTATCTTTGACCCGTGGTTTTAAGGCTTCTATATACGGTTGATAGGTTTCAAATAGACGCTCTTTGGATTCGTTTAAATGGCCTTTGACGGTGTCATAATATTGATCCAAATAGGCTTTGAAAAGCGCTTCATCGACGAACGTTCCCATGCGCAGTCCGACCCGAGCCGCTTTATCTTGATACGCAGGTCCAATGCCTTTGAGGGTCGTCCCGATGTTTTGGGTATCTTCGGCTTTTTGATCTCTCAATTTGTGATACGGCATGATGACATGCGCTCGATTTGAGATCACAATGTGCGGATGTTTCCCCAACGATTGAAGCATGTCAATTTCTTCCACCAACGCCTCTGGGTTGATGACCATCCCGTTGCCTAAAATGTTAATGGTCGCATCTCTAAGCGCGCCGGAAGGCAATAAGTGAAGCGCGTATTTTTGGCCTTTGGAATGAATGGTGTGGCCGGCGTTGTCGCCGCCTTGAAATCGCACCACATAATCGGCTGTGGCACTTAAAAAGTCGGTAATTTTTCCTTTTCCTTCGTCACCCCACTGGGCGCCAATGATTGCAATGGATGGCATGATTGGTCTCCTTTTATTGAATGCTTTCGAGTAATGTGATGATGATTTCAAGCAACGGTTTTTGAATCTCTAAGTGGGGAATGGTGACTTTGATTTTTCGGTCTTTATACGCGAGCTTAATGAGCGGGGAAATCCCTTCTGCGGCGGTGAAGAGTTGATCGCCTGAGACGCGGTGAGACCCGGGTTCAGAAAGCACTAAGATGGTGTCAAATTTTTGTGAAATGACTTTCTCCACATCGGTCGTTTTCGCCAAATGTTCATAGACTTTGGACAGCATGTATTCATAGACCGATTTGGGAAGTGTCCCAAACTGATCTTCCATCTCTTCTCTTAATTGTATAATATCCCAGCTGGAAGTCAGTGCGCTGATTTTCTTGTGGTAGATGAGCTTATCGTCTTCGCTTTCAATGTAAGCGTCTGGGAAGGCTTTTGAGACATTGATTTTGGCCAATTTTTTGAGCGGGTTTTGGGCTTTTTCTGGTTCGTTGATGGCCTTGATTTCGTCGGATATCATCTGCATGAACATATCGATGCCCACGCTTTCAATGAAGCCTGATTGCTCGGCCCCTAAGAGATCGCCTGCGCCTCGAATGGCTAAATCTCTGGCGGCGATTTTATAGCCACTGCCTAAGGCGGTGAAATCGCGAATCACGTTGAGCCGTTTGAGCGCTTCTTCTTTTAAGACTTTATGTTCGTCGACCATCATGTAGCTGTAGGCAATCCGGTCGGACCGTCCCACACGGCCTCGGATTTGATACATCTGAGCAAGACCCAGTTGATCGGCATCGTGAACGATCAACGTATTGGCCCTCGGAATATCAATGCCGGTTTCGATGATTGTGGTGGACACCAACACGTCAAATTCATAGTCCACAAACTGGTGAATGACTTTTTCCAAATCCAGTTTTTTCATTTGGCCATGCGCAAAGGCAATCCGCGCATCCGGAATCAAGGTTTCTAAATGATGCGTCACTTGGGCGATGGTTTCCACCCGGTTATACAGATAAAACACTTGCCCTTTGCGGCCCAGTTCACGTTCGATGGCTTCTTTAATTACCCGGTCGGAGCGTTTCATGACATACGTTTGAATCGGGTGACGGTTTTCGGGCGGGGTATTCAATAGACTCATCGATTTAATGCCGGATAGTGACATTTGTAAGGTTCTGGGAATGGGGGTGGCGGTGAGCGTCATGACATCGATGTGATTCCTAAAAGATTGGATTTTTTCTTTATGATTGACGCCGAAACGTTGCTCTTCATCAATGACCAACAACCCTAAGTCTTTGTACTGCACATCGCTGGATAAAAGGCGGTGCGTGCCAATCACCACATCGATACTGCCTTCGGCCAATCCTTTCAGGATAAGTTTGGTATTTTTCGTGCCCGAAAAACGGTTCAACAGGGCGACTTTAATGCCATGTTTGGAAAGCCGCTCAGAAAAGGTTTCAAAGTGTTGTTGGGTGAGAATGGTGGTGGGGGCTAAATAGGCAACTTGTTTGTTATCTAGCACCGCCTTGAACGTGGCTCTTAAAGCCACCTCGGTCTTGCCATATCCCACATCCCCACAGATGAGTCGGTCCATGGGAACGTTGGATTCCATGTCGGCTTTCACCGCTTCAATCGCTTTCAATTGATCGGGGGTTTCTTGATAGGGAAAGTCCGCTTCAAAAAGATCTGTGAGATCCGTATCTGGACTAAACGCAAACCCTTTTTGACTCTTTCGTTCGGCGTATTGTTTCAGCAGATTGATGGCAATTTGTTTGGCTTTTTTCTTCGCCTTTTGTTTGGTTTTTTGCCACTCCGAAGATCCCAATTTTGAAAGCTTGGGTTGAATGCCTTCATAGACATCATATTTTTGAATGGCGTATAGATTTTCCACTGGAATATACAGTTTATCGGTGCCTTGGTATTGAATGACCATGTATTCATTATCGAGCCCTTTTAAGGTCATGGTTTCAATGCCTAAAAAGCGGCCAATCCCATGGTCATAATGGACGATAAAATCGCCGCGTTTTAACGCCTTCGCTGAATCAATGCGTTGAGTGTCTTTAAAAATCGATTTATAGCGACTTTTTTTCTTTTGGGTGGTTTTAAAAATATGCGCGTCGTCTAGGAGTAAGAGCCGGGCATCAAACCAATCAAAGGCAAGGGGGGTGTCGGTTTGAACAAAGTTAATGCGGTGTTCAACCGGCACTTCGTCTGCCCCAATGATCACCGGTTGAATCTTTTTTTCTTCCAGTTGGCGCGAAAGCTCTTGGATGGTTTGCTGTTTTTCCAGTTGAATGAGCACTGTTTGATGCTGGTCCGCTTTCATTAAATCTTGGTAAAACATTTGCATGTTTTGATGGTAATGAAAACTCTCTTTGGCTCTGAGGTGATACAGGGGAACTTCTGGATTGGTTTCAAACGGATTCATGGAGATGGTTTGCGTCTTGGGTAAGCGTTCAGGAATCCAAGAAAGTTCCATCTTTTTCAGGCCCGGCACCCCTCTTAAATGATTGAAGATTTCTTTTTTTAAGGTCTCCATGTTGCGGGAGGACTCACTGGGATTGATGTAAATGAGCACGGGATCGTCCAAGACATCTAAAAGCGTTTGGGCCGGTCCTTCAAGCTCGGGCAAATACCGTTTGAGTGCGTCTCCCTCTTCCGAAGCTAACGCAAGTAAATCGGATTCAACCGTTTCTTTTTCTTCGGCACTCAACGAAAGGGCACTCATTTTTTTACGAATGTTTTGTTCAATGGTTTCTAAATCATGGTCGTTTAATACCATTTCCCGGTTGGGAATCAAGGTGATGGTTTCAAGCGTTTTGATGGAGCGTTGTGTGATTGCATTAAAGACGCGAATGGAATCAATCTCATCGTCAAAAAAGTCGATTCGAACCGGGTGTTCAAATCCAATTTGATAGATATCAATGATTGAGCCTCGGCGTGAAAATTCGCCGACATTTTCCACGTGCTCTACGGGGTGATACCCATAAAGAACCAACCGACTTAACAGATCATTCATGGGGATTTCATCGCCCGTGTTTAAAGGAAAAATGAATCCTTCTAAAACCTTTTTAGAATGCATCCATTGATGGATGGCAACGGGATGCGTAATGATCGTATTTACGGTCCCTTGAAGGGTGTTATAAAGGGTGTTGAGGCGTTCGGTTTTCAACCCATCGTTCAAGGAGATTTGGTCAAGCGTGATGAATTCATCGTGGGGGTAAAATCCCACTTGATTGAGCACGTTTAAACTTTTTTCATACCCCTTTTCAGCTTGAAATAAATTGTGATGCACCACCACAAAAGGGCGTTGAGAAAGACGTCTGAGCATGGCGAGCACAAATAAAGAAAAATCGCCTTCCGGGATGCTCAGTTGAAAAGACGCTTTCGATTCAAGCGCTTTTTTAATGGCTGCAAAAGATGGATGCTCGGCGTAATGATGAATCAGTGATTGCATAACGACCTCTGGCGACTTCCCCCTTAGAGGGGGGAGTCGCTGATTTGAAAGTGATTCATGAGATATTCGATCGATTGCCCCGATAAAAATGCATCGAGCGCTTGGGTCACATTTTCAAATGCGTCCTCAAATACCTTTTGATCTTTTTTAGGGATTTTCTTGAGCACATACGCTTTCGCGTCTCTCCCTTTTCCAATGCCAATCCGAAGTCTGGGAATTTCTTGAGTTCCGACGACATCGATGATCGATTGGAGGCCTTTATGTCCGCCCGCACTTCCGTGACGGCGGATGCGGCACGCACCAGGGGGGAGATCTAAATCATCGTAGATGACCAGAACATCTTCGTTCGCGATGGAAAAATAACGCATCGCTTCTCCCACGGATTCCCCCGATAAGTTCATAAAGGTTTGGGGTTTCAAGTACATCACATCGGGCCCTTTGTAGATGATCCCTTTAAACTTTTGAGTGGGCGTCAAGTTTTTATCTTTTAAGTAATAATCAAGGGCCATGAACCCAATATTATGACGGGTTTTCGCGTATTGCTCGGTGGGATTTCCCAACCCCACTATGAGTTTCATTCTTTGGGTTTAATGACGAGGTATCGATTGGGACGTTCACCTTCAGAAACGGTCGTCACATCTCGCCATTCTGCTAATTTAGTGTGGACGATCCGACGCTCATAGGCGTTGAGATCTCTGAGGGTCGCGGGGATTTTTGAGCGCGCCACTTCTTTGGCGGTTTTCGTGGCCAAAATTTCCAGCTGGCGTTCCCGATTGGCTTTGTAATCGCCGATGTCTAAAATGACATTGACCCCGTCTTCACTGTAGAGGTTCATTAAGTTTCGCATGTACGTTTGGAACCCATGAAGTGTCTTTCCACTTTTTCCAATCAATAACGGGTTTTCGTCCGAATCAATCGTGAAATGATACGCCCCAGTCTCTGAATTCAGTTCCGCTTCAATGGTGGCTTCAATATCTAATTGACTGAGTGTTTGTTTGAGAAAATCATAGCCAAAATCCAGTAAATTGACATTCACGGTGGCGGTGTACGTCAGCGTCTTTTTGAGTCCGAGCATTCCCTTTTTTTCCTCGTGAGAAAGGGTAATGTATGACGGATTCACACGGAGTTCACGGGCGGCATGAAGTAAAGCTTCTTCATCATTTTTGGCATCAAATACGAGAGTTTTCATTAGTACGCTCCTTTCATCGCTGCCATGCGTTTCGCAGTTTTTTGACGGTTAATATAGGCTTGTAAGAAGGAAAATCCGTTTCCGATTAACCAATAATACGCAATCCCTAAGTTGGTGTAGGCGACGGTCATGATCAAGAAGGTTAAAAAGTACGTCATGTATTTCATGGTATTTTGGGATTGATTTTGGACCGCCGTTTGATATTTTTTGTTTTGCGCATATTCTGGTTTTTTCATGGAGTAGCGTTGATATCCAAACATCGAAGCTCCGACGATGATGGCAAATAATATAAATGTCCAGTTTGCGCCTAAATCAAACAAGCTATCGGTCGGTTGATCTTTAAAATCAAACCATAAAAATGAAAAGTTGAGATAATCGTATTCAATCGTTAATGGAATCCGACGGACGGTTTGATACATGGCAATGAATATGGGCATCTGCAAGAACGGTAAGAAACAGCCAAGGGGGTTAATGTTGTATTTTTTATAAATTTTCATCATTTCTTGCTGCATCGCACGTCGAGATGCATCATCGTTTTTCCCGGCATATTTTTCTTGCAATTTGTTGATCTCAGGTTGGGCAAATTGCATGTTGGTGCTCATGCCGGTGGTTTTGGAATAAATGGGCCATCCCACCAATCGAATCAAAATGGTAATCACGGTCAGGCCAATCCAATACCTTCCACCGAAAAAGTCACTGATACGAACAATGGCGAGGGCAATTTGCTCCACAATCCATTGCACCCATCCAACACCTAAACCTTCGGCGCCGATCGGACTGTCATAGACTTCGGCACACCCGGCTAAAATTAATACGAACATGAGCATAACGCCCAGAGTTATTTTTTTCTTAAGACTGATCATCATTTTCTCCTATGAGTTTAAGTTGGGTAAAACATGTATGCAACGTACGCGTCAAATCTTCAAATGTTTGGGGCTTATAATCGGGCCGAACCATCACAAATATATCCTGTTTGGATTTAATGTTAAAGGTTCGAACCACTTCACGCAACCGGCGCTTTAAATGATTCCTTTTTGCCGCATTGCCATATTTTTTGGGCACGGAAAATGCAATGCGAAAATCCGCTACGCTGGGATTGGGTTTCACAAAAACGCCAATCCCATGGCAAAACCGTTTGTGTTGGTGATTTAAAACGCCTTTGATATCTTCGTTTTTCTTTAAACTATACCTTCGGTTCATGGCATCCTCCCAATAAAAAAACACCTCAAACATGATCGTTTTCAGGTGTTTTCGAGAGTTTAACGATTAGACCGCGATACGTTTACGGCCTTTTTGGCGGCGTCTTGCTAAGACCGCACGACCCGTAGGACTAGACATACGTTCTCTAAAGCCATGCGTTTTGGCACGACGACGTTTATTCGGTTGGTAGGTTCGCTTCATACGTGGCACCTCCTAGTTCTATAACTCTAGATTGCTTGAAAATTATAGTTGATATCGGAGTTCGTGTCAAACTTTGATGGATGAATAAAAATTTCAACTTTTTTTCCACACTCAAAAATGGCTTATTTTAGGACATTCCACATTGGGGTATGTGGAAAAGTGGAAATGGGGAAAACATTCATTGGGGAAATGGGGAATAATGAAATAAATGGCTTTACATCTAGATGATTCAAATTATTTTTTTTGTGTAAAGATTGTGTAAAGCAAATTTTTTCCACATTTTGTGTGGATAAAAAAAGGTTTTTATCCCCATTTTTCTGTGATAGACTACTAACACTTAAAATCCTAAATAAAGGAGGGCGCGATGGACAACACAATCATGTGGGGCGAAATCAAATCTCAACTGGCACACGAACTTGAGCCTGACACATTCCAAGAGATTTTTTCCAGCATCGACACCATTTATGAAATTAAGAATAACTTTATCTACCTGATTGTGGCCAATGAGTTCATTAAACGTCGCGTCGAAATGCTTTATCTCAAACGCATGAACCGGATGCTTGAATCGTATGTGAAAGACAAACATGAATTTCGGTTAATCACGGAAGCACAAGTGACAGAGAAAATTAAGTCTCAGTCAGACTACGAAGAATCCGATGACGAATATTCATCCACCCAATCCAATCTCATTCCCGGGTATACCTTTGATAACTTTGTCATTGGAAATTCAAACCGTCTCGCGTACACCAGTGCCCTCAAAGTGGCCGATCAGCCCGGGATTGTGGCCAACCCACTTTACATCTTTGGCGATGTTGGATTAGGAAAAACCCACCTGATGCATGCCATCGGAAATTACATCATCGAAGGCAACATCCACTCCAACGTTCTTTACATCAAAGCGGATCAATTTGTGGAAGATTACGTCAAACATGCCAATCGTAAAAAATACACAGAATTCACCAACCTTTATAAAGATATTGATGTTTTGTTGGTGGATGACATTCAATTTTTAGCCAAAAAAGAAAAGTCTCAAGAAGAATTTTTTAAGCTCTTTGAAAAGCTCTATCAACAACAAAAACAAATCGTGATTTCATCCGATCGTAAAGCGTCTGATTTACGGGATATTATGACCCGGTTAACCAGCCGATTTGCGTGGGGCGTTAACGTCGATATTAACCGCCCAGATTTGGAACATCGCATCAAAATTTTAGAGAAAAAACTCAACGCCGAAACGAGCGAGCGCGACCTCATTCCAAAAAAAGTTTTAGAGTACATCGCGTCCGTCTTTGATAACAACGTGCGCGAACTCGAAGGGGCGTTAAAACGTGTGCTCTTTTATTGCACCGCGTTCAACTATGAGTTTAGCATCAAAAACGCTGAAATTGCGCTTGAAAATCTCATCAAACCCAAAGCCAGCAGCCGTGATTTCATGAAAGAAAAAATCACCAATGTGATGAGTGTGACGGCCGATTACTTCAAAATTTCCGTGAGTGATCTCGTCAGTAAAAAACGCACACGCAATTATTTGTATCCCAGACAGATTGCGATGTATCTCATCAAACATTTATACGACATACCTTACAAAAAAATTGGGGAGTATTTTACCAATCGGGATCACTCCACCGTGATGCATTCTGTGGAGAAAATTTACAACGATTTACACCTGGATGCAAACATCAAAGTGGATGTGGAAAAATTGTCGATAAAATGTGGAGAATCGGATTAAGTGAACCATCGGTTTTTCGCACCGCTATGATATAATTATGGGTGGATTTTAAACTTATCCACATTTCCACACAAGCCAACAATAATAATACTTAAAAAAGAGTATATAAAGGGGTGAATTTATGCGGTTTCAAATGAACAAAGACAAACTTCTTTATCACCTGGTGATTGTTCAAAAAGCGCTCTCCAACAAAACACCAAACCCAGCTCTCACTGGGATTAAACTGGAAGCTTTCAAAGATCGGTTGCAATTTACCACCAGCAACGGCGAAGTTTCAATTCACAAAGTGGTTCAAGATCCTTCACTGTCGGTGGAAGCCGAAGGGAAAGCCTTGATTCCGGGCCGGTATTTTGTTGAAATCATTCGCAAGTTAGACGGACAAAACGTTCTGCTTTCCGCGCTTGAAGATAACTTACTTAAAATTGAAGCCGATCATTCGGACATCACATTAAACTTGCTGGATTTAGAAGATTATCCTCACCTCTTATTTAAAGAAAGTGCGGAAGTCATCAAAGTGAATGTCCGCGTCTTTAAATCCTTGGTGCGTCAAACCGCATTTGCGGCATCGTCGGTTGAAAACCGCCCCATTTTGACTGGGGTCTACTTCAAACTTGAAGGCAATCAACTGACGGCCGTGGCCACGGACAGTTACCGGTTGGCGAAAAAATCGATTGAACTCGATCAATCGTATGCCGCCACCGATGTTATTATTCCGTCCAAATCCCTCGAAGAGCTCGTTCGCATCTTGGAAGACAATCAAAAAGACGTGGAGCTTCATTTCAGTCCATCCAACGTATTATTCAAATACGATGGCACCGTCTTCTTATCGCGACTCCTCGAAGGCAATTACCCCGAAACCTCCAAACTCATCCCCAAAGAATTTCCCACTGAAGTGGTCTTTAATAAAGAACAACTCCTTGTCGCCATTGAACGGGCCAGTTTACTGTCCATTCGCGATGGGCAAAACGCCATCGTCAAATGTGAGATTCGCGACGATGATGTGGTCGAAATATCCTCCTCATCGCCCGAAATTGGCCGCGTATTGGAAGAATTGAATCCGGTTGAGGGTATTAAAGGGTCTGGCCTTAAAATTGCCTTCAGCTCGAAATTTTTAATGGATGCCCTTAAAAGCTTTAATTCATCGGAAATTAAAGTTGGATTTACCGGTGAAATTCGTCCCTTTGTCATGACCGGGGAATACGATCCCGATTCACTGCAATTAATCTTACCGGTGAAAACCGATTAATCCCATGCATTAAAGACCTCAAACGAGGTCTTTTTTTTATTTTTGTGCGATTGTTTTTTACAGGGTCTTAAGGTATAATTAGGCATATATAATATATATGAAAGAGACCCCATGACAGCCATTGAAATTAACACCCCATTTATCACGTTGGGCCAGTTCTTAAAATATGTGAATTTAGCGTCGAGCGGTGGCGAGGTGAAAGCACACCTGGCAGCGGCTCGTATTTTTGTAAACGGGGTGGCAGAAAATCGGCGCGGGAAAAAATGTTACCCCGGCGACCGCATTGAGATCGATGGAACATCGTGGTGCATTCAACCATGCAGTTAAAAGACCTGACCCTCAAACACATGCGTATTTATGAAGAGGTTTCCCTCACACTCCATCCGAGGCTCAATGTGTTTACGGGGAATAACGCGCAAGGAAAAACCACCGTCTTAGAGAGTATTTACATGCTTTCGTACACGCGCTCGCACCGGACCACCAGCGACAAAGAAATCATTCAGCAAGCAAAGCCGTTTGCCAAAGTGACTGGGACCACGACAAACCAGTCATACGAACTGGTGATGAGTCCGGCCGGGAAAACGGTGAAACTCAACGGAGGATCGGTGGATAAACTCAGTGCGTTTGTGGGGGATCTCAGTGTGGTGATGTTTGCCCCTGAAGATTTAGACCTTCTCAAAGGCCCACCCAAATTGAGACGTCAGTTTTTGAATATGCAAGGGACCCATCAAGACCGGTCGCTCATGGGAGAGTTATCCCGCTATCAAACGTTACTGAAAGATCGCAATCATCGCATTAAGCAAGTGAGTACGCTTGAGGCATTAAAAAACGATGGGCTGTTTCAAATTCTCACTCAGCGTCTGGCGTATTCCGCTGAAACCATCATGATGAAGCGCAAACAGTTTTTGACCCAATTGTCCACGCGCCTCACGCCCATCTATCAATCGATTGCGAACGATGGGCTGACCCCCACCATTCAATATGTCCCGTCGATGAATTTTTACGATTATGCCGAGCAACTCAGAGACTCCATCGACCGTGATTTTCATACCAAGACGACCAACTTAGGCATTCACCGGGATGATTTTGTGATCAACCACATCACGGAAGATTTCACACTTCATGCCTCCCAAGGCCAAATGCGCACCTTGGCGATTGCCCTCAAGCTTGCGTTGGTGGCATGGATGAAAGAGTTTAAAAAAGTGATTCCATTGGTTTTACTGGACGATGTGTTTTCAGAATTGGATGCAAATCGGCAAAATGCGCTTCTCACGCATTTGGACGCAGAAACCCAAGTTTTTATCACCACCACCGATTTAAATCTCATTAAACGCGAAAATTTAGAGAATTACAGTCATTTCTCCATCAATCAAGGAAAGGTTCAGGTATCCACCTATGAGTAACCCCAATACGTATACATCGGATAACATTCAAATATTAGAAGGCTTAGAGGCGGTTAAGAAACGCCCCGGGATGTACATCGGTTCCACCGGACCCAGAGGGCTTCATCATTTGGTTTGGGAAATTGTCGATAACGGCGTGGATGAAGCCTTAGCAGGCTATGCCACGTACATCACATTGGAAATTTTAGAGGATAATTCGATTCGGGTCCGCGACGATGGTCGAGGCATTCCCATCGATATTCATCCGAAAACGGGAAGACCGGCCGTGGAAACCATTTTGACGACGCTTCATGCCGGCGGTAAATTTGACAACAATTCGTACAAAGTATCGGGCGGATTGCATGGCGTTGGGGCCAGCGTGGTGAATGCCCTCTCGTCCCATTTTGATGTGGAAATCCACCGGGACGGCACCAAATACACGCAATCGTATGTCAAAGGGTTTGCGACCACCGATGTCGTGGATCAAGGCCCCACCGATCAAAAAGGCACACTGATCACGTTTAAACCTGATCCCGATATTTTCACCGAAACGCAAGTGTTTGACTTTGAACAATTGCGCCTGAGAATGCAACAAATGGCATTTTTAAATCGCGGCATTCAGTTCACCATCAGCGATCACCGCAAAAACGACCAAGATCCCATCACCTACAAATACGATGGGGGCATCCAAGAATATGTGGAATACTTAAACAAAAATAAAGAAGTGCTTCACCCCACCGTGATTTATTGCGAAGGGGAAACGGATAACATCATCGCCGAAATCGCCCTGCAATATAACAACGGATTCAACGCCAGTATTTTTCCCTTCACCAACAACATTCACAACCCCGAAGGCGGGACCCACGACGAAGGGTTCCGGATGACTCTGACGCGGATTTTAAACAGTTATGCGAAAAAAAACAACTTGTTTAAAAAAGATGAATCATTGCTCGGGGAAGACACCCGTGAAGGGTTGACCGCCATCGTCAGTGTGAAACATCCGGATCCGCAATTTGAGGGTCAAACCAAAGGAAAATTAGGCTCCACCGAAGTCCGAAAAATCGTGGCCGGCATCTTGGCCGAAGGCCTCGAAAGATTTCTCCTTGAAAATCCGCAGGACGCCAAAATCATCATTGAAAAAGCGTTGCTGGCATCCAGAGCCAGGTTGGCCGCCAAAAAAGCGCGTGAAGCGACGCGGCGTAAAAGTCCCTTGGATGGACTTGGCTTTGCGTCCAAACTGGCCGACTGCCGGGAAAAAGACCCCGTGAAATCCGAACTATACATCGTGGAAGGGGACTCCGCAGGGGGCTCGGCCAAACAAGGTCGTGATTCCGGATTCCAAGCCATTTTACCCTTACGCGGAAAAGTGTTAAACGTGGAAAAAGCGCGATTAGACAAAATTTTAGGCAATAAAGAAATCCTGTCGATGATTCAAGCCTTTGGGACCGGCATTGGGGAAGAATTTAACGCCGATGCCGTGCGCTATCACAAAATTGTGATCATGACCGATGCCGACGTCGATGGGGCGCACATCCGGACCCTTCTGCTCACCTTCTTATTTAGACACATGCGACCTTTGATTGAACGTGGCTACATCTACATTGCCCAACCGCCGCTTTATAAAATTCAACAAGGAAAACGCATCGAATACACCTTCAGCGATGAAGAATTAGAAATAGCCCTCAAAGATTTTGGGCAAAGACCGCAAATTCAACGGTATAAAGGGCTCGGAGAAATGAATCCTGAGCAACTGTGGGAAACCACCATGGACCCAGAGTTTAGAACCTTGTTAAAAGTGAATTTAGAGGATGCGATGGAAGCCGAGCAAGTCTTTACGATGCTCATGGGCGATGAAGTTGCCCCCCGCAAATCATTCATTCAAGACAACGCCGATCGCGTTGTGAACTTAGACATTTAGGAGAAAAACGATGCAAGACGATTTAATCAAACGCGATAAAATGGACGACATTAATATCAGCGACGAGATGCGCACATCGTTTTTATCCTATGCGATGAGTGTCATTGTCTCACGGGCTTTGCCCGATGTGAGAGACGGGTTAAAACCCGTTCATCGCCGCATTTTATACGGCATGGAAGAACTTGGCGTTCAGCCCGAAAAATCTTACAAAAAAAGCGCCCGGATTGTCGGCGACGTGATGGGGAAATACCACCCCCATGGCGATTCCGCCATATACGATGCGATGGTCCGTTTGGCCCAACCCTTCTCGACGCGCTATCCACTTGTGAATGGACACGGAAACTTTGGGTCTATTGATGGCGACGGGGCGGCTGCCATGCGGTATACCGAAGCCAAAATGGCTAAAATCGCCGCAGAAATGCTCGCCGACATCAAAAAAAATACCATTGATTATCAAGAAAACTACGATGGGTCCGAAAATGAACCGGTCGTCTTACCGTCCAAATTCCCCAATTTATTGGTCAATGGTGCGACGGGGATTGCGGTGGGGATGGCCACCAACATTCCGCCTCATAATCTCAATGAAGTCGTGGACGGATTGCTGGTCCTCTTAGAAAACCCAGACGCGGACTTAGACGCTCTAATGGAAAAAATTCCCGGGCCTGATTTTCCAACGGGCGGCATTATCATCGGAAAAACCGGACTGAGAGATGCCTATGAAACAGGCAATGGGTCGATTAAGATTCGGTCCAAAGCTGAAATCAGTGAAACCAAGTCGGGCAAACAGATGATCACTGTCACGGAAATTCCCTATCAGGTCAACAAAACTCGCTTGCTCGAGCGGATTGCGGAGCTCGCCAAAGAAAAACGCCTCGACGGCATCACCGATCTTCGCGATGAATCCAACCGTGAAGGCATCAAAATCATCATCGAGTTGCGCCGCGATGTCAGTGCCGAAGTCACGCTCAATAACCTGTACAAATACACCCCGCTGCAAACATCTTATGGCATTAACATGTTGGCCCTCGTCAACAATAAACCGGTGGTGTTAGGGCTAAAAGAAGCACTCGAACATTATCTAGACCATCAATTCGAAGTATTGGTGCGAAAAACCGCTTATGACCTTAAAAAAGCCGAAGAACGTAAGCACATTTTGGATGGATTGGTCATCGCCCTCGATCACATCGATGAAATCATTGAAATCATTCGTGGGGCCTATGACGATGCCGAAAGCCAAATCATGGAGACTTTTAAACTCTCCAGCGAACAAGCCAAAGCGATTTTGGAGATGCGGCTGCGTCGCCTCAGTGGCTTAGAACGCGAAAAAATCAATTCAGAGCTTGAAGATTTGATTTTAGCCATTGAAGAGTTTACCACCATCTTAAACTCCAAGGAAAAACAAACCGAAGTCATTCAAGGCGAGCTGGAATCGCTCAAAAAGACCTTCGGCGATGATCGCCGGACGGAAATCTCCCAAGCGATTGATCTCGACATCGATGACGAAGACCTCATCCCCGTTGAAGATGTGATGATTGTCATCACGGAAGCGGGCTATACCAAACGGATGCCCATCGATCTCGCCCGCACCCAAAACCGTGGGGGCGTGGGGGTCACTGGACTGAAAACCCACGATGATGATGTTTTAGAACACATCATCCTCACGTCCACGCATGATTATCTGCTCTTTTTCACCAATAAAGGGCGGGTGTATAAACTCAAAGGGTACAAAATCCCCAGTTATGGCCGAAATTCCAAAGGCCTTCCGCTGGTGAATATTTTGAACTTTGAAGAAGGCGAAACCTTACAATCGGTCTCCACCATTCATGACTTTGACGCCGATGAAACCCTCTTCTTTGTGACCAAAAAAGGCCGGGTCAAACGCACCAATGTGCACGCGTATCAAAACATCCGAGCCAACGGCATTCGCGCCATCGAACTCAAAGAAAATGACGAACTCTTGGCCGTGCGCCATACGAAAGGCGATCAAGACATCATCTTGGGCGCGTCCAACGGAAAAGCCATTCGCTTTTCGGAATCGGACGTTCGGGTGATGGGCCGCACCGCGGCGGGGGTGTCCGGCATGAAACTCTCAGACGATGAAGAAGTCATTGGGGCCGCCACCATCACCGATGAGAAACAAACCATCTTAGTTGTCTCGGAAAAAGGCTACGGGAAGCGGTCTAAAGCTGAACTTTACCGCCAGCAAAAACGTGGAGGCCGTGGGGTAAAAACCCTTCATGTCACCGATAAAAATGGCCCCCTGGTGAAATTAAGAAGTGTGAATGAGGACGATGATTTAGTGCTTGTGTCCAATAAAGGCATGATGATTCGCATCCCCATTGATCAAATTTCAGAATCGGGACGAGCGACCCAAGGCGTCCGCTTGATGCGTATGCAAAAAGGGCAACACGTGGCGAATATCGCGGTCGTTAAACACGAAGATGAGGTCGAAGAAACCTTGCTCAATGAGCTTGAAAAACCCGCACTCAAAGTGGAAGAATCATCGCAAGATGAGGCCCCAAAAGCCACCCAGGAATCGTTACTGGATCTTTTAGACGAAGAATAGATGACGCCTAAAACGTTGAGTGCTATACTAATAGCGTGAGACTACCGTTCAGCATGCGGGAATTTTAAAGAGACTTAAGCACGGGTGAAAGCTTAAGAATTCCGGTTGAACCTTCCACCTCACAGGTTAAAAAACGGGTTGCGTCCGTTATCCGCAACTAAAGTGAACGAAAACTTTCGTTAAACAGGGTGGCAACACGGGTACACTCGTCCCTATTCCAAGGGGACGAGTGTTTTTTATTTCAAGGAGGATTTATGTTAAATATTCAAGCCTTACGTGACGATGCCAAAGACATCATCAAGCGCTTAAATCAACGAGGAGACGATTTCACAGAAGCCATCGAATCGATTCTCAAAGACGATGCGCACCGTCGTCAAATTTTGGTTGAACTCGAAGCCTTAAAAGCCGAGCGAAACCAACTTTCGAAAGCCATTGGAAAAACCAAACGTGAAGGCGGCGATGTCGATGCGATTTTAAGCCAAGTCGAGGCATCCAAAGAAAAAATCCAAGCGCTCGACAAAGAGGCGAATGCCGTGACCGAACGAATGCACGATGCGTTATTGCGCGTCCCCAATCTTCCGCATGAGGCGTGCCCTGTGGGCCGCGACGAATCGGACAATGTGGAATTGAAAAAAGAAGGCTCGCCAAGAACGTTTGATTTTACCCCCAAAGCCCATTGGGACTTAGGCGTTGAAAAAGATCTTTTAGATTTCGAACGCGCGGGTAAAATCAGTGCCTCCCGCTTTGTGGTTTATAAAAACGATGGAGCGCGGTTAGAGCGCGCACTGATTCAGTTTATGATGGACATGCACAGTGAAAACGGCTACCAAGAGCTGATGCTTCCGTATTTGGTGAATGCGGCCAGTATGACCGCCACCGGCCAATTTCCCAAGTTTAAAGACGATGCGTTTGAAGTGAACGATGAACGGGGATTATACCTCAATCCAACCGCGGAAGTGCCCGGGATTAATTTATATCGCGATGAAATCATCCCCTTAGATCAGTTGCCGCTCAAGTTTACGGCCTTTACCACCGCGTTCCGCCAAGAAGCGGGCAGCGCAGGCCGCGACACGCGCGGAATTTTAAGGCAGCATCAGTTTAATAAAGTGGAACTGATCAAATTCACGCATCCAGACACGTCCTACGATGAGCTCGATGAAATGCTGGCGTCCAGTGAATCCATCTTAAAGGCCCTTAAACTTCCTTACCGGGTGGTTGAACTCTGCACGGGAGATCTCGGATTTTCCATGCGAAAAACCTATGACATTGAAGTGTATTTACCGTCGTATGAGACCTACCGAGAAATTGGGTCCATTTCCAATGCCGAGGACTATCAAGCCCGCCGTGGCAACATTCGCTTCAAAGCCGATGCCAAAGCCAAACCGGAATTTGTCCATACGTTGAATGGGTCAGGCCTGGCCGTCGGACGGACATGGATTGCGGTGGTGGAAAACTATCAAAACGCCGATGGCACGATTACGGTTCCCGATGTGCTGGTGCCCTACATGAAAAAAACGGTATTTTAAAAAAAATGAGTGCGAGGATTCGCACTCATTTTTGCATGTGAGACACAATGGAATTTTGCAAGGCACTGTAAGCGTCATGATCGACGTCCGGAATGGCTTTGTCAAGTCCCAAGTAAAGCCCATCATTCTCAAAGCGTGGAATCAAGTGAAAATGCAGATGGAACACGCTTTGCAAGGGCTTATCGTTGTTGTTGATGAGGTTCAAGCCAATGGGATGAAGCGCATCTTTAAGGGCTTGTGCCACTTTTGGAAGAGCTTCAAAAACAGGCTTGGCCACTTCAGGGGTCAGTTCATACAAGTTGGCAACGTGTTTTTTGGGAATGACCAATGTATGGCCACGCGTCACCTGTGAAATGTCTAAAAACGCTAAAACATCATCGTTTTCGTAGATTTTGTAGGCCGGAATTTCTCCCGCCACAATTTGGCAGAACACACACATACTACACCTCGATTTTCGATTGAATATAGCGGACGATGTCGTCCATGGATTCAAAGATGACATCCGGGGTTATTTCGTTTAAATAATCTTTTCCTTTAATGCTCCAGGCGACGCCTGCGCCTTCAATCCCCGCGTTTTGACCGGATAAAATATCGCCATGATTGTCCCCAATCATAATGGCATAATCCGCCCCTCCAAGCCGCTTAAGAGCGACTTCGACCGGTTCTTGGTGGGGTTTGGGATGGTTCACATCATCCAGCGCCACAAACGCATCAAAAAATGCATCCAGTTGATAATGGGTAAAACTTCGCCACGCGGCTTCTTTATATTTGGAGGTGACAATGCTGAGTTTAACGCCTAAATTTTTGAGACGCATCAACCCTTCCACCACCCCGGGATAAAGCTTGTGATGCTGGCTTTCATGGGCCACGTAGTGAGCTCGGTAGGCCTTAATCATTTCAGGAATTTGATCCGCATCGACATAGTCGCTAAAGACCATCTCAAGCGTGGGTCCGATGAATGTGATGACTTTCTCTCGGGATAAGGTTAAATCGGGCCGGAATTTTTTAAAGGCCTGAAAATAACTTTCGATGATGATTTCATTGGAATCAATTAAGGTTCCGTCTAAGTCAAATAAAACCGCAATATTTTTTGGCATTTTTCACCTCGGATTCATTTTACCAAAGAATCCAAGCCCCCGTTGAAAAAAGCCCTAAAAACCTTATAATAATAACGAATAGAGGTGACTACATTGGCACACATAATGAACGAACTCAAAGCTAAAATCAACGGGCATAAAATTCCCATTGTTTTTCCGGAAGGACCGGATGAGCGGATTGTCAAAGCCGTCAATCGATTGGCAGAGGAATCCCTCATTCATCCGATACTGATTGGTCCGGTCAATGGCTCAGTGCATCCCAACGTTGAAGTGATTGACATGGACACGTATCCCGAAACTGAATCCATGCTGCAAGCTTTCATGGAGCGGAGAAAAGGCAAACATACCGAAGATGAAGCGAGAGCATTGCTCAAACAAGCCAATTATTTTGGGACCATGCTGGTCTACCAAGGATTGGCACAAGGCCTTGTAAGTGGTGCAATCCAGTCCACCGGCGACACGGTGAGACCGGCCCTTCAAATCATCAAAACGAAACCTGGGATTCAACGGGCATTCGGGTATTTCTTAATGCTCAGAGGCGATGAAAAGTATCTCATGGCCGATTGTGCGATCAATCCCAATCCGAGCGCTGAAGAATTGGCGCAATTTGCGGTCGAAACAGGGAAAATCGCGCCCATGTACAACATCGATCCGAAGGTGGGGATGTTGTCATTTTCAACCAATGGATCGGGCGTGACCGAAGAATCGATCAAAGTGAAAAAAGCGACCGAATTGGCAAAAGCTGAAGCCCCGGAAATGGCCATTGACGGAGAAATGCAATTTGACGCTGCGTTTGTGCCATCGGTGGCGGCAAAAAAATTTCCAACCTCCACCGTGGCGGGGCAGGTGAATGTCTTTGTGTTCCCGACCTTGGATGCAGGGAACATCGGGTATAAAATTGCCCAAAGAATGGGGCGATTTGAAGCCATCGGACCCATTTTGGCGGGACTCAACAAGCCAGTCAATGATTTGTCTCGAGGATGCGACGTGGATGATGTGTATCATCTGGCCATTATCACCGCCGCTCAAACCATGAACTAAGGCTCTTTTGAGCCTTTTTTAAAACGAGGATAGGGATGGCACATTGCAACATTATTTATAATCCAAAAAGTGGACGGGGGACGTTTCAAAAAGAGATTGGGACCGTCACACACACGCTTGAACGATTGGGTTACACGTGGAACATTTTCCCCACTCAATCGGCCAAACACGCGACTAAACTCATGCGTGAGCATAGCGACGCCGACATGGTGCTCATCAGTGGGGGAGACGGAACCATGAACGAAGTTCTTCAAGCCGTTCCCGACATTGATAAGCTCCCAGTGGTGGCATATATTCCCTCTGGAACCGCCAATGACTTTGGGAAAAGTTTGGGACTCAGCAAAAACATCCAACACAATCTTAAACATTTAGCCGATCCGATGATAAAAGACAAAGACATCGTTCAGAGTTCTTTTGGGATGTTTAATTACATCGCGGCCATCGGAAACTACGTGGATATCAGTTATAAAACCACCAAGCGAATGAAAAAGATATGGGGCTTTTTAGCCTATATTCTTTTTGGAATTAAAGCCTTTTTCACCGCCCCCATGATTCAAGCCAAGATTGAAATGCCCCACCAGACCATTCAAGGGAAATACTCCTTAATTCTTGTGGCCAATAGTGAATCTGTGGGCGGATTCACCATTCTTCAAGACGCGGTTTTGGATGACGGTCAGCTCGATGTCATTGTTCTGCCCTATGTGCCGGTGCTCAACAATCTGTATTTTGCCTATGTATTTTTATTGAAGCGCTTTAATTTGCCAGGCATTCAACGATTTAAAACGCCAAAGGTAAAGGTGATCACCACGCACAATAGACCGTGGAGTTTAGACGGAGAAGTCGCTCAGCCTGGGACCTTTGAAGCAAGCATTTATGCCAGACAAGTACCGTTTGTGATTAATCCCGATAAAGCGACGTTGTTCGATGCATAAACCCATCCTATACGTGGTGGAAGGCCGTCACGATTATGCGAAGTTGAAAGAGGTTGATGCCTCGCTTGAAGCATTCATCACCCACGGGGCTCATTTTAATCATCAACACCTTGACCAGTTGAGTAAACTTAACGCGCATTACCGCCTAGTACTCCTATTGGATCCAGACGGAGCCGGCGCTCGTATTGAAAAGCGAATCCGTACGGTTTTACCCAGTATAGAAGCCATTTATGTGCCAAAAACAAAAGCGCAAAAAATAGACGGCAAAATTGGGATTGAACATATGGACGTCAATGTTTTAAAGGCCATTTTAACCCAAGGAACTAGACCAATCGTTCCACGTGAAACATGGACCCCGAAAACAATGATAAAGCATCAACTATCCGCACATCCCAAAGCCCGTATCCACCGTCGCTTAGTGGCTGAAAGACTATTTATTCCTTACGCAAATGCGCAGCAATTTATCAAAATTCTTAATCGCTATGCCATCAGCGAACGTCACGTTCAAGAGATCATCCATGAATCATAGAGCCCAAAAAAAGTGGGGGCAGAATTTTCTCAAAGATGCCACCATTCCCCAAAAAATCATTCAATCGTTGCCCCTGGGAGACGATTCTTATATCTATATTGAAATTGGGCCAGGAAAAGGGGCCCTTACGGAGGCGCTTCTCACCCTTAATCATCCCGTTGTGGCGTATGAAATAGACGGTCAATTAGAAAGTCATCTTAAGACACGTTTTTCTGGCGTAGACCATTTTCATTTGATTATGGATGATTTTTTGAAACGAGATATTGAATCCGATCTTAAATCGCTAGGGTTTTTTAAGCAGCCCCTCCATATTGTGGCTAATTTGCCTTATTACATCACCACCCCCATCATTCGTAAGTGTCTAGACCTTACTCATATTGCTTCTTTAACAATCATGGTTCAAGACGAGGTGGCCAAACGTCTTGCTGCTGAGCCTTCGACGAAAGACTACGGAGCACTCAGTGTGATTTCTCAATACTATGCAGACATCCACTATTTGTTTCAAGTCCCGCCTCATGCGTTCAGCCCGGCCCCCAAAGTGCATTCAGCCGTGATTCAGATGAGCATGAAAAAAACGCGGCGGTTAGACCCCCTGGTGGAACCGCAATTCAACCAATTCATCTATCAATGTTTTAAGCAAAAACGGAAAACACTGGTGAATAATTTACAAGCGGAATATCCTCAGGCCAAAGCCATTTTATTGGACTATTTGAATGATCAGGGGTTAAACCCTCAAAGTCGAGCCGAAGCTTTAAATTTGAATCATTTACTCACTCTTTTTCAAAAAATTACCATGGATGGTTGACACAAAAACCATTATTTCGCTTACTTGTGCGGCGCATCAATTTTTATTTGTTTGAATTCTCAAGGGGCCTATGATATAATGCAAGCGTATTCATACAACAAGTCATGTCCGTGGGGTGGTCTGTTATGGAAATTACGGATGTTCGCGTCAAAAAGTTTAGTGGTGAAAATCGCCTCAAAGCGATTGCAGCCATTACGATTGACGACTGTTTCGTAGTCCATGAGCTACGCGTCATTGATGGCAAGGAGGGACTCTTTGTTGCGATGCCTAGTCGCAAAATGCCGAATGGCGAATTCAAAGATGTTGCCCATCCAATCAATCAAGAAACACGCAACAAGATTGAAGCCATTGTGATTGAGGCGTACGAGAGTATCGAAGATGAAATTGTCGAAGAATAATTGATTGAAATCGAATGCAACTTTCTGATGAAGTTGCATTTTATTTTGGCCAAATTTGGTTATAATGAAACTAGTGAATATTAAGGAGATCAAATGGCGACCTTTAATGGCGAAAAAGTAAAACTATTTAGTCTCAATGCAAACCGTCCCTTGGCGGAAAAAATATCCGATTACACCAATATCTCTCTGAGCGATTTAGAGGTTAAGAAGTTCGCGGATGGCGAGATCACCATCAATATCGCCGAAACCGTTCGGGGGCACCATGTATTTGTGGTTCAACCCACGCAAACCCCCGTGAATGAGCATCTGATGGAGTTATTGATCCTCATGGATGCGTTAAAACGGGCCAGTGCCAAAACCATCAATGTGGTCATGCCCTATTACGGATACTCCAGGCAAGATCGAAAAGCCAAATCACGACAACCGATCAGTGCCAAACTGGTGGCAGATTTACTGACCGTGGCTGGGGCCACACGAATCATATCCATGGACCTTCATGCGGCGCAGATTCAAGGCTTTTACAACATTCCCATCGATAATTTTAAGGCCATGCCCATCATTGCAAGTTATTTTGAAGAGCGGTTGGCCGGCGAAGAATTAGTGATTGTTTCACCCGACCACGGAGGCACCGGGAGAGCACGTGAACTTGGGAATGTTTTACATGCCCCCATCGCCATTATCGATAAACGAAGACCGCGGGATAACGAAGCCGAAGTTATGAATATCATCGGGGATGTCAACAATAAGTGTGCCATTCTCATTGACGACATCATCGATACCGCAGGCACGATTACTGCAGCCTCTAATGCCATTCGTGAGGCCGGCGCCAAAGATGTTTACGCCGCGTGTACGCATCCCGTCCTCTCAGGAAAAGCGATTGAGCGGATCGAAGCCAGTGCCATTCATGAACTGATATGCACCGACACCATCCATTTGAGAAAAGACCAACATTCGGCTAAAATTAAACAACTGTCTGTGGCCAACTTACTCGGCCAAGGCATCTTGAATGTCATCAACAACGAATCGCTGAGTGTGTTATTTGAAAAACAAGATTAACACGGTGAATGGACCAGTAGTAGATTCCTCTGATTCGAAGCGACTTTGGAAACGGTGAAAGCCAAAGATCACGAAGCTATGAAAAACCCCATGAGTGATGAAAGAACTTAAGTAAACTCATCCGTAGCTCTGCGTTAAAGAGACCGAGTGATAAACCAAGGTGGTACCGCGTTTAAACGCCCTTATCTTTTTTAAGGGCGTTTTATTTTGGAGGAAACGATGGATTTAAAGCAAATATTTGAACAGTATGAGCGATTAGCCAATCAAGAAGTCACGATTGAGGGCTGGGTGAGAAATCACCGCGATCAAAAGTCATTTGGATTTTTAATGGTCGCTGACGGCACCGATTTTCGTGTGGTTCAAGTGGTCTATGATGACGCACTCGATGGATTTGAGGCCATTCAAAAAATCAAGGTGGGCGCCGCCGTTGAGGTTGAGGGGACGCTGGTTTTGACGCCTGAACTCAAACAACCTTTTGAGATTAAAGCGAAGAATGTTAGGGAAGTAGGCCCTTCCAGTGAAGATTATCCGATTCAGCCGAAACGGCATACGCGAGAATTCTTAAGAACACATCCCCATTTACGGTTACGGACCAACCTCTTTACCGCGGTCTTTAAAGTTCGCAGTGTCTTACACCATGCGGTGCACCGGTTCTTTGAAGAAGAAGGATTTGTTCATGTGGCCGCCCCCATCATCACAGCCAGCGATGCGGAAGGCGCCGGCGAAATGTTCCAAGTCACCACCTTTGATTTGGCTCAAATTCCCAACGAAAACGGCCGCCCAGATTTTTCCCAAGATTTCTTTGGCAAAGCGACCAATTTAACCGTGTCGGGTCAACTTCAAGCCGAAGTTTTTGCCCAAAACTTTAAAAAGGTCTATACCTTTGGACCGACGTTTAGAGCGGAAAACTCAAACACCAAAACGCATGCCTCTGAGTTTTGGATGATTGAACCAGAAATGGCCTTCAGCGACCTTAAAGGGTCGATGGATACCGCCACGAAGATGGTCAAATACTTGATTCAAGAAGTCTTAGATAAGGCCCCAGAAGAGATGGCGTTTTTCAATCAATTTGTCGAAAAAGGGGTCATTGATAAACTCCAAAATGTGCTCAAGAAACCGTTTAAAACATTGACCCACGAAGCGGCCATCGAAGCGCTTAAAGCGTCAGGGAAATCGTTTGAAAATACGCCCGAGCAGGGAAAAGACTTATTCACCGAGCATGAAAAAGCCTTGGTGGAAATCATGGATGGGCCCGTCTACATCACGGATTGGCCAAAAGACATCAAAGCCTTTTACATGCGCCTCAACGAAGATGAAAAAACCGTTGCGGCCATGGACCTCTTGGTGCCTGGATCCGGAGAACTCATTGGCGGATCGCAGCGGGAAGAACGTGAAGACGTGTTGATTTCAAGAATGCGTGCCTTTGGCATTGATCCAACCGCCATGGATTGGTATTTAGACTTAAGACGCTTTGGATCCACCCCGCATGCGGGTTACGGTTTAGGCTTTGACCGCATGCTCATGTTTATCACGGGAATCGAGAACATTCGGGACGTGATCCCGTTCCCACGAACCCCCAAACACTGTCAACTATAAGGAGCCTCATGGCACAGCGCAAAACGTTATTTCAACTGACGTGGCCTACCTACATCGAATTTTCTTTTTTGATGTTTATGATGGTCGCGGATACGTTGATGCTATCGCAATATTCGGATGCATCGGTGGCGGCCGTTGGCAACGCCAATCGCATCCTCTTTTTACTCACGGTTTTAATCAACATCATCGCCATCGGGGTCGGGGTCGTGGTCAGTCAATACATTGGGGCCAAACGAGAAAAGGATTCCTTTAAAGCCTTGCAATCGGGCATTATGGGGGCCTTTTTCTTGGCCTTAATCATTGCTGGGTTTTTACAGCTTTTTGGCCCCGCACTTTTGCGGTTGGTCAATACGCCAGACGCCATATTTGATGACGCCTTGATGTACCTGCGAGTGGTCGGCATCGGCCTTTTATTTGTGGCCCTTTCCCAAACCACGGGAAGTGGGTTTCGCTCACTCGGGTTTCCCAAACGCGTGATGCTGGCGGGGGCGACCGCGAATCTTTTAAATATTGGGCTCAATGCCATCTTGATTTTTGGTCTTTTAGGGGCCCCAGCTCTGGGCGTCTTAGGGGCTGCGATTGCCACGCTCAGTGCACGCATTTTTAACGCGTTCATTTTGCTAGGCAGTTTGATTTATGAAAAGATCCTCGACGTGACGATTTCTTTGAAACGGTTATATAAATACTTGAGAGAAGTATTGATCATTGGATTTCCCAGTGCCTTGGAACAATTCATCTATCAAGTCAGTGAATTTGGCATCTTAATCATGGTCAACACCTTAGGAACACTCGCGGTGACCACCCAAATCTATGTGTTTAATTTATCGCTTCCGGTGCTGGTATTTGCGATTGCGCTTGCGCAAGGCAATCAAGTCATTGTGGGCTGGCACATCGGGGCCACGGAAGATGAAGATGCTTTTAAACGCACCACCAAAACCATGCTCATTGGGGTGATTACGGTGTTTGTGATCACCCTTGTGGTCTACTTTAATGCCGCATCCATTTTGCGCATTTTCACCGATAATCCTGAGATTATTGAGACTGGTCAACGGGTCTTGCTGGTATTCATCTTCTTAGAGATGGGACGGCTCTCCAACATCGTGGTGATTCAAGCCTTAAGAGCGACCGGAGACGTCAATTATCCGGTGAAAGCCGCGGTGCTTTCCATGGGCTTGATCAAACTGCCCCTGGCCTATCTCTTGGTGTTTGTCTTTGACCTTGGCTTGTTGGGAGTTTTCATCGGGATTGCGGCCGATGAGATCGTCAGGGGCGCCTTAGTCTATATCCGTTGGACCCGAAAACCTTGGCTTAAGCAGAAACGAGTGATTTCATGACACGCATCATCGCCATCATCCAACGGTTTTTCATCCTCTTTTTAGTCAGTATTGCGATAACCGCCCTGGCCTTTTGGCAATGGACATCCGGAGAATTTCTCACCGCGTTCGTCTTGATGTGGGGCATTCCCATCAGCCGTATTTTTATGATTGGAAATTTGAGAAATCGGTTGGTGAACGGCCTGTCATTCATCGTGATTTATGTCTATCTTTTGCTGGGGGTTCGCTTTTCTTTGTGGGATGAAGCCAGTTATTTATTGATGGCTACGCCATATCTATCGATTGCGATTAAACCCAAGCGGTCCTGGCTCAAATACCTGACCGTCGGCATCACGACCGTCTATTTAATCTATGGATGGATCAGTGGCAACCAAATCGGTTGGCCAATCAAACTGCTCACAACCATCGCCGTGTACGCCGTCTTTTTCCCAGGGATTGTCAAATCCACCTTTAAAAAAACCATCACGAAAATCACTCATTCAATGAAGCATTAAAAAAGCCTCCCTCAAGGACTGAGGGAGGCTTTTTTCTTTAGTTTGATTCAGGGTCTTTTTTGGCGTTTTTGGTGGGTTTGGCGGGCGTTTTTGCGGCATTCGATGCACTGGTTAAGCTTTCCGCAATGCTTGAGGTGAGTCCCACAATGCCTTGCATATCGGAAGGAATGATAAGCTTGGTCGCATTGCCTTCAGACACTTTTTCAAGCGCTTTGTAAGCTTCTAAGCGTAAGAACGCTTCGTCGGCGCCGGCTTTTTTAATGAACTCAATCCCTTGCGCGGTGGCTTGTTGAACTTTGAGGATTGCTTCCGCTTGACCTTGAGCTTCTAAGATGCGGGTTTGACGTTCCCCGTCCGCTTCTAAGATCCGGGCTTCTTTTTCCCCTTCGGCATTCAAGATGGCCGAACGTTTATTCCCTTCCGCAATCAAGATCGATTGACGTTTTTCTCGTTCCGCACGCATTTGTTTTTCCATGGCTTCACGGATGTCTTTCGGCGGAATGATGTTTTTCACTTCCACGCGGTTAATTTTGATGCCCCAAGGGTCGGTGGCTTCATCCAAAATCCCCCGCATTTTCTCGTTGATGATATCGCGGGAGGTGAGGGATTCATCCAGTTCTAAATCCCCGATGATGTTCCGCAAGGTGGTCGAGGTTAAGTTTTCAATGGCTTTAATCGGTTCATTGACCCCATAGGTATAAAGCTTGGGATCGGTGATTTGAAAGAAGACGACCGTATCAATTTGCATGGTGACGTTATCTTTCGTGATTACGGGTTGCGGATCAAAGTCGACCACTTGTTCTTTAATGGATACTTTTTGTTTCACGCGGTCGATGAAGGGAATGAGGAAATGCAGTCCAACATCCCACGTTTGGTAATAGCCCCCCAAGCGTTCCACGATGAAGCGGTTGGCTTGCGTGACGATGGAAAAACGAGTGGCCAGATAGGCTAAGACCACCAATACAATGATGATGAGTAATATCAATCCAAATCCAAAATCCATAATTTCTTACTGCCTCCTAAATGGGATATAGTGTATCTTCTACGACAACTTTCGTTTTGGTGAGGTAATCACGGATGGTTTTTCGCTGCGATGTCAGACTGATGAGGATAAAATCGATGAATATGCCAAAGCCTAATGTGAAGACCCAATAGATGGACTTCCAAAAGACTTCTCGCAGTAATAGCGTCCACCAATTGATGGGGCCTGAAAGCCTCAGCTTGGTAATTCTTCGGCCCACGGTTTTTCCTTTCGTAAAGCCTTGATATAAATAATTAAACAGCGTGAGGCCTAAGATAAAAAACAAGGCACTGGTGTATAAAAACTGCGCATAAGCTTGGGATTCAGCGGCGTAGTTTTCGTTGTAAGTTGTGTCGATTTCTTCCAGTCTCGTGGTGTATTCACTTTCAGTGATTTCGCCCGCATCAAACGATTCTTGCACGGCAACCACTTCATCGAACCGTGTCTCTTGAGCATCCAAGAAAGAAGCATAGAGGGCATCGAAATTATCGATGCTGTCTTCGATGAGCGGCCGGGCCACAAACCGGAATAAAAAAACGACGAGGGCTAAGACAAAAATGGTGTCGATAAAGAAGCTGATGATGCGTTTAAAGATACTTGCATTCATGCCTTTTTCACAATCAATTTCACGCCTTCAATGGCCAATATTTCCACCGTATCGTTTTCTAATATGTCGCTTTCGTCTTGACTGATGGCGGTCCAAACTTGCGAGTTAACTTTGACTTCGCCGCGGCCGCCTTTGAGAATCGATTTGGTGCAAACGGCACTTTTGCCGATTAAACGATCGGAGTTGGTGGAGACCACATTGGTGCGGAAGTAGTTTTGAGCCAGGGGTCGGACACTGATGAGCAAGCCCACCGATATGACAATGAAGACAATCAGCTGAATGGCAATGTTGACGTTAAATATCGCCAGGATGAACGCCACGAGTGCGGCCAGTGCAAACCAGATGCTGGTGAGATCCATGGTGAGCGCTTCTAAGATGGCTGAAAAAATGATGATGGCAAACCATAAAATGATGAACCAAACCTCAATGCTGATGTTGAGATTAAGCATATTATCCATTATGACGCTCCTCCTTAGGTGACTGCAAGTCAACCACTAATACTTTTTCGGCCTCATCCCAGTGAGCATCGAATTTAACCATGTTGATCTGATTAAAATCGAGTCCCAAATGATTGGCCAGATGAGTCACAAAACTTTTATTACTGATGCGCGCATAGCTGCTTCTCAAACTGATTTTATACAGCAACTCCTCGGCAATATCCCCGCGTTGAAACTCTTCCTTACTGAGCGGCTTTATGCCCAGCTTTTGAGCGTCTTCATCGAGCCCGAGCATGACGCTGTAGGCATGATTGAAATACACGCTCGCCGGTTTATTCAGGGTGATATTGGTTTCGTAGATGCTCACAAATTGTGTGCCTTGTTCTTTGGACTTCCATTTGAACATAATTGTCACCTCACCCTAATTATACGATAAGTTTCATTATATTCAAAACAATTCAATTAAATTCAATAATATTATTTTCCTAAACAGAACTGTGAAAATAACGTGTCTATGAGCGCGGTATCTGAAACTTCTCCCATGACTTCACCAAGCCTTAACCAGGCTTCCTTTAAATCCATTTCAATCATGTCAACGGGATATCCATTTTGGGCCGTGTCTAAGGCACTGTTGACCAAGGATAAAGCCTCTTTGAATTTACCTATGTGACGTGCATTCGATAAGAAAACCGATTCCTTGGTGTCTAAATGACCGCTGACATACATGCGGTGAATTTTTGATTCTAACGCGTCCAAGTTTTTTTTGAGTAAACTCGAAATCGGAATGGCGTCTTTAAAATCATCGGTCAGTTTTTTCGGAAGATCGTCTTTGTTAAGGATGATGATTCGCTCTTTGTTTTCCGTGAGGGAAATGAGTTTTTTATCATCGACCGTGAGCGGTTGGCTTTGGTCAATCACCAGCAATACCAAGCGGGCTTTTTCAATCGCTTGAACGCTTTTTTCAATGCCAATTTTTTCGACGTGATCGGCGGTGTCACGGATGCCTGCGGTGTCGATTAAATTGAGTGTGATACCACCAATATTTAAACGGCCTTCAACGGTGTCGCGGGTGGTGCCTTGAATGTCCGTGACGATGGCCTTTTCTTCGTTAATGAGAGCATTGAGAAGACTGGATTTACCGACGTTCGGGCGACCCACAATCGCGGTGGAAATGCCATCTTTAATGAGCTGCCCATAAACGGCTTGATCTAAAATTTTGGTGAGATGGGATTTCAAAGCTTCCGTTTTAGGAATGAGGACGTTTTGAGTGAGCTCTTGAACATCATCATATTCGGGATAATCGATGTTCACTTCAATCTGTGCGATGACGTCCAGCAATTGATTTCTCAGCGATTCTGTCAGGTTACGAATTTTACCTTCGAGGCCTTGGGTGGCAAGCTTTAATGAAAGTTCTGAACGAGATTCGATTAAATCCAGTACACTCTCCGCTTCCGTCAAGTCAATCCGGCCATTTAAAAACGCCCGCTCGGTGAATTCTCCATTTTCTGCGAGCCGTGCACCGTTTGACAAACAAAGGGCTAACACGCGTTCAGCAATGTAAGTTCCCCCGTGGGTGTTGATTTCCACAATGTCTTCTTGTGTGAATGTTTTGGGTGCTTTGAAATAACTGACCAATACTTCATCGATCAGTTGGTCGTCATCTTTAATTTTTCCATACCGAATGGTGTGTGATTCGAAGGGGTCTTGGCGGGAAGAATGAAAAAATTTTTCTAAAATGGGTAAGGCATCTTCACCGCTCATCCTCACGATACTAATGGCCCCAATTCCAGGGGCCGTTGAGATGGCAGCAATCGTGTCATTTTGCATGGTTATCACCGCTTAAAGTATATCACAATGGCCCTTCCTCGTGTATAATGAGACCAAGGAGCTTGAATGAAAAAAGCGAGTTTGAAACGGCACCTCATCTACTACATCGGAACCGTAATTTTGATGGTTCTTTTCATATCTGGATATGCACTTTTTGAATGGGCTGTGAATGATGTTCCATTTGAAACATCGTTCCAAAGACTTTGGATTGTTCCTCCGTTGGTCGTGGGGTTGTTATTTGCCTATGAATTCATCCTCGGTAGCATTGTGTTTTCCAAAGATCCTAAACGCAATGAAAAAAATTACGTGCTTCATGTGTCCGGCGTTGCCAAAGAAGTTTTAGCGCTTGAGCGTGAAGATTTTGAAACATTGAGAAACAGCGATGCATTCCAAGAAGCACTCAAACAAATCTACCTACTTTACCGAGAAAAAAACAGCCATGAACCGGCATATCTTGAAACCTTAAAACCGTTTGAACCCGACTCATTGATTCATAAAGTGCTCAAAGTGATTATTCAAGAAACTCGTTATTTATTGAATGAACCTCGACCCAAATCTTAGGAGTTAAACTGTGTCCTACACCGCACTTTACAGAAAATATCGGCCGTCTGATTTCACGGAAGTCGCGGGCCAAGAACACATCACGAAAACCTTCCAAAACGCCTTAAAATTGGACAAACTTTCGCATGCCTATTTATTCAGTGGACCGCGGGGAACCGGAAAAACCAGCATTGCCAAAATCATTGCCAAAGCGGTGAATTGTGAAAAAGCCCCCACGGCGAATCCCTGTAATGAATGTGACATTTGTTTAGGCATTCAAAACAACACCATCCATGATGTCATTGAAATTGATGCGGCGAGTAACAATGGCGTGGATGAAATCAGGGAGATCCGGGATAAAGTTAAATACTTGCCGTCAAGAGGGCGGTATAAAGTCTATATCATCGATGAAGTTCACATGCTTTCAATGGGGGCGTTTAATGCCCTATTGAAAACCCTTGAAGAACCTCCCAAACATGTCATTTTTATTTTGGCCACCACGGAACCTCACAAGATTCCTGCGACCATTCATTCCCGTTGCCAACGGTTTGATTTCAGAGGGGTGTCCGACCAAGAGATCACGAGTCGTTTGAAAGACATCATCACGCAAGAATCCATTCAAGTCGAAGACGAAGCCTTGCACCTCATCGCCTCCAGTGTGGAAGGCGGGATGCGGGATGCAGTCAGTTTATTGGACCAAGCCCTCTCGTATGCCGATGATCAAATCACCGTTGAGGATGTCCATGCCATTCGCGGGTCCGTGCAAGAAAAAGATTTGTTGACGATTGCGCAGGCACTCACCGATGGCAATGTGGTGGATGCGCTCAATCATCTGGAAAAACTGCTGGCCGGCGGCAAAGAAGTGCGCCGGTTCATGGATGATTTCATCATGTTTTACCGGGACGCACTCATGCTTTTAAATCTGCCCGATTCAAAATCGAAAAAGATCTATCAAGAAGCTGAGTATCAAGCATTTTTAAAAGCTTTAAGTAATGACCAAGTGTTCTTTATTTTAGATTTACTTCACGAAACCAAAAACCAAATGCGCTTTACCACCAACCCCAAAATTGTCATCGAACTGTTGTTTATGAAATGGGTGTCCGATCAAAAACAAGAATCCTTACATTTACTCAAAAAACAATCAGACATGGAAAAAACGATTCATACTTTGGAACAAACCGTGAGCGACCTTTCCGAGCGATTGGACCGAGCCCCATCGCCCAGTGAACCGGCGACCGATCGCCCGTTCACTGAACACGTGGAGCTGCCAGCATCGGATTTAAGAGCCGATGAAAAAGCCACGCTCAATGGGCCCAATGAAGCGCCTTTTGAAGAAGGCTCCATCATCCGAAAATTAAAAGATACCACGCAAGCGGATGCCGATTTGGAATCTCAGTCAACAACGGAAGAATCCATTCAAGTGGAGGCCTCAAAGGATGCCACGCAAGCGGCGAACGACACGCCACCCATCACTTCCGATTCTAAGCCGCAAGCGCCCCCGCCATTTCAACCCATGATCGACCGGTTCTTTCACAAAACCTACGACACGTATGACATTAAATTTGTGGAAGATATCCTAAATACGGGCGACCGTGAAGTCCGCATTGACATGGTGAAAAAGTGGTACGACATTGAACGGTTTGCCTCGGGGGAATCACTCAAATTCGCCAAACTTATCACGGAAGGGAAGATGGTGGCCACCAACGGCGTGATGATCATCATCACGTATGAATCGCCTTCGACGTGCAATCGATTGATGAAACCCGAAGTGCACGCACCGCTTGTGAAGTTGCTCAGTGACTACTACGAAAGACCCATCAAGTTTGTCGCATTACCCGAAGACTTGTGGGACCATGTTTCTGACGAATTTGTCAAAAAATTCAGAGCCAAAAAAACGCCCGATGAATGGATCGAATTAACCCCCATTCATCATCCCAAATTAAAATCCATCCCCACCTCTCAAGAAACCTATGACGACACCATCAACGACACCGAAAAAGAAGCCATTGAACTGTTTGGCGATTCCATCGTCAAAGTGAAATAAAAGGAGTCAAACCATGAACCCAGGCATGTTAAAAAAATTACAACAAATGCAAAAAGATATGGTCAA
>CAJXNT010000012.1 GCA_913057225.1 uncultured Mycoplasmatota bacterium
ATTAGTAGTGTGTAGCAAGGCAAAATCTACATTTGCACTTTCTAAAATTGATACTGCTTTTTGAATAGACTCAATCGAATTCATCCCAGTGGATACAATCATTGGTTTACCAAAAGATGCGATGTGTTTCAGTAATGGGTAATTATTCATTTCGCCAGAGCCAATTTTGTATCCTAAAACTCCCATTCTCTCAAGCCGATCCGCGGCGGCTCTTGAAAATGGCGTACTTATAAAAATCATGCCTTTTGATTCAACATATTGTTTTAGTGCTAATTCATCTTGTTCATCTAAAGCACATTCAGCCATAACGTCATAGATAGACTTGTCGGTGTTTCCCGGAATCACTTTTTTTGCTTCTTTGGACATTTCATCATCAATAACGTGTGTTTGATGTTTTACAATCTCGGCACCAGCCTCATGCGCCGCATCTACCATTTCAAAAGCAACGTCCAAATCACCGCCATGATTAATACCAATCTCAGCAATGATTAATGGTGCATGATCTGGTCCAATTTTTCTCTGTCCTATAATAATTTCTTTCATTTTAACTCCTTGAAACGTCAGCTAATTCAATTTTAGCACACAGACAAGTCAACAGTTAATTGCTTATTCAAACCATTTCGCAATGAGGGCATCCAGCGTGCCGTTTTCTTTCAACGTGGCGAGCGCTTGATTCACATCATCCACAAGCTCTGAATCTTTGGGGAAGGCAATGGCACTCCCATAAATACCATCCAGGGATTCATCAATTAAGAGTTTCGAAAAGGTGGGGTTGGATTCTATGATGCTGTCGGCCACCAAGGATTCCACGACCATCCCATCGATGAGTCCATTCTTGATTTCTTCAATGAGTTGCGCATTCACGGTTCTGGTTTCGACCGTGTAAGAAAAATCTTCACTTAAAGATTCCATAAGTTCTTGTTGAATGGTGCCCAGTTGGGTCCCAATGATTTTTCCGCTGAGATCTTCTAAACTTTCATAGCCATCGGTGGTCTCAAAAACCACATAGTTTTCAAGCCCATCGACACTGGAATAATAGACGTCGGAAAAATCCACGGATTGCGCGCGTTCTTCCGTCGGGGAAATCCCCGCAATGGCCATCGTGGCTTGATTGGTTTGCAGGGAAGCTAAGATGCCATCAAAATTGACATCGTTCCAGGTGATACTTATGCCAAGTTCTTCGGCGATGGCTTCCATGAGTTCAATGTCAAAGCCAATCAGTTCGCCTTGTTCATTGACCATTTCATACGGTTCATACCCTGAAGACGTTAGAACAGTCCAAGAATCACTATTGGATCCACATGCCGAAAGCATGCTGAGTGCGAATAAAACGAGGGTGATACTCCATAATTTTTTCATTTATTTTCTCCTATTTTTTTATGGTTAAGCATGATAGATTTTGGATAAAAATTGGGTGAGATCGGGGTGATCACTTTGAAAGAAATCAGAGGTCGGCTGATCCACGATGATCTCGCCCTCTTTCATGAAAATCATCCGGTCGGCCATGGCCTTGGCAAAGCCAATTTCATGGGTGACAAGTAGGATGGTCACATCTTTCGATTTCAACGCCTCAATGACGGTTAAGACTTCCGCCACCATCTCGGGGTCAAGGGCACTGGTGGGCTCATCGAATAAAATCATTTCGGGCTTGGTTGCGAGCGCTCTGGCGATCGCCACGCGTTGTTTTTGACCGCCTGATAAATGCATGGGATAGGCATCTTTTTTATCTTCAAGTCCGACTTCTTTTAACGCATCCAGGGCGATTTTTTCAGCTTCCTCTTTTGATTTTTGATGCACGACTTCTAATGCATACGTCACATTTTTTAATGCGGTCATGTGAGAAAAAAGTTCAAACCCTTGAAAGACCATCGCCATATGCGGCCGGATGCGCATCACATTTTCTTGGGTGATGGGAGTTCCTTGATAGACGATGTCACCTTGGGTGGGAATGACGAGATGATTGAGGCATTTTAACAAGGTGGATTTCCCTGATCCCGACGGGCCGATGATGGCGGTTTTCGTGCCTTTTTCAATCGTTAAATCGATTCCTTTTAAAACTTCTACATCTTCAAAGGCATGTGACAGGTTATGTACGGTAAGCATAGAGCCACTTCCTTTCAACGAGTCGGCCAGTGAAACTGATGAGTTTCACCAAGGTGTAATAAATGATGCCAACGACTAAGAGTGGTTCAAAATAGAGGAACGTTTGGGCGGTGACAATTTGCTGGCGGCGCATAAGATCTAACAGGCCAATCAACGAGACAATCGAACTTTCTTTGATTAGCGTAATGAGCTCATTGATGAGTGATGGGAAGCTATTTCTTAGCCCCACGGGGAGTAAGATATCTTTGAAAATGTGCCACTTCGAGACCCCGAGGGATTTCGCCGCATCGATTTCACCTTTAGGAATGGCGGCCATACCGGCGCGAATGATCTCAGACACATACGCCCCACTGTTCAATGAAAACGTGATGATCGCCGCTTGAAACGGAGAGAGTTGCAGCATCATTTCAAGGCCAAATACGCTATTGAGTACACCTGAGATCAGTCTAGGAATCGCGTAATACATCATCGATAGCTGGAGTAAGAGCGGCGTCCCCCGGAAGAGATCAATGTAGAAGGCTAAGACGTTTGCTAATTTTCCCGTCTGCCTGAGATAATTCACCATGACGGCAATCAGTAAACCAAAACTCGCAGAGAAAAAAGCGAGTGCCAGCGTCATGAGGGTGCCTTGTGATAAATAACTGAGCCACGGGATGATGGCATCGAATTGAAACATTTTAATCCTCCTTAAACCAATAAAAAAAGCGTCCTAAAACATAGGACGCTTTAACGTTTTATAAGCGTGGTACCACCTAAATTCTAAAAGGAATTTCCTTTTAGCACTCATGTTTGAGAGGGTAACGGTCTCTCCACCGGACAGATTTGCCACTGCAAAAGCACGTTCGGTCACTCTCAACATCGCGTTTCACCAAAGCCGCGACTCTCTAAGCTTGCAGATGTGACGTACTACTCATTTGCGAATACCGTGTTAAGCATTATTAAACCACAGAAAAAAATAATGTCACCCACTTTTTTTAAAAAAGCGTTTTCTCCGCGTCTTTTAGGTCTTCTTTTTCGAATGAAAATCATGCAAAAAACCATGAAAAAATTTTCTTACGAAAACGATATAGTAAAACCCTTACATCTATGATATATTATCATTGAAAACGATTTCGTAGAAGGAGTCCACATTTGAAGATCTATCGCACAGACAAGGCTCCCCGTGCCTATCACCGTGAAGTTCGGGCCACGAAAGCACCGGCCACGGTGGATTTACGTTTAAATCCTGAGAAAACCTATCAAACCATTATCGGGTTTGGTGGCGCATTCACCGAAAGTGCCACCCATACCCTTTCTAAAATGTCTTCATCCAATCAAGCCAAAATCATGCATGCTTATTTTGACCCCGAAGATGGCCTCGGCTATACCCTCGGCCGGATGCATCTCAATAGTTCGGATTTTTCCTTAGGCAATTACACCTACGTGGATGAGATGGATGAATCACTCGCCTCTTTTTCCATCGCCAGAGAATACCAAACCGTCATCCCCACGATTTTAAAAGCTGAGCGCATTTCCGGCCATAAGTTTTCATTTCTCGCCAGTCCCTGGTCCCCACCTGGATGGATGAAAACCACGGGACAAATGAGTCATGGGGGAAAACTCAAAAAAGAATATTATCCTCTTTGGGCGAAATACTTTATCAAGTATTTAGACGCCATGAAAAAAGCGGGCATTCATATTGATATGATTTCGGTGCAAAATGAACCGGCCGCGGTGCAAACGTGGGATTCATGTCTTTATACCCCTGAAGAAGAGCGTGATTTCATCAAGCATCATTTGGGGCCTGCGTTAAAAGCCAGTGATCATGCCCATGTGAAAATCTTAGCTTGGGACCACAACAAAGACATCATCTTAGAGCGGATGCTTCCGATTTATGAAGACCCTGAAGCGAACGCATACACCTGGGGCGCTGCGTTTCATTGGTACATGAGTGAAGACTACCTCAACCTCACGAAACTGCATGAAGCGCATCCCGACAAACACATCGTCTTTACCGAAGGCTGCATTGAAGATGGGCCACGGGTCGGATCGTATGACACCGGCGTTCGCTACATCAAAGATATGATTCAAGATTTCAACCACTACACCGAAGCCTTCATTGATTGGAACCTCTTCTTGGATGAAAAAGGGGGCCCCAATCATGTGGGCAATTACTGCGACGCCCCGATCATTTGTGACACCAAGCATGATCAGGTGCATCTCAATAGTTCTTTTTATGCCATCAAGCATTTTTCAAAACACGTAAAACCGGGCGCGGTCCGCATCCACTCCTCTCTGGAAAGCCCTGATCTTTATCACATTGGCTTTCTCAACCCGGATGCGTCGCGCACGGTGATTCTATTTAACGACAGTGACACGCATCACGTCATCCATTTTGAAGGCAAGCACATCGAATGCCCCGCCCAATCCATGGTGACCATCACGAAGGAGCCCCATGTCTGATTATCGCTTTGAAAATGATGTTTTCATCATTGAAAACTACAACCAACAAAAAACTTTCGCCAACTTTTTACCCGGCGTGGCCGGGAAAAAAGGGATTCCCTTGTGGGCCTTTTATGTGAACCGCGCTCAAGGCATTGCAGGGTATGGGCTGCACAATAAAAACCATCCCATCATGCTCTTTCACAGTGCGAATAAAGCCTATGAACACGTCTTTACCGATGGCTTCCGTACGTTTATTAAGGTGGACGGTCACATTTATGAACCGTTTGTCAATCCAGAATTTCCGCATCGTATGGGCATTCTCAAGGATTCCTTTTACATTGAAGAAACCCATCCGACGCTCGGTCTTAAGATCAAAGTTACCTACTTCGGCATGCCCAACATGCCGGTGGCCGGCCTTTACCGGCACGTTGAGATCACCAATTTAAAAGGCGAAAAGTCCATTGAAATCTTGGATGGCCTCGCCGAAATCATTCCCGCAGGCCTTTCCACCGATGCCTTTAAAGGCTTATCCAATCTAATGGTTTCCTGGATGGATGTCATCGGGCATGACTCTGGCTATGCTTTTTATAAGCTGAGAGGTTCGACGGGCGATTCCGCCGAGATGAGTCAACACAGCGATGGCAACTTCTATTTCGCATATGACCATGAAGGGCTGATTCCACCCATCACGGATCCCACCCTCGTCTTTGAAAGTGATACGTCAAAACGCTCTCCCTTAGGCCTTAAAAAAGGCATACAAGTCTTAAAAGAAGCCGCTCAAGTCAACGTCAATCAGGTACCTTCGGCGTTTATTCCCCTCGATCAAACGTTAAGTGAGGGAGAGAGCTATGAATGGGTCGCGCTTTCAGGCCATGTGTCCAACCGCCAAATCCTTGATGATCACCTTCCGGAGCTTTCTCAGTTTAAAACGTTTAAACGGCATCAAACGGAAGCATCTACCGTCATTGAATCAATGGTTCAAGACGTCAAAACAGAAACGGCCTATCCCTTGTTTGATGCTTACATCGAGCAAAACTACCTCGATAATTTACTCCGGGGGGGCTATCCCGTCACCTTCAACGATCATGTCTATCATCTATACGCCAGACGCCACGGCGATTTAGAGCGCGATTATAACTTCTTCTCACTCGCCCCGGAATATTATTCCACGGGGTCCGGCAACTTCCGCGATGTCTGTCAAAACCGGCGCTTAGAACCTTTATTCAACCCCGCCGTGAAAGATTTTAACCTCGTAGAATTCGCCTCGCTCATTGGCCTGGATGGCACAAACCCCCTCGCCGTCAATGGGGTGGTCTACACCCTGAAAGATTTGGATGTGCTCACCACCTGTGGACTGAATCCAAATGATTTTAAAAACTTCTTTGAACGGCCCTTTACGCCGGGGTCATTCATCAATGAAGTGGAACGTCAAGGCGTTCACTTAAACGGCGATGAAGAAGCGTGCCTGGCCAAACTCTTAGATGCATCCACCCCAGAAATCACGGCCAGCTTTGGCGAAGGCTATTGGATTGATCATTTCACCTATCTTTTGGATTTGGTGGAAAGCTATGAAGCCGTGTATCCCGATCACATGGACGATGCGTTATTCCACCAGAAGAAATACCTTTATTTTGATTCCCCCGTCCGCATTAAAAAACAACATGAAAAATGCGTCCAAACCAAAGACGGATTCCGTCAATATCACGCGCTTGAACACCCCGACCCTGAAAAAATGGTCAATGGGCGTGAAATCGGCGATACCGTATACACCCCCATCGGGGAGGCGCCTTACACGTCAAATCTTTACACCAAACTTTTCATCTTGGCTCTGAATAAACTGACCTTACTCGACCCCGATGATTATGGGCTTGAGATGGAAGCGGGGAAACCCGGTTGGAACGATGCGATGAATGGTTTGCCAGGGCTGTTTGCTTCTGGGGTTTCGGAAACCATCGAACTCATTCGGATCTTCCGTTTCTTGAAAAAATACCCCGTTAAAGACGCGTTAGCCTTACCCCAAGAAGTCAGCCAATTATTTAATGAGATGAAACGCTTGCCCAGTTATGAGACACGAGTGCATGCACGAGAAACCTACCGCGATGCCATCCGCTTTGGCCTCAAAGGCGAAGAAAGCGATGTCTTAGCAGCCGATCTCAACGCATTTATCGAAAGTGCCGATACCTTTTTAAGTTCACGGATTGAATCGCTCATCTTAGAAAGTAAAGGCCTCATCCCAACGTTTATCACCTACGAAGTTTTAGACGCTGAAAAAGTCGACGGCGGCTTTAAACCAATCCGCTTTAAGGGTGAAGCCCTCCCCTACTTCTTAGAAGCCCCTGCACGGGCCTTAAAACTGGGGCTTGGCAAAGAAGCCACCGAAAAACTCCATCATGCGGTGATGCAATCAGAGCTTTACGATAAAACGCTCAAACAGTTCAAAACCAGTGTGAATTTAGACGATACCAGCTTTGAAATTGGTCGCGTTCGTGCCTTTACCAAAGGCTGGTTGGAACGTGAATCGAATTTTCTCCATATGACCTATAAGTACTTACTCGGCTTACTCAAAGCCGGGGCGACCGATCTCTTTGATGAGGCGATTCAGACCAACCTGGTCTGCTTCATGGACCCCAGCGTGTACGGGCGGTCCACCTTAGAAAACTCCAGCTTCTTAGCCCCCACCAATAACCCCAACCCCAGAATTCACGGCCAAGGCTTCTTCGCCCGGCTTTCGGGGTCCACGGTGGAAGCGCTCAACATGTGGAGTGAAATGATGATGGGCGATGCCCCGTTCGCCTACGATGGCACCTTAAAACTCACCTTTAATCCGAAGCTCCCCCGGCGCTTCTTGAAAAACGGCCAAGCGTCATTCACCTTTTTAGGCCATACCACCGTCACCTATCATGATGAAACTGGGACCGGCATCGCCGGTAAGACTCCCAGTAAAATCATCATCGATGGCGACACCGAGCAACCTATTTTGAGCGGTCAGATCACCGGCGCGCTTGCCGAGTCTGTGAGAGACCGAAAGATACAACGCATTGATATCTATTATTTATAGGAGGAACCAATGAAAAAATTATTACTTGCATTTAGCTTCTTAGGCTTACTCACGATTTTAGCCGCCTGTGGCGGTGCTGAGGAAGAAGTCGTTGATACCACGGCGCCCGTCTTTAGTGGCGTTGAAGATACGACTGTCCTTAGAGATGAAAGCTTTGATCCCCTTGCGGGCGTGTCCGCCACCGATGACGTGGACGGCGATGTGACTTCATCCATTGAAGTGGCAGGGACCGTCGACATGGCGGCCGTGGGCACTTACTTCTTACGCTACTCCGTATCGGATGCCGCCGGGAATACCCGGGAAGAAACTCGGTATATTACCGTGGAAGTCGATACGTCCGAACTCGGCGATGAAATGGTCCCCAACGGAAACTTTGATCTCGGTTGGGCGATTTGGAGTGCGACCACCGGATTAGAAGGCGGCACCGCCGAATACACCGTGAATGACGGCGTCTTAGAAGTCGACATTGCCAGTGTCGCCGGTGCTGAATGGGAACCTCGTTTAGAAAACAATGGCATCACGTTTGAAAACGGGAAAACCTATGAAGTATCGTTTGACGCTTGGGCGGAAGCGCCACGCCCCATTAAAGTCCAAGTGGGCGAGCTGTTAGATGGCCCCCCTTATTTTACCGATTTCAAACCGGGTCAAAGAACCATCTTTGATTTAGGCACGGAAGCGGAAAACTACAGCTTCAAATTCACCATGGGCCTTGACACCAACGAAAATGGCTCCTTACTCTTTGAAATGGGCACCGTACTCTCCGATAATTTAGGGACTGAGAATGTCATCACTAAAGTCTACATGGACAATGTGGCCATCGTTGAAGCGGAAGCCGATCCGGATACAACGGGTCCGGTATTAAGTGGGATTCGTGAATCCATCGCCTTAGCGGTCGGATCCAGCTTTGATCCACTTGCGGGCGTGACCGGATTTGACGTCACCGATGGCGATGTCTCCGATCAAATCACCGCCACCATCACCAACGATGCCGGTGAAGAAGTTACCTTAGATACGAGCGTCGCAGGCTCTTACACCATCACCTACCGGGCGGAAGATTCGTTAGGCAATGTGACCGAAGAAACTGCAAGCCTCGTGATTTCAAGCTTTACGTATACCGCCACCGATAAAATCGTCAATGGCGATTTCTCAGCCGATGATTTAACCCCTTGGACGAACTTCATTGATGGCAGTGCCACCGCAAGTGTCGCCTTAAATGATGGCGCCGTGGATGTCGACATTGAAAACGGCGGCCAAGCTTTCTGGGCCATCCAACTCATTCATGCGGATGTCGCGTTAGAAGAAGGCGTCACCTATCAACTCTCATTCGATGCCAAAGCTTCGGCCGCGCGTGACATCTCGGCCGTCTTCTACAATGCGGATACGGGCATTAACTACCTTCAAAGTGGCCCCATTATGTTAGGCACCGAATATGACACCTATGAGTTTATGTTCACCGCATCCGCCGACATTACGACTCAACTGCAATTCTTAATGGGCGCCACCGATAGTTTCGCAGCCGGAGTGGTTTCCATTGACAATGTCGTCTTATCCACCATGGATCAAGACCCCATCGTGGATAACCCTGATTTCACTGACAATGGGTGGACCGCCTTTGCGAACACATGGGATGGCTCTGTGGCCACCATTAACACATTGGACGGAGAAATCGTCTACACCTTAAGCAATTATGTGAATCCCGCACAAAATTTCCACCTGCAATTGATTTACAACACAAAACTGACCCTTGAACCGAACACCGATTATATCTTCACCATGGATGCCTACGCGTCCGAAGCGGCCAGCCTCACACCGTTCTTCACCCAAGGTGAACCGGCAGGTTATAACAACTTCGCCAGCGGAACGGTGGAGCTTACCACGGAAAAACAAACCTTCACCGTGGCATTCACCACGGGTGATGATATGACGTTACCCGTGGAATTCAAGTTCGAATTTGGAAACACTTTTGAAGCCTTCAGTGAAGGTGAGAAACAACTCTTCTTCGATAACTTCTCCTTGAAAGTGGATGAAGCCGACGCCCCTGAACTCTTAGTCAATACCGTGGGTGATTTCCCAGTGGATTGGGAATGGTTCACCGAAGCCGATGGCCAAGGCACGGTATCGGTCGATGATGGCAGCTTAACCGTCGATGTCACTGGACTCGGTGGGGCCGCATATCAACCCCATCTCTTCCAAATGATTGGCGATTTAGATGCGGGGACTTATACCGTGAAAATGGTCATGACCAGCGCGGTGGACCGCGACTTAAGACTCAACTTGATCTTGCCCGATGCCGGCTTTGCTTCCATTCTTGAAGGCGGCAAATATGACTTTAACTTAGTGGCGGGTGAAGCCACCACCATCGCTTTCAGCGTGACCCTCGCAAACCCCGTCACCAATGTCAAACTCGAACTGGACTTCGGAACCTTGGGCGATGACTTAGTCAGTGCCACCGGCGCCGTTGATATTGATTCGATTGACATTTACCGGAACTTTGGCACCGGCGAATAATGCCTAAAATAAGAGGCGTCAACCTCGGTGGTTGGCTCGTCTTAGAAAAGTGGATGACCCCTGAACTTTTTCAGGGGTCTGAGGCTTTAGATGAATATCATTTACTCGAAGAAAAACCGGATCTTACCTGGTTAAAGCGTCACCGGGATACCTTCATTCAAGAAACAGATTTTGCTTGGTTAAACGCGCATGGCATTGAATATGTGCGTTTACCGGTCGGCTGGTGGCTATTTGAGGCGAAGGCGCCTTATATGAGTGCCACAGAAACCTTCTTTAAAGCATTGCTTTGGGCCGATGCCCATGACCTCAAGGTCATTTTAGATGTGCACGCCGCCCCAGGGTGTCAAAATGGATTTGACAACGGGGGGCTTCAAGGCGTCATCGACTGGCCCAAAGGCGATAACGTCGAAAAGACCCTCGCGTTCATTGAAACCTTGGTGGAAAAAACCAAGTCTTGGACGTGTGTGGTCGGCATTGAACTCTTGAATGAACCCTTTAAAACCGTGGATTTAGATCTCATCCAAGACTTTTACCAAAGAGGCTATGAGATCGTAAGGCGCATCAAAGGCGACGCGTATGCCATCATCATGCACGATGGGTTTCGCTTGGATGCGTGGGAAGCGTTTTTCACCCAAAACGATTTTAAAAACGTGTATTTGGATACACATATGTATCACACGTTTGGAGAAATCAAGCCCACCGCGGATTTTGATGCCTTCAAGGCGTTATATGATCAACGACTTGAAGCGATTCAAACCGTGCAAAACTATGTCCCGGTCATCGTGGGGGAGTGGTCCAACCCACTGCTTTCCGAGCAATTCAACACCCCACCGCATGATGCTCAGTTAAGAAAAGATCTGTTTGAAATGCAACAACGCATTTTCAATCAAGCCGATGGTTGGTTTTTCTGGAATTACACCTTATCCGAAGAAAGTTTAAAAACCCATCCGGGATGGTCGTACCGATATTTAATCGAGTCGCATCTCCATGGGTGAAAGGAAGAAAAGATGAAAAAATATCTCGCCTTGCTATCCCTCACACTCGTCTTAACGTTAGCCGCGTGTGGCGGAGGCAGTGATGACCCCTCCGATCCGAGTGATCCCTCTGATCCAGGGGAACCCAGTGGGTCCAAAGAAATCGTCCTCAGTTACGCCGATTGGGGCGATCAAGAACTGAATCAAGCGCTCGTGGATGCTTTTATGGAAAAATACCCCAACATCCGCGTGGAGCTGCGTCAAGACATCACCGGCGCCGGCGGTGAATTCACCGCCAACTTACTCAATGCCCAAGCCGCAGGCGTACTCCCCGATGTGTTCGCGATTGACAACGTCCCCACAGGACTGGCGAATGGGATGCTTCTAGATATTACGGAATATTTTGACGCGGATCCCGAAACAGATCTGATTTATCCCAACATCAAAGAGGCGGCTGTTTATAACGGGGCGCGGTACGCGATTCCTTCGTTCCAGTTTATTCGCGGCGTATACCTCAATATCACGCTCTTTGAACGCTATAATATTGATATCCCGGATAAAGACTGGACCTATGAGGAATTCGCGGACATTGCCCGCGAACTTCGTCAAGCCGGACGAAACGATCTCGTCTATGGGATTGATCCTTGGTTTGGCAATCTTAACTTAGAATCCATCATCCCCATGCAAGATGCGGCCGACGTCGGCTACAACACGTGGGACGGCGAGAAGTTTAACTTCACCTCGCAAGCCTGGATTGATGCTTATAACCTCAACTTACAACTCAACAGTGAGAATGTGGTCGCGGCTTACACCGAAGAAGAACTCGCCACTTTAGGCGCTGAAGCGTGGCCCTGGTTTGATGGCTACATCGGCATGCGCGTCGATGGGTCTTGGAACATGTGGATGATCGATGACATGTTTGAACAAAACGGCCTGGAAGTCGGCTTCTGGCCCTATCCAGGGGGCGATGCGGGACAATTCCCACCCTCCATCCTTGATTTCAGTGTCGTTTCCAGTCAAACCGAACACCCCGAAGAAGCCTATCTCTTAGCGAAATGGATGACCTTTGGTCAAGAAGGATGGCAAGTCCGCCTTGATGCCATGGAAGAGCGTGGCGACATGTGGCTCGACCGCTTCCCCATCACGGACGTGCCGGAGATTTGGGACCGTGCCGACCAGTACGTGGATTACATCGAAGGCTTAAGAGAAAGTGTCGATAAATTCGACCAAGCGAAACCCGACGTGGATAAATGGCTCCCGGGATATAAATCATTCTGGGAATGGGTCAACAACGAAGAAAATGATTACCTCAACCGCATCGCTGAAGGACTCGTAACCCCTGAAGTCTTTGCGGCCGAATGGGAAGAAGAAATTAACCGACGTGTCTCTACGGCACTCACAGATTTAGGTTTGGATTAGGGCCAACGCCCTAATCCTCCCTTTATGGGAGGCAGTATGAAGTTTTTGGCAATCCTTAAGAAAAAAACCCTATGGATCTTTCTCAGCTTGGTCAGTGTCATCGCCTTGTTAGCGCTCAGTTTATCGGGCGATGAGACTGCAGTGAAAGCCATTGAACCGACGTTTGAATACGCCGGGCTTTATGCCGAGGATCATTATCATAACCGCTTAGAGACCTTTCCCATGGAAGGGTCTTTCGACATTGAAATAGATACGGACGGGTCGCACGATCTCACTGATGGCAGTTCGTTAACCTTTAATGTGGAATTACCACGGGCGGCCGCGTATACGATTGAAATCGATTATAAAGATGTCACGCGGTTGATCATGCCTTCAGAAATCGGCATTCAAATCAACGGGGAATACCCTTACGCTGAAAGTGAAAACATTAAACTGCCGGCGCTTTGGGCCTACACCACCACTGAGTTTCCTCTAGACCGCTATGAAAATGAAGTGTTGCCGCGGTCTGAAAAAATGGACGTGGTGCAAACCACACGCATTTTTGATACGACCGGCCTCAATCAAATGGCGCTTTTATTCCCATTTAATGCGGGCGAAAACACGATTACGATTGATGTGAACAGTGGAGCCTTTGAACTTTTAGGCCTGCGCTTACGTCCGAGTGAAACGTTAGTGCCTTACGAAGAAACCATTTCCGAAAGTGCGGAACTGGCCGCAAGCACATTGAGTCTTTCTGCCACCGACATGATCCGACGGAACAATCCAAGCATCCGTCTGACGTCCAATAACGATCCGTCCGCCGAACGGTACGCGGTGGATTCACTGTTATTAAACGCCATTGAAGGGGGCAGCTTCAGACTCGGCAATGACACCGTGGTCTATAGCGTTAGTGTTCCCGAATCCGGCTATTACCACTTAGGCGTCAAATACCGTCAAGATTACCTTTTACAGATGCCCGCATTTAGAGAGCTAAGAATCAACGGTGAGATTCCGTTTGAAGAAGCGAGACTCTTACAGTTTCATAGCACGCAGACCTATCAAAATCTCCTGTTTGGCGATCCCGACCCCTATCTCTTTTATCTAGAGGCGGGCACGCACGAAATCAGTTTGCGGGCGGTGATGGAACCCTATAGAGATGTCTATCACTCACTCACCGATATGATGCAAGAAATCAGTGATTTAAGTTTAGAAATTAAAAAACTAACAGGAAATTCCACCGACCGCTACCGGACGTGGGACATTGCCCGCTTTATTCCCGATACCGAAGCGCGCCTGACGCGCTGGATCGATACCTTAGATGCCATCGATACGCACCTCTCGAGTTTTTCATATCACAACGACCCCGGGGCCCTCACCAACATGACGATTGCGAAAGAGCGTTTAGAAACGCTGCGTGATGACATCAACTCGATTCCTTCGCAGATGCTTCTTTTGGCCGATGGCAATACGTCCGCATCCCAAATGATCGGAAGTTCCATCCAAAGCTTTTTAGAAAACGGCCTGGATATCCAGACCCTGCATGTGAAAGGCGAAGACCGCCTCCCAAGAGCCCGTGCCAACATCTTTGAACGGGCTTGGGTCAGTACCTACCGCTTCTTTGAAAGTTTTGGCAATCAAGAATACCAAGTGGGGGACGTCGAAGATGGCGTCTTAGAAGTATGGATTAACCATCCCAGACAATACATTGAAATCATCCAAAAAATGGTCGACAGCGGCTTCACCGCTGAAACCGGCATCGACGTGCAAATTGCGCTCATGCCCGATGAAAACAAACTCATTCTGGCCAACGCCGCGGGCAATGCTCCCGATGTGGCGGTGGGCGTCAATCACTGGATCCCCTATGAACTCGCCATTCGCGGTGCGTCGATGGATCTCAGACAATTTTCAGGCTATGAAGAGACCGTTGGTCTTTTTAAACCCGGTGTCATGGTGCCTTATGCCTTTGAAGAAGGCATTTATGGACTGCCTGAAACCCAAAACTTTTGGGTCACGTATTACCGTGAAGATGTCTTAGGCTCGTTGGATATCCCGGTGCCTGAAACCTGGAATGAAGTCATTGAAATTTTGCCCGAAATGCAACGCTTTGATATGAACTATTACTCCCCACTGGCGTTCTTTAAAGGATTTAAACCGTTTGTCTCCACGATGCCATTTATTTATCAATTTGGTGGTCAACTGTACAGTGAAGACGGCATGAGCACCGTCATCAATGGGGAAAACTCCATTGAAGGCATCACCCTCATGAGTGAACTCTTTACGGTCTATAACCTCCCCAAAGAAGTGCCGAACTTTTATCAACACTTCCGCTACGGCACGATGCCCATTGGCATCTCCGATTTATCCACCTATTTACAACTCTCAATTGCCGCCCCGGAAATTGCGGGCAAATGGAACATCGCCCCCCATCCGGGCGTGATGAATGAATCCGGTGAAATTGAACGCTGGGCCGCCTCCGGCGCGCAAGCTTCAATGATCATGCAATCGACCGACATGCCTGATGAAGCATGGGAATTTTTATCTTGGTGGATGAGCACCGAAATTCAAACCGATTTTGCCATTCAACTGCAAACCACCTATGGCACCGAATACCTTTGGAACACCGCCAACATCGAAGCCTTTGAATCGCTTCCGCTTCCGAAAGAACACATCGATACGATTATGGCGCAATGGGATTACGCGTTAGAAGCGTCTAGAGTGCCTGGGGCCTACATGGTCGAACGGGAAATTTCCAACGCTTGGAATCAGATTGTCTTTGACGATGCCAACCCCCGGATTACGCTCGATAACGCCGTGAAAATCGCGAACCGAGAAATCCGCTACAAAATGGAAGAATTTGATTACGTGATTGATGGGGAAATCATCAAACCCTATAAAGTTCCGACGATTCATAACATCCAAGATTGGCTGACGGAGCATCCAGAATGAACGCGATTCGAAAATACTCAGGCTTTAACAAACTGATGGATCTGTTGGACACCGTCCAACAAAAAATGAATCACCCCGCGTGGTTTTTTACCCCGTATGTGACGCTTTTTGTTGTCTTTATTATCATTCCCGTCATCATTGCGGCCGGGTTATCGTTCACGTACTTTAATACGATTGAAACCCCTGAATTTGTGGGACTTTCCAATTACATTGAACTCTTAACCCGCGATGAAGTCTTCATGCAAAACGTCTTGCCCAATACGATTCGCTTTGCGTTTATCGTTGGACCGGTGGGGTACTTCTTAAGTTTTATTCTCGCGTGGATGCTCGCGCAAATTCCACACCGCCCAAGGACGATTCTTGCGATTGTCCTCTATTCGCCCTCAATGACCGCAGGGATTGCGATGGGCGTGGTGTGGACGGTACTTTTTTCCGGCGATGCGACCGGGTATTTAAATGCCTGGATGATGAACTTTGGATTGATCAGTGAACCCATCCAATTTCTCACCAGTCCCGATTACCTGATGAACATCATGATTGTCGTGAGTTTATGGTCGTCGATGGGCGTCGGCTTTTTGGCGATGCTCGCGGGGATTTTAAACATCGACCGGACGCTCTATGAAGCGGCCGTCATGGACGGCATGAAAAACCGCTGGCAAGAAATCTTTTACATCACGATTCCCTCCATGAAACCGCAGATGCTTTTTGGGGCCGTCATGGCGGTGGTCGCCACCTTCCAAGTCGGCGCCATCGGCGTCCAACTTTCCGGGTCCAATCCCACCCCGCAATATGCGGGTCAATTGATGGTCAACCACATTGAAGACTTTGGCTTCATCCGCTTTTTGATGGGCTACGCTTCGGCGGTCTCGGTGATCTTACTGATCATGATTTATGGCATCTCCAAAGTCACATGGTCACTCCTTGGGGAGCGTGATTAAGATGGCCAAATACCAAGCGATGAAAGTGGACCCTAAGGGGTTCAGCAAAGACCAACTGAAGTTTTATGCGATTTTAATTCCCATGGCCCTCTTTGTGGCCCTTCCGATTATTTTTATTGTCTCGCATGCGTTTAAACCGATGAATGAGCTGTTTGCGTATCCCCCACGCTTTTTCGTGCGCACGCCGACCTTTGAAAATTTCCGCGATCTCGTGGCGCTGGCCAGTCAATCGGGGATTCCGTTTAGTAAATACCTCTACAATTCCTTAATTGTCACGGGACTTGGCGTCTTCTTGAGTGTCCTTGTGACCAGCCTCGGGGCGTATAGCCTTTCTAAGCTCAAATTTAAAGGCAAAAAACTCCTCTTTGAAATCAATACCCTGGCGCTGATGTTCGTGCCGATTGCGGTCACGATTCCGCGCTATTTAACGATCGAACGCTTGGGACTCATTGATACATTCTGGGTCCTCATCTTACCGCTCATTGCGATGCCAGTGGGGCTCTTTTTGGTCAAGCAATTCATCGATCAAACCCCCGATGAACTGATTGAATCGGCGAAGATCGACGGGGCCAGTGAAATGCAAATCTTCACCAAAATCATCATTCCCATCATCGCACCCGCCCTCGCCACGGTGGGGATTTTGTCGTTTCAGTTGCTGTGGAATGATGTCATCGGCCCGAACCTCTTTATCGACGATGAATCGATGCGAACGCTCGCCTTTTATTTCCAAACCCTCGCCGCTTTAGCCACCAATCAAGCGGGTGCGGGTGGGGCGAACATGATCGCCGGCCAAGGCATCATGGCGGCGGCATCCCTCATTATGTTTGTGCCCAACATCATCATCTTTATATTCCTTCAAGGGAAGGTCATGAATACCATGGCCCATTCAGGCATTAAATCATGATGAAACTGTGGAGTTTATTTTTAGCCTTACAAAGTGTCTTTATTGGCGTCATCGCCAGTCCCATTGAAACCGGCGTGCGCTACCAGACCTTTACCCTCAATGACGGGGAGTTCGTCCGGACGCAAACGGCCTACACCCCACTTTCCAGTGTGTCCGATATTTACGGGGTTTCACTCGATACCCCCAATGACATCGTCTTAGGTGATGCGGGCAATGTTTACATTGCGTCTACGAACCGGACCAGTGATACCGGGAAAATCATTCGTTTTAATTTAGACAGTGAAACCGTGGAAACCCTTGGGGAAGACTTTTTAATCAACCCGACAGGTGTGTATGTCCGGGACGACCGAATTTACGTGGCCGACCGCGGCGCAGGCCTGGCCTATCAATTGGATACGAGTGGAGACATCCTGGTGACGTACAGCCGGCCCGATTCTCCCCTGTTTGGCGATGATGCCTTTCAACCGAGAAAAATCCTCGCCGATGCCAGGGGCAATGTCTACATCCTCAATAACGGTTCGAGGGGATTGGCCCAATTTACCAACGACAATGAATTTTTAGGCTATTTTGGGACGAACGAAGTCTTTGCGTCGTTAAGGACCGTGCTTCAATATTTCTTTTTCACCGATGAACAACGCGCCAACTTATTCTCACTCACCCCACCGGAAGTCTCCAACATGGCGATCGATGAGCGCGGCCTCATTCACACGGTTTCTTTAGGCGTTGAAGACACGGGCGTCAAACGCCTCAACATCAACGGCGATAACCTCTTAGGCGACGTCGTTCACCGCGCCAATCTGCTGGACATTTATGTGGGCCCCATCGGCAACATCTATACGATCTCCGGCGATGGGTACATCTATGAATACGACCGCGAAGGCAATTTACTCTTTGCCTTTGGCGGGCAAGACGAATCCAATCAAATCCAAGGGCTTTTTAACGTCCCGAGCGCGCTTGCGGTGGATGATTCTTATACCATTTATGCGCTTGATCAAGCCGAAGGCGAACTGAATATTTATCTGCCGACCGCGTTTTCCGATCTTGTGCATGAAGCCTTATCGCTTTATCAGACCGGCAACTATGCGGCCAGTGAAGAGCCGTGGAAAGAAGTCCTCAAACAAAACGATCTTTTTGACCTCGCCCACATTGGGCTGGGGAATGCGTATTTTTCATTAGAACGCTACGATGAAGCCCTCGAAGAGTTTGACATTGCAAGATACCAAAGCGGCTACAGCGATGCCTTCTGGGAAGTCCGAAATGAATTCTTACTGGAAAATGTGGGCACGTATGTCCTCATCTTTTTCATCGTCATGATCATTTATGTCATCAACCTCCGACTGAAGTTCATGCACGTGGTCACCGATCCCATCAAAAAAGGCATTCGTTGGCTCCGGGGGAAATCCAGAACCTTGGATGAAATCCTCTATGTGTTTAGGTATCTCAGAAATCCCGCCGATGCGACCTATGAAATCAAACGCAAAAACCGGGTCTCCATTCTTTCAGCGACCCTGCTTCTGCTGATATATTTTGGCTTTTATGTCTATTACATTTATGAACTCGGGTTTTTATTCAACCCCAGAGATATTTCTGAAATAAACTTACTCGAAGAAATTCTCCGCGTCTTTTTACCGCTTCTGTTATTTGTCTTATCGAATTACTTGATTGGCTCCATCCGGGAAGGCGAAGGACGGCTCAAAGATGTCTATATCACCACCATCTTCTCGGTGACGCCTTATTTCATTGTCTTACCGTTTTTAGCCATCCTTTCCAGAGGCCTCACCTTTAACGAAGCCTTCCTCATCGATTTTGTGCAATTCATTGGGATTGGCGTGAGCGTCATTTACTTCTTCTTCATGGTGAAAGAGACGCATTACTATTCGATCAAAGAAACCACCGCATCCATTCTCATCAGTTTCTTTACGATGTTGATGCTGTTGCTGGGGTCGTTTATTATCTACATCTTACTGTCTGAGCTCTTTACCCTGATGGTCGATCTTGTGTTGGAGGTGTTCTACCGTGTTTAGTATTCTCAAAAAACTCACACTCCTCACCCTTTTTGGGAGTGCGCCCTTCATCATCGCGAACACCCAGATGAATGCCCCTGCCGAGAGTGAACTTCCCGAATACTTAGAAGATCGTAAACTCTCGAGTTCTCAGTTCACCCAAGTGGATGACCTGCGCACTGTGGATCCTGAAAACTATATTCTCATCACCGAAGATGACCGAATCATTGCGTCCAACAATGATTTAAATCTTTATTTTAATGAGACAACCACAACGTTTAAAGTCGAAGACACGGCGACGGAGTATGTCTTTGCCTCGCACATTGAAAATCCTGAGGCCGGCACCTTTAACGCCCTTTTAGAAAGTGCGGTCGGATTGGATTTTATCCGCCTCGACCGAAACTATGACCTCAGGGAAAACGTGGGCCTCTCAGAAACCATCCACACGGTGGGTGTGATGCCCATCCAAGATGGCGTGAAACTGTCCATTGAAATCGGAGGCTTTTGTGCCACCCGTGCGTGCGAGCGCTTTTATCCCAGTTATGAATCGGGTGATCGAACCTTAGAAGAAATGTTTGAAGTGGGATTTACCAATATTGACATTGCCTTTGACGTGGAAGTGACCTTGCGTGAAGACGGCGTCAATGTGAAAGTTCCCTTTGAAAGCATTCAAGAAAACGCCGAGAATATCCGGCTCGCATCTCTCACGCTTTTTCCTGGGTTTGGGGCCACCGAGATGGACCTTACACCCGGTTACATGATGATTCCCGATGGGGCCGGAGCGCTCATTCGGTATGAAGATAACGAAGGGGCCTATTTAAGTCCCTATCAAGCGCCGTTTTATGGTGGCGATTTAGGGATTCCATCATCCCGGCTCAATGTCTCCAATTACCCCTTATCACTGCCTGTTTTTGGGGCGGTCCATGGCGTGTATCAGCATGGGTTTTTAAGTTTCATTGAATCGGGCGATATGAGTGCCAGACTGCTTGTCTATCCCAATGGGACGCTCAATCAACCGTATAATTTAATATTTGCAAAATACGACTACCGGCGCATCTACCGTCAAAGTTTTACCACCGACGGATCGAGTGGGGCGCCGAGAGAAATCCAAACACTCTTTTCTGATATCGACGTTTCCTATACTCTTCTTACAGGGGATGACGCGCATTATGTGGGCATGGCGCATACGACACGGGACCAACTGGGACTCACCCAGAATGCCCTAAGTGAAGTGCCCTTGCATCTCACGTACCTCATGGCCGACAGTGAAGCCTCCTTCTTTGGGGCCACCTTGGTGGAGATGAGCACGGTGGAAGCGGTGAGATCGATGCATCAACGCTTCCTCGACGCGGGGATTACAACGATTGACACCGCCCTCATGGGGTGGAATGAAGGCGGCATGAGTGGGCATTTGCCTGCGAGCTATGACCTTGAAAATAGTCTCGGAAGCCGCCGGGAATTTGAAGATTTATTTGCCTTTTTAAATACCACCGGCGATGTCTCGCTGGTCAATGATTACATATTTGCGGGCGAAAACAGTGACGCGTCGTACCGGCGCGATATGGTTTCAGCCGTCGACCGCTTTAAACTGACCTTTGAATGTGGCTCATGTGTCTACAGCGAAACCGGCATCTTAAGCGCCGAAAGTGCGCAGCGCCTCTTTGAAAATGATCTTGAAAGACTCAATGCATTGGATGTTGATTACATGGACCCGTCGCTGGGTTCGACGCTTTCAACAATGTATCAAGGCGGCCTCATTTCCCGCGAAACCAGCGCTAAAGTTTATCAAGCGATGGTGGAAACGGGGCGTCTCAATGTCAGCATGCCGAGTGGGTATTTACTTCCCTACCTGGATAAAGCCTATTACGTGCCGACGTATCATTCATCGCTCGAATATTTCGATGATTTAATTCCTTTTATGAGCACGGTCTTAAACGGGGTGATGCCGCTATATAGCAGTTACCTCAACTTCAACTCGATCGGCGATACCGGCCTTTTAAAACTCATTGATTTTGGCATCTATCCGGCCTATCTCGTGAGTGATCAACCGACCAGCCGACTGAAAAACACCGATATTTCCTACTTCTATACGACTCAAATGGAACGGTGGGAAGATTCCATCATTGAAAGTTATGATTTCATTGAATCGGCAATGGCCCCTACGCTGAATCAAACCTTAGTGCGTCGGGATGTTCCGATGCCGGGGGTGGTGAAAAAAGTCTTTGATGATGGGACGGTCCAATACATCAATTATCAATCGCGTCCTGTGACCATCGATGACTTCACCGTCAATGCCTTAGACGTCTTAACCGTGGAGGTGCGCCCATGAATTTAAAAGCGAAACTCTTTCACAATAAACTCATTCACATGCATCATGACCATATTCTTTTTTTCAACCGGTTTAAAGTGAAAGTCACCGCCAAACGACGGTCATCTTTCATTGGGTTATCGTTCATCTCTTTATGGATTGTTGGGTATTTGATTTTTGCGCTCTATCCGATTGTCTATAGTTTTTACTTGTCGCTTTTTAAAGTGCGGCTCGATGGCGGCGCCATCGATCTCACCTTTGAAGGGTTTAATAACTTTGCGGCGGCGTTTTTGTACGATCCATACTTCGTGGAAATTCTTGTGGAATACGTGCTTGAGATGCTTCTGAATGTGCCGATTACGATCGTCTTTGCCTTGATCATTGCGATGCTGATCAATCAGCCCATCAAAGGCAAAGGCATCTTCCGGACCATCTTCTTCTTACCCGTCATCATTACCACGGGCCCGGTCATTAGGGAGCTCATGAATCAAGGAGCCACCACGCTGCCTTCGATCGATGAATACAGCATCATTGATCTGGTGATCACCAATTTAAACAGTGCCATCGCCGATCCCTTGCAAGCGTTATTCGATACGATTTTACTGGTGCTTTGGTTCACGGGGATACAAATTCTAATATTCCTAGCGGGCCTACAAAAAATCGATAAAGAAATCTATGAAGCCTCGATGATTGATGGGGCGGGGCCTTGGGAGAGTTTTTGGAAAATTACGCTGCCCCAAATCATGCCGTTAATCACGGTCATTGTCATTTATACGACGGTGTCGATGAGTGTGTTTTCCCTGAATGAAGTCATCATCTACATTCAAAATGTGATGTTGGGCGAATCCACCGTGGGCACCTTGACCACGGGGTATGGGTATTCTGCCGCGCTGGCATGGATTTACTTCATCGTCATGGTCCTCATTATCTTGCTGTTTGTGGGCTTACTCTCGATAAGGAGGAAATCACGCGTATGATGAAATTATCCGCCCTCAAAAAAGAACTTCAAAACATGCCGAAATCCAGTGGCATGAAACGCATGAGAAAAATCCTCTTTGGGATGAAATTCACCGATGGGCTCTTTTATAAAGTGTCGGTCTATATGCTCTTGATTGCCCTTTCGTATATCTACCTTTACCCCATGCTGTATATGGTCACCGGATCATTCATGAGCATGGAAGACATCATCGATGTCGCGGTGAAATGGATTCCTTCGAGTTTAAACTTTGAGAATTATTCCATCGTCTTTACGGAGATTGCCTATCTCAGAAGTTTGATCGATGGGATTTATCTCGCCATCGTGCCTGCGATCAGCGCCACCGTCTCGGCGGCCCTGGTAGGCTATGGCTTTGCGAAGTTTGACTTCCCCTTCAAGCGGACGCTTTTTGTCCTGATGATTATGACGTTTATTGTGCCCCCTCAAATTACGATGCTGCCGATGTTTCGGATGTTTTCTCAGTACAATTTACTCGGATCGATTCGTGCGTTTGTCTTCCCGGCGATTTTAGCCAATGGGCTGAATGCAGCCATCTTTATTCTGATTTTCTTTCAGTTTTTTAGAATGGTGCCAAAATCCTTGATTGAATCGGCTGAACTGGATGGGGCCAATGCGTTCACGATCTTTATCCGGATTATTTTACCGCTGGCGATTCCTTCGATCATCATTGTCTTTTTATTCAGCTTTGTCTGGTACTACAACGAAACGTATTTATCGGGCCTTTATTTAAGAGGCTCTGATTTACTCAGCCTCCCCTTAAGAATTGATCAATACATCTCGAATTTCACCAGCATCTACCCCGAAGGCTCCCCCGCCAGAGAACGGATGCAAGCGGTGAAACTCGCCGGCAACATCCTCACCTTACTGCCGTTACTCATCCTTTATTTCTTTACCCAACGCTACTTCGTTGAATCCATCGATCGCACCGGGATCACAGGAGAATAACATGAAAAAAATACTGACTTTACTCCCTTTACTGTTCGTCCTCAGTGCCTGCAGTGAAACCCCAGAAGAACCCGTCTTTGACGACCGCTCGTTGGTCGATGAAGACTGCGTGCACTTAGAAAACATTGGGGATTACCAACCGATTTGGTGCGATGAATTTGACTATGAAGGCATTCCCGCCGCCGATAAATGGGGCTATGATGTGGGTGGATCGGGCTGGGGCAATCAAGAGCTTCAGTATTACACCCGGGCCGACATCGATAATGCCTTTGTGGAAGACGGCGTCTTAAATATCCGGGCCATGGAAGAACGCATGGGTGGCCGGGATTATACCTCGGCTCGCCTCGTTTCTAAGTATTTCATGGACATGACGTATGGGCGCGTGGTCATTCGCGCCAAAATGCCCGAAGGCCGGGGAACCTGGCCAGCGCTTTGGATGCTGCCCACGGAGTGGCGCTATGGGGGATGGCCCGACAGCGGTGAAATTGATATCATGGAATATGTGGGCTATCAACCCAATACGATTCACGGGTCCATTCATACGGGTGCGTACAATCACATGATTGGCACGCAACTCACGTTTGAACGCCGGGTGGAAACCGTGGAAGAAGAATTTCACATTTATGAAATGGTGTGGGAACCCGGCCGCATTGATCTATTTGTAGATGACATCTTATTTGCCTATTTTGGCTATAACCCGAACGCCAACATCGACGTGAAAAACACCGATGCCTGGCCCTTTGATCAACCGTTTCACTTGATCATGAACCTCGCCATTGGCGGGACCTGGGGCGGCGCTTTAGGCGTGGATGAATCGATCTTCCCGCAAACCATGCAAGTGGATTATGTCCGGGTCTATCAAAAAGATTATGCGGGCATGGATCAAAGACCCCCAAGCACCGTCACGGAGGTCGAACTCTTAAAGAAAACGGAAACTACGTTGCAATTTGGTTGGGACAAAGCCACCGATGATGTGGCCGTCAAAGATTATGATGTCTTTGTCAACGGCATGCTTTATGAAACCACATCGGTCAATGGCATTTTCATTGAACGCCTAGATCCCAACACGGAATACGAAATCACCATCATCACCAAAGATTTTAAAGATCAAACGTCTGAGCCTTTCACGACCACCGTGTCGACAGAATAAACTTTCAATTAAGTGAGGCCCTCATGGTAACCATCAAAGACTTATCCAAGATGTCGGGCTTTTCGGTGACCACCGTCTCCAAAGCCCTCAACGATTATTCGGACATCTCTCAAAAAACGAAAGACAAAATCTTAAAACTGGCCGCCGAAATGGAATATATTCCCAATGCGTCGGCCCGCAGTCTCATCACCCAAAAATCGTATACAATCGGCATCGTGTTCGATGAAATCACCGGCATGGGCCTTCAACATCCGCTTTTTTCACGGATTTTAGAAAGCTTCAAAAGCGTGGTGGAACATGAAGGCTATGACATCATGTTTTTATCCAAGTCGATGAATGGAAAAGATGGGTCGTATCTCCAACACTCCTTAAGAAAACAAGTGGAAGGGGTGTTTGTGCTGTGCACCGATTTTAACAGCGTTGAACTGGTCGATTTATACCGGTCGAAACTGCCCATGGTCACCTTGGATTTTGAACAATCTGACATTCTAAACATCACCAGCAACAATAAAACCGGCATCATGCAGGCGATTAAATATCTCGTGGACCTCGGTCACCGTAAAATCGCGAACATTCATGGATCTGACCGGACCTATATCGGCGGGCAGCGTAAAGATATCTTCCTCGATGTGATGCGTGAACTCGGCCTCCATGTGCCCACCCAATACATGGTCGAAGGACCGCTGTTTTCTAAAGAAGATGGCTATCAAGCCATGCAAAAACTCTTAAAACTTGAAGATCTACCCACGGCCATTTTTGCGGCTTCAGACATGATGGCCATTGGGGCCATGCAAGCGATTCGAGAAGCGGGGAAAAAAGTGCCCGATGACATATCAGTGGTCGGCTTTGATGGCATTGAACTGGGTCAAATCATTCATCCCAGACTCACCACCATCCGTCAAGATTCCCGCAAAATCGGAGCCATTGCAGCCCATAACATTTTGCAGATGATTGATGCCAAAGCCCGCGATAAACGCGGTGAAACCATTTCCATTGACACCTATTTAATTACTGGAGAAACCACGAAGGTCTTACGATGAATAAATCCCTCGATTTTAGACAATTAAACACCTTACCGCGCGATCTTTTTAACGTCGAAACGGGCGACACATGGTTCAACCGAGAAGTCCAAGCGTATACCGATTCTTTGGATACGCTTTTTTTCACGGACCAAGGCCTGCACATCAAAGCGCTTAAAAAAAACGGCCGATATGAAAGTGCCCGGATTACCACAGAAGGCAAGTGGACTTTTCTTTATGGCACGCTTTCCATTACGGCCAAGTTACCCAAAGGCCGCGGGGCGTGGCCAGCGTTATGGATGCTTTCAGATACCCAGCCGTTTGGCGGTTGGCCGCATTCAGGGGAGATTGACATCGTGGAATACCGCGGCCATTACCCCGATCAAGTCCTATTTTCGCTGCATACATCGACCTATAATCACCGCAAAGATGGGCATTATCATCACGCGCATCCGATGACGCCTGAAGGGTTTCACACCTACACCTTAACCTGGCAAAAAGAATCCATAGGGTTATCCATCGACGGATCACTTGTTCATACCTTTAAAAAAGGCGAACATGGCCGGGACACCGACGATGCGGGGTGGCCCTTTCACCATCCGTTTCATCTGGTGATGAATGTCGCCGTTGGCGGCATGCTGGGCGGTGAGGTCTTCGATGAGGATTTCCCCCAAGAAATGATCATCCAATCCATTCACTATGAGGAGGCGTTATGAAATCGCCTAAAGCCATTTTAAACACACTCTCGCGTGAAGAAAAAGTGAGGCTTTTATCGGGCCAAAACATGTGGGAAACCGAAGCCATTGACGCCAAAGGCGTGCCGTCGATGTTCATGGCCGATGGGCCCCATGGCCTAAGAAAACAAGCCCCTGAACTTGCAGGGGGTGTGGCCAAAGCCAACCCTGCCACTTGTTATCCATCCGCAGTCTTAATGGGCAGTACGTGGGATGATGCCTTAATTGAAGAGGTCGGAGAAGCCATGGGCAACGAAGCCTTAGAGCAAGACGTCGACATGATTTTAGGCCCTGGCATCAACCTCAAACGGCATCCTTACAACGGGCGTAATTTTGAATACTTTTCAGAAGACCCTTTAGTTGCTGGAAAACTTGGGGCCGCCCTCATCCGCGGGGTGCAATCGAGAGGTGTCGGCACCAGTTTGAAACATTACGTGGCCAACAATCAAGAAACAAGACGCATGGTCACCGATGCCATCATTGATGACACCACACTCAATGACATTTATCTAAAAGCCTTTGAAATTGCGGTGAAAGAAGGAAACCCTTGGACGGTCATGGCCGCTTACAACAAAGTCAACGGCACCTTTGTCACCGAACACAAAGCATTACTCACCGATACTTTAAAAAATGCATGGGGCTATGACGGGGCGATTGTCTCCGACTGGGGCGCGGTCAATGATCGCGTGAAAGCCGCCCAAGCGGGCTTATCTTTAGAAATGCCCTCCAGTGGTGGGATGCACGATCAAGACGTCCTCAATGCTTTAGATAACACCCTCGATGAAGCCACCCTCGATGCGCGCGTCTTAGAAGTCCTCGAATTGGTCAAAAAAGCGCATCAGAAAAAACCCTCCATCAAAACCATCGACCCTCATAAGGTGGCTGTTAAAGCGGCATCGGAAGGGATGGTGCTGCTTAAAAATGAAGATGTTTTACCCCTTTCAAAAGAATCATCCGTCGCGCTGATTGGGGCGTTTGCGAAAACGCCACGGTATCAAGGGGGCGGCTCATCGCACATCAACCCCAAACACTTAGTGTCTCCCTTGGACGCTTTTAAAGCCATCTATGGCGAGCATCTAAGCTATGCCGATGGGTATGACATCCATTCTGATGCACGGAATGATGCCTTGGAACAAGACGCTCTGAAGGTGGCTGAAAAAGCTGATCACGTGGTTTTAATCATCGGTCTTCCTGATAGCTATGAGAGTGAGGGCTACGACCGAACCCATCTGAATTTGCCTCCCAATCAAAACGCTTTGGTGGAACGCTTATCGGCTCATTCATCGTTAACGGTGGTCCTCATGAACGGTTCGCCCGTGGTCATGCCGTGGATCGACCAAGTTCCCGCCGTCTTAGAAGCCTACTTAGGCGGAGAAGGCGTGGGCGAAGCCATCGCAGATATCATCACAGGGACGGTGAATCCATCAGGAAAACTCGCCGAAACCTTCCCCCGGGCCATGGATGATTTCCCGGTGGATGACGCTTTCCCCGGGGGACTTAAACAAGTGGTGTATCAAGAAAGTTTAGATATAGGTTACCGCGCGGTGCACCGGTTAAACCTTCCCGTTTTATTCCCATTTGGCCATGGGCTCTCTTACTCTTCGTTTGCCTATATAGACGTGGACGCTCAAGTGGGTGAGAATTCAGTTCAATTGACGCTGACCCTTGAAAATACATCTGAGATTGCGGGGGCTGAAGTCGTTCAAGTCTATGGACATTACCGCACGTCCAATCTCATCCGGTCTACCCAATTCTTAACGGCCTATCACAAAGTCTTTCTTAAGGCTAGGGAGACTCAAACCCTCACGCTTGACATCCCCTTTGAGCGATTTAAGGTCACCCATCAAGGCACTTCCGTCTTAGAAAAAGGAGATGTAGAATTACACATTGGCGCGTCTTCGGCTGACATTAAACAGTCCGTCACCGTGTCCTTACCCGGTGAGACATTTGAAAAAACAGAGGGAGAAAATAAGAATTTGTTTGAAGCACTTTACGGCAAATCCATCCCAAAAGAAATCCCAGTGAAACCGTACACACTCAATTCCACGTTGAATGACATCTCGACCACATACATTGGGAAAAAAATGTATCAAAAGATACAAAAAGAGATGGCGACGATGTTCGTAGGGGATTACGATGAAACGCTCAAAATGATGTTTGAAAACATGGTCCGTGAGATGCCGTTAAGACAGCTTATCAGCATGTCAAACGGCGTGCTCACGCTCCGTAAAATGAAGGGCTTGATTGCGCTCATGAATAAACGATTCTTGCAAGCCATGAAGTATTTGTTGTTTTAACGAACTTTTACGCAAAATTTCATTGAGAAAATGAAGGCCTTTAAGTATACTAAAATGTAGAATAAATTTTTTAAAGGAGATCCCATGAAAAAAGCATTTTTAGCATTGACCTTATTACTCAGTGTGTTTGTGCTTGCAGCATGTGGGGGCGGCGCTGGGTACGCCGATCAAACCCTCAACGTGTATTTTGTCCCATCGCGTCCTGCCGATGAGATTTTAGAAGTCACCGAACCCCTTTCAGACCTCCTCAAAAATGAGTTGGCTGAACTTGGATTTGAAGTCGGTGGAGTAGAAATTCTTGTATCCTCAACCTATGAGGCCGCTGGGGAAGCCTTGATCGCCGGAACCGGAGACATTGCTTTCTTACCTGGAGGTACATACGTTGCGTATAAAGATTTAGATGGTAGCCCCATTGAAGTGTTGCTCGCCGCAACGCGTGCGGGTCTTTCCAAAGATGCGGCCGATGCTGCAGCTTGGAATGATGGTGAAGCCACAACGGGCGACCCAGAATACCAAGTGGCTTATTATAAAGGATTGATCATTGCAGGCCCCAGTGAAGCGGGTCAAGCGGTATCCGCCACCGTCAATTCCGGAGCTGAACTCGCCTGGGAAGATGTGAAAGACTTGAACTGGTGTGTCCGCTCCGCCACGTCATCATCCGGTTACATTTATCCTGCCGTTTGGTTGCTTGATAACTTTGGAAAAACCTTTGATGACATCGAAGGATCTGTCACCACCACCGGTGGATATGGCGATACTGCCTCCAGTTTAGCCACAGGCACATGCGATGTCGGTACATTCTATGCCGATGCGCGCCGTGACTATGCCGATGAGTGGGAAGGCGATTATGGTCGCTCGGCTTCCATTTGGGCAGAAACCAATGTTGTTGGGGTTACATCCAACATCATGAACGATACCATTTCAGTGTCCACACTCAACATGGACCAAGATCTCATTGATGCGATTAAACAAGCATTCTTAAACATCGCCGAAACGCAAGCCGGACAAGACGTTATGAGCGTATATTCTCACCAAGGATATACCGAAGTCTCAGATTCCGATTATGATGCAGCACGTACTGCTGCTGAAATTGCGGGTGAATAAGTCATCGCATTAAAGGGCTTGTCATCGACAAGCCCTTTTTTTAACCTTCAGGAGGACATGGTGTGATTCAATTTAAAGACGTTGGAAAAACCTACCCTAACGGAGTAGAAGCATTAAAAAATGTGGACCTAACCATTGAGCAAGGAGAATTCATTGCCATCATTGGCCTTTCCGGGGCCGGCAAATCGACCCTCATTCGATTGGTCAATAAAATGCACCCGATCACATCGGGCGAATTGGTGGTCAATGAAGTGCCTGTGGATGAATCCTTAAAAGGCGACAAACTTCGGAAATTTCGCCGCGAAATCGGCATGATTTTTCAATCGTTCAATCTCATCATGCGGACATCGGTGATTAAGAATGTGTTGGCGGCCAAAGTGGCCGAACTCTCGCCGCTCAGAAGTTTTTTAGGTCTTTACAACAAAACCGATAAAGTCGCCGCTTTAACGGCACTGGAAAAACTTGGGATACTCGATAAAGCCTACACACGGGCCGACCAATTATCAGGCGGTCAACAACAGCGGGTCGCGCTGGCTCGAACGCTCACGCAAGATCCAAAAATCATCTTAGCCGATGAACCTGTGGCCAGTTTAGATCCCGTCACGGCGAATCAAGTGATGAGCGATTTTAAAACCATCAATGAAGAATTTAACATCACCGTCATTGCGAACATGCACCATGTGGACATGGCGTTAAATTATGCCGACCGGGTCATTGGGATCAGAGAAGGGCGCATTGTCTTTGACGGACCTTCAAGTCAAATCACCAATGCGATTCTTAAAGAGGTGTACGGCCGAGAAATCACCGACGATGATATCTTAGCCGAAGCCCCCAAGGAAATCGTCTGATGAAACGCTTGGCAAAACTGAAAGAAATCTTTATCCCAAGTCCCATCATCACAGGGGCGGGCACCGAAGTCCTCCCGCCCAAACCCATCTTGCCGTACATCCTCATTGGCTTTACGCTGATGACATTCATCGCCGCTCAGGTGACGGACTTTTCGCTTGTTGTCTTATTCACGCGGCTCTTTAATTTCCAGCTTGGCCCTTGGGGCATTGTCAAACGCTTTTTCCCCGTGGATTGGGCGTACTGGACGTATGTCATTGACCCCATTTTTGAAACTGTTCAGATGTCCTTTTTAGGGACCCTGATTGGCTCGTTACTCGCACTTCCGGCGGCGTATCTGGCCAGTCAAAACTTGACCAAGAATAAATGGGTGGTCAACGGGGTGCGGACGCTTCTGGCGGTTTTAAGAACGTTGCCCATTCTTATCTATGCGGTCTTTTTCCGCTTGGTCTTTTTCTTGGGCGCATTGCCGGGGACGATTGCCATTGCCGTCTTTACTTTTAGCATCGTGGCCAAAATGCTTTATGAGCGCATTGAAACCTTAGATATGCAAGCGTATCATGCGATTGAATCGACGGGTGCGACCAAACTCAAATCATTCCTCAGCGCCCTGATGCCGGAAGTGAGACCGATTTTTTATTCTTTATCCCTTTATGCCTTTGAAATCAACATTCGCTACGCGGCCATCCTCGGTTATGTCGGCGCCGGGGGCATTGGCTTTATTCTGGATAACGCCATGAAAAACCTCTCGCATAATGACCGTACCATTGTCATCTTACTGTTTATTTTTGTGACGGTTGTGATCATTGAAAACACCTCCAGACTCTTAAGAAGGAGGCTGGCATAATGACCGAAAATGTGCAAAAAACGCTGAATCAAGAACCCAAGCATTGGATTCGCAATTCACTCATCTTACTCTTCTTAATCGCGATGACATGGTGGAGTGCTTCCGCCATTAATTTCCAAGGCGTCAATGAACAAGGCACCGTGGTGGTAAGAAACATCGCCCGCTACTTTGTCTGGCCCGATTCCAATCCGGATAATCCGGTCCTTGCGAAATATCTGTTCTCCTTTGAACGCTTTGCCATTCCCTATTTAATGTTAGAAACCATCATGATTGCGTTCATTGGGACCTTAATCGGGGCCATCATTTCGATTCCCTTTGCGTTTCTTTCCAGTAAAAACATCGTTGGGGAGAAAAGATCCCTGATTGGCGCCACCGTGATCACAATGATTCGGACCGTTCCCATCTTTATTTGGGGAATTGTCTTCATCCGGGTTCAAGGGGGCCCAATGGCCGGCGTTCTCGCCATTGCCATCTCCTCAATTGGGATGATTTCAAAACTCTACATTGAAGTCATCGAAGACATCGATAAAGGGATTTTAGAAGCCTTAGATTCCACGGGGGCCACCGCGCTTCAAAAGATTCGCTACGGCATCTTACCGCAGCTTACCGCGAACTTCTTAAGTGTTGGCATCTACCGCTTTGAAATCAACGTCCGAAACGCCACCATCTTAGGGCTCGTTGGGGCGGGTGGCATCGGCTTTACCTTGATTGATGCCTTAGGATCCTTTAACTTTGGGATTGTGGCCGTCGCGCTTTGGGGCATCATTCCCGTTGTCTTGATCATTGAATATGTTTCCACCAAACTCCGTGCCAAGCTCACCTAATGAAAAGATCTCCGAATTCGGAGATCTTTTTTTCATTCAGTTTCTAAACCATAGCCGATGGGATATCGGTGGTTGTCTTCGAGACTTTCCACATCCAGATCAATCAAATCATTCGGCCAGTAAAACGATAACTTCCCCGTAAATGGAGCCTCACCATATAAAAGTTCCGCGATGGCTTGACCGCCTTCGGGGCCCGGCAAGAACATCGCAACGAGCGCGTCCATGGCCTCTGGGGCACTGCCTAAGACCAAGGGCCTTCCACTGACCATCAGGCCAATGACGGTTTTACCATCATCTTTGGCGCGTCGTGCCAGGTCTAATGCCGCTTGATTCTCCGGATGCGAAAGACCTCCGGTCAGAGTCGGTTGCATGGTATCGCCGACCCCTTCAGAATAGGAGATTTCTGAAAAAGCAAGGATCACAGTGTCGGCGTCTTCGTAATCATCGGTGAGATCGCCGTAGGGCTCTAATCCGTCTAAAATCGAAGTCCCCACCCCGATATCCGCGTTGGGATTGCCTTGCCAAAAGGTCGTCCACCCGCCCGCTAATAATCCGACATGATCACT